>NZ_JBVJLW010000014.1:0-2138 GCF_055584525.1 Streptomyces sp. NPDC102514
GGCGAGTTGATTGCGGACCTCGCTCGGTATGCGCATACCACACCAACGACGCAGAGACCGTGAAGCAACGTGTTGATTCTTTACGAGCCCTAAGGCGTGTGGGAGGTCTGCTCCTTGCGCCCGCCCTGCCCCCTCACCTCCAGTCCGGCCAGGAGTTCGGCCGTGGCTTCGGCGACGGCGTCGACGGCGCGTTCGAAGACCTCGCGGTTGTGGGCGGCCGGGGCGCGGAAGCCCGAGATCTTGCGGACGTACTGAAGAGCGGCGGCGCGGATGTCCTCCTCCGTGGCCTCTTCGGGCAGGACGGGCGGTCGGAGAGTCTTGATGCTGCGGCACATACGTCCAGTCTCGCGCGCGGCACTGACAACACGAGCGTTCGCGTGAACTCCCCCTGCGACATCCCCCAAAGAACTCGCATCGCAAAATCGAACAGACGTACCATTGCCGGGTGGCTGAGACCTTCGACTTCCCAAGCGACCTCCTGTCCGGTCAGGAGGAGCTGCATCAGGTCCGGGCCGAACTTCTGGCCCTGCTGAAGCGGCTCCCCTGGTCGGTCGAGCCCCTGGACGGCTTCAGCGACGACCACGGCTGGCGCAAGGTGGAACGCCCCGCTTCCCCGGGCTGGACCCCCGACGAACAGGCAGAGGTCGAAAAACTCCGCCAACGCGAACGGGAACTGGCGGTCTTCGTCACCTGCCACCGCTTCTGGTCGGAGGTCACACCGACGGAGAAGGTCGACGCAAGGATGAGCGTCAAACGCGCGGGGGAGCCGACAGACCGCCCCGCGCCCTAGCCGCTAGCCCCAAGCCCCAAGCCCCAAGCCAGGGTCAACCGAAAGCCGGGGCACACCCCCGCTCACCGGCGGACGCCGTCCGCCGGGCCGCCTCAACTCTGCCCGCCAGGACGCCGACTTGTGCCTCGGAGACCCTGGTGTCGCCTCGTCGCCCTCCCGTACCGTCTTCAATTTGCTCGACGAGAGCCTGCACAACCCAGGGAGCCAGCGATGTACGCACGCGAAGACCCGACCCGGACGCGTGGGGGGACATCTTCCCGCCCCCTCCCCCGCCAGAACGACAACGCGGCTTCGTCCGGGGCGACTTCGATCCTGAACCTCCAGCGGCTCGCGGGCAACGCGGCCGTCTCACGCAGTCTGTCCGGGCCGAACGCCAGCGCCCCGCTGACGATCCAGCGTGCCGGAGGGTACGACGACGGCACCTACCGCGGCCGCAACCGCGAGCGGCGCCGTCTGGAGGACGAGTGGGACTCGGTGATCGACGGCAACAGCACGCACCAGGCCGAACACCCGATCCTGTACTCCGCCGCCGCCCCCCGCGCCCGTACCCGGGTGCCCCGTGGCCAGGCGGGAGCGGTCGGCGCCCACGCCCGAGCCGTGGAGAACGACCTCCCCGCCTACTACGAGGGCTATGACGACCACCGGGCCCACGACGGCACCGGCACACGCCGCCGGGACCGCATCGGCACGACCGGTATGACGCAGCGGCAGTACCGCGACGCGCAGACCGAAGCGCTGGAGGTGCACAACAACCCGGCCAACGCCATGCACATGAACATGATGGGGTACGCCCATCAGCCCGGCTTCCGCAACGCACCACGCACCGCGGCCGTCGAGCAGTCCGACGACAGCTACAGCCACATGCTCCGCAGCGGCCGGGGCAACGCGCCGTACTTCGACAGCAATGGCCAGGTGCGCAGGACACGGCCGCTGATGAACTACGAGCGGGCCGAACTCGATGCGGGTCGCCGGGTCGCGCGCACCGGTCGCTACCCGGACGAGCACGAGCAGGACGCCATGATGCGGAGCCACGGTGCCCGCTCGTACCGGCTGCGCTCGGGGCGGACCAACGACTTCGACTCGCTGTCCAGCTACCCGGACCTCGGGAGCGACCGCAGCGCCAGCCCCCACGAGCTGGACACGTCCTACCGTCAGCGCGATCCGTCCCGCCGGCGCAGCCGTTCCCGGGGCCGGATGAACCAGCGGGAGCAGCTGAACCTGCTCGCCCGCGGCGGGACGCTCGACGGGGCGGACTTCGCGACCAGCTTCGACGGCGGCGGTTACGACGACGAGCGCACCGGCCGCTCACGGCAGCGCAGCCAGTCACGCCGCCGCATGGCCAGCCGGC
>NZ_JBVJLW010000014.1:2237-273185 GCF_055584525.1 Streptomyces sp. NPDC102514
TCACGCACCCGCGCGTCCTCCATCGCCCCCGACATCAGCGAGGCGTACAGCTACGGCGGCCACGACGACGGCTACGACGACGAACGCACCGGCCGCTCACGGCAGCGCAGCCAGTCACGCCGCCGCATGGCCAGCCGGTCACGCACCCGCGCGTCCTCCATCGCCCCCGACATCAGCGAGGCGTACAGCTACGGCGGCCACGACGACGGCTACGACGACGAACGCACCGGCCGGTCCCGGTCGCGGTCCCGGCGCAATCAGTCGCGCCGACGCATGGCCAGCCAGTCACGCCACCGCTCGTCGTCGATGTACCCGGACGTCTCCGACGGGTACAGCTACGGCGGCGGCGCCTACTAGGGGCAATACGGAAGTGGACCTTTAGCCGACTGCCGAACCCGGACGGGTGCCCGAGGGCGCCCGTCCGGGAGGTGTACGCCCCAGCTAGGACCTGTCCGGTCGATCACGGCGAAGGAAAGCTGCGGTGCCTTGTGGGCGCCGGTGAGCGGGGTGTGGTGCGTGCAGCTGCAAGGCGGAGGAGGGCGTCGACGCGGAGCGTCGGCAACCGACGACAACGCCGCAGATGTGCGTGCCACACCCCGCGTCTTCGCCGTGATCGACCGGACAGGTCCTAGGCGCCGGCCCCTCGTTCCTCCCGGATCTGCGAAACAACCCCCGCAACAGCCCCCCGCACACCCTCAAGCTCCGTCAAGAAGTGCCAGTAGTCCGGATGCCGCCCCTCCAACGACCCGATCGCCCGCTCCAGCCGAGCCACCGACTCGTCGAGCGGCCGCGCCTGCCGGGGATCGGGCGTGTTGCGCCCGGCCATGGCAAGCCGCTGCGCATCCCGGATGGCGAACCGCGTCCGCTCGATCTCCTGCTGCGGATCCTTCGACACCTCGTTCAGCCGCCGCAGCCGATCCCCCGCCGCGGACACCGCCTCATCGGTCGTGTTCAGCAGAGCCCGCACCGTGGACAGCAGAGCCGTCGCGTCGGCCCACCGCTGCTCCTCCCGAGCGACCCGCGCCTCCGCCAGCTTCGTCTCCGCCTGCCGCACGGCCTCCGCGGCCTGGTCGGGCACATGCTGAAGGTCCTGCCAGCATTCGGCCACGAACCGCCGCCGCAACTCGCTGAGCACCGGATTCACCTGCCCGGACCGCGTGGTGAGCGCCTGCGCGCGCGTCCGCAGCGACACAAGGCGGCGGTCGATCTCGGTGGCCCGCTCCGGCAACCGCTCGGCCTCCGCGCGCACGGCCCCGGCATCCCGGGCGACCCGGTCGGCCCGCTCCAGCGTCTCCGGCACCCCGTGCTGCCCGGCACCCTGGTTGAGCTTGGTCAGCTCGGGTGCGAGCGCGGCAAGACGGGCGGCCAGATCGTCGGCCTTGAGGCCGCTCCCCCGTACCGCGTCGAGCGCGTTGGACGCGGCGAGCAGGGACTGGCGGGCCCGCTCCACGGCCGGGGCGAGCCGGGCAAGCTGCGTCTCGGCCTTGCCGAGCAGCGGCCCGAGCCCCTGTTCGAACCGGTCGAGCTCCCGCTTGACCCGGGTCAGCTCATCCTTGGCCCTGGTCAGCTCCGTACGCGCCTGAGCGGCGACAGAGGCCTCCAGGTCGTCCCGGTCGAGATCATGGGCGTCCACGGCGTCGATGTACGTATGGCTGACCTCGTCGATGCGCCGACCGAGCGCCTCGAAGTCGGCGACCGCGCGCCGGGCGGGCGGGGTGTCGTCGACGGCGGTGATGGTCTCGATCGAGATCCGCAGATCGCGCTGCGCCGTATCGAGCTCGTAGAACGCGGCCGCCGCGGCGTCCTTCGCGGCCTGCGCCTCGGCCCGCTGGCTCTCGGAACGCCCCCCGAACCACCGCCGCGTACCCCCGCCGGCAAAGGCGGCGGGAAGCATGAGCGCGACCAGCGGAAGCGGCAGCAGCACCAGGCCCAACAGATCACGGCCCGCACGGGACCGAGGTACTTGCTGTGCGCACGGCACAAACGGCGTATACGGCTGTGAAGGTGTCGCCGGTGTCGCCGTCACTTCCCTCTCCCGTGCTGAGATCCGTCCTGCCCCGGTGGTGGCCCCGATTCATTCTCCCACCAGGTAAGGACGAACACACGGGCCGGTTAGTTCGCGGTACGCACCGTGACTTTCCCGTCCTGGGTGTGGGCGGACACCACATGGGAGCTGCTGTTGTCACGCGGCACCGACACGTCCACTGCCCCGTCCTGGGCACCGGTCGTGACCCGGTACTTGGCGTCCGGCAGCCCGATGGTGAGCGATCCGTCCTGCCCACGCGCCGAGACCCGGTCCGGAACGGAGGCGAATTCAAGGCGCGCGGACCCGTCCTGCGTGTTCACGTCGACGCGCCGCGAGTCGACACCGGAAGCATGGACGGACCCGTCCTCGGTACGCAGCGTCAGACGCCCGGACACATCCTGGACCCGTACGGACCCGTCAGCGGCGCGAATGTCGAGCGCTTCCTCGAACCCGGTGGCCCGTACGCTCCCGTCCTGGTCCTTCACCGTGAGGGCGACCCCGCGCGGCACGACGATCCGGTGCTTGGCCGAGCAGTCGGCGACCACACCGGAGCAGTGCACCCGCAGCTTGAGAGTGTCGTCCTTGTCCATGCTCCAGGTGATCTCGGGATCCTTGCCGATCGCGACACTGGCCTTGAACCACCGGGTGACCTTGACCTCGTCCACGTCCCCCACGACCAGCTCCAGCGCCGAGTCGTCGGAGTCGACGGTCAATGTCCGGCCGTCGAGCGCGAACGACCGCGTCTCAGGATCCTTGTCCTCATCGGCACTGTTCCCGCACCCGGAGGCAAGAAGCCCCACGGCGACAACCCCCACGCCGACGGCGGCCAGACCCCCGCGCCGCCGCCACCCACCACTGCCCGAAGAACGCTGACGACCACTCATACCGGAACTCCCCCAGATTCGAACACCCAACGCCCCGCCCCGTACCGGGACACACTTCGACCGTACGGATCCGGGCCCGGCCGGGGGATCCGGACCACTCCCGGATCCAGGGTGGGGAAAACCCCCGCACGGCACCCCCCGGGAACGGGTTTGCGGGGCACCACCCCGGGCAATGTAGGCTGTCGACTCGTCCCGGGCGCGTAGCTCAGTGGTAGAGCGCCGCCCTTACAAGGCGGATGTCGGCGGTTCGAAACCGTCCGCGCCCACCAGGTCCAGGACACAGCCAAGGCCCAGGTCAGCCGGTGTGATGCCGGATGCCTGGGCCTTGGGCTTTTTCGTTGGGGCCGATGGGGCCGTGGGGGTCGTCGGGGGCGGTGAGGGTTATCGGTCCTGCGTCGTCGCCCTCCGGAGAGCGGTCGTGCGTTGGGCCGTTGCCACCCCCAGGAACGCGAACCATGTTCCGCCCAGGCATCGGACGGCTAGTTCCCACCAGTCCGCCGGCGCCGCCTCCGGATCCGCCTCCGGCTCCGGCTCCGTGAGGAACTTCGCGATCCACCACACGTCGTAGACCACGATGACGGCCAGCGTCGCGGCCACGAGCGCCGTCGTCCACCAGCGTTCTGGCCAACCCTTGTGCACGTCTCCCCCGGTCAGAGCCGCCTGTGCGGACAGGCACAGTCTGCCCTGGCCGCTTCGGGCCAGAGCTGGCGGGACCGGCTGTCCGGGCGGATGCTGGGGTGGGAGAGGACTGATGTCCTCCCCTCACACCCACCTGAGGGTCCACCCGAGGATCGCACCCGAGGAGGCGGACATGGCCGCGCATGTTCTGCGTACGGCGCCCAGGCGGCGGATCAGGCTCGATGAGCATCTGCCGGTCGATCATCGGCTCAGCATGTTCTACCGGATCGGCGCGGGGCTCATGGGGCTCGTGCTGCTCGTCTTCGGCATTCTGGGGCTGATCGACAAGGTCGGGTTCTTCGACACCCACGGGGACAAGGTGTCGGGGCTGAGCACCAACGGCGCGCTCAGCGTGCTCTCCATCTGTGCCGGGCTGCTGCTCCTCGTCGGCATGGTCATCGGCGGCAACGTCGCCTCGACGATCAACATGGTTCTCGGTGTCCTCTTCATCCTCAGCGGCTTCGTGAACCTCGCCCTGCTCGACACCGACTCCAACTTCCTCGCCTTCCGCATCCCGAACGTGCTGTTCAGCTTCGTGGTCGGCGTGATGCTGATGTTCTTCGGGATGTACGGGCGGGTCGGCTCGGCCCTGCCTCACGACAATCCGTACTGGCGGTCCCGCCATCCCGAACAGGCCGAGCAGGAGCAGCGGGTGAAGGCGGGGGCCGAGTTGCGGGCGAAGGCACTGGACCGGGGCGCGGCCCCCATGGTCTCCGGCTCGGCTCCCCCTCCGGCTCCTCTGGGAGAGGGACGCTCCGACCGCTAACCTGAGCGCATGCCTCGCTATGAATACCGCTGCCGGACCTGCGGCGACACCTTCGAGAAGAGCCGTCCGATGGCCGAGTCGTCCGCGCCCACGGACTGTCCGGCCGGTCACGACGACACGGTGAAGCTGCTGTCGACGGTGGCGGTGGGCGGTTCCGCCTCGGCACCCGCGCCCGCACCGGGCGGCGGAAGTGGTGGCGGCGGTGGCGGTTGTTGCGGCGGGGGATGCTGCGGCTGACACCCGCACATCGGGCACCCGTCACGCATCCGTCACGCACCCGCTGACACCCCGCTTCGGCTCCGGCTTCAGTCTGGCTTCAGCTTCCGTTCTCTAGCGTCGGGTGCGTGACCGAAAGCAGCGCACCGCAGTGGATCAACGGCCTGATGGACACGCTCGGCGCTCCTGGCGCGGGCATCGCCATCGCCCTGGAGAACCTGTTTCCGCCCATCCCGAGCGAGGTGATCCTGCCGCTCGCGGGGTTCGCGGCGAGCACCGGGCAGATGAACCTGTTCGCCGCCCTGCTGTGGACGACGGCCGGTTCGGTGGTCGGGGCGCTCGCGCTGTACGGCGTGGGGGCGCTGCTCGGCCGTGACCGCACCATCGCCATCGCGGCGCGGCTGCCGCTGGTGAAGGTGTCGGACATCGAGAGGACCGAGGCGTGGTTCTCCCGGCACGGGACCAAGGCCGTGTTCTTCGGCCGGATGATCCCTCTCTTCCGCAGCCTGATCTCGGTGCCGGCGGGCGTCGAACGCATGCCCCTGCCCGTCTTCCTCGGTCTGACCACCCTCGGCAGCGCCATCTGGAACACGGTCTTCGTCCTCGCCGGCTATCTGCTCGGCGAGAACTGGACCGACGTCGCCGGCTATGTGTCCGCGTACTCGAAGGTGGTGCTGGCCTGCGCGGCGCTCGCGCTGCTGGTCCTCGTGGGCGTGCGCCTCTTCAGGCCGGGGCGCGGCGGCCGACGCCGTGAGGCGAAGGCCCCCCGTGATCCCCGTGATCGCCGTGATCCCCTTGACGCCCGTACGCCCCGCACTCCTACCGATACCACTACCGGATCGCGCTGAGGAACTCCCCGAGGATCCGCTCCCCCGCGGCCACACCCTGCTCCGGAAGCGCGGTGACCCCCGGCGCCGTCCAGCCCGCCTCGGCCAGTTCGCCGTGGCCCGGGCGCCAGGCGCGGTCCGCGGCCAGCAGCAGGTCGGCGTCGAGCAGGGAGTCGCCGGCCGCGAGGGTGAGGTCCGCGCCCGTACGGCGGGCCACCTCCCGCATGGCCGCGCTCTTGGTGAGCGGCTTCGGTACGGCGTAGACCTTGCGGCCCTGGACGGAGACCGTCCAGCCGCGGTTCTCCGCCCAGCCGGCCAGGTCCTTCGCCCAGTCGGCCGGGAGCAGTTCGCGCTCGACGACGAAGTACACGAAGAGGTCCTCGGCGACCCGCTGCTTGAGCACCCAGGCCGGGTCGGCGGTGGCCGCCATGTGCGCGCGCACCTCGTCCAGGGGGGCGCACTCGTCCGCCAGGCGCGCGGTCACCCGGGCCTGCCACTGCGGGTCGGGGACTCCGTCGACGAGGAGGTGGCCGCCGTTGGCGCAGATCGCGTATTTCGAGGCGGGGCCCGGGAGTCGGATCCGCTGGTACTGCTCGCGTGTACGGGTCGTGGTCGGGACGAAGTCCGCCGCGCCGCCCAGTTCGGTGAGCAGTCCGGCCGCGGTCTCGGTCACGTACGACAGCGGCTTGTTCTGGTAGACCTCGACGCAGAGCAGCCGGGGTGCCTCGGCGTCGGGGCCGGTCAGCGCCAGCGCGTTGGCGGAGTAGATCAGCGTGCGGTCGAGGTCGCTGGCGACCAGTGCGCGCGGAGCGGGTCCGGCCATCAGACCGTCACCGCCTTACCGTCGGCGCCGGTCGCGCCGCGCGTGTACTTGGGGTGGATCAGTCCGACGCAGGTGTACGGGAGTTCGGCGACCTCCTCGACGGGTACGCCGCGCTGTTCGGCGAGCAGGCGTACGTGGTCGAGGTCGGCGCCCGCCCCGGCCCGGGCGAGGATCTTCCAGGGGACGCGGCGCAGCAGCACCCGGGTCGTCTCGCCGACGCCCGGCTTGACGAGGTTCACGTCGTGGATGCCGTACTCCTCGCTGATCCGCTCGACCGCCGCCCAGCCCTCCCAGGTCGGCGAACGGTCCGCGGAGAGCAGTTCCTTGACCCGGTCGTCGACCGCGTCGCCGACCTCGTCGAAGCGGGCGGAGATCGCGTCCAGGAACTCGACGGAGACGTCCGTGGCGGCGAGTTCGCGGTAGAACTTCGCCCCGTGGTAGTCGTGCTCCCCGACCAGGTCGGCGCGGAGCACCGTACGCGAAATGAGCCCGGAGACCGTGGAGTTGAGGCAGGCGGAGGGGATGAGGAAGTCCTCGCGGGTGCCGTACGTGCGCACGCAGGAGCCGGGGTCGGCGAGGACCGCGATCTCCGGGTCGAAGCCGCCGATGCCGTCGGAGGCCTCGAACTCCCGCAGGGCCTCCGCGAGTTCGCGGGTGATGGCGCCCTTGCCGGTCCAGCCGTCGACGAAGACGACGTCGGCCGGGTCGTGGTGGGCGGCCAGCCAGCGCAGGGCGTTGGCGTCGATACCGCGTCCGCGCACGATGGAGACGGCGTAGTGGGGCAGGTCGAGGCCGTGGCGGTGCTGGGCCCAGCGGCGCATCAGGACGCCGACGGGGGTGCCGGCGCGGGCCAGGGAGACGAGCACGGGCCGCGGTGAGCGTTCCGCGAGGACGGTCTCGGTGACCGCGCCGACGGCCAGGGCGATCCGGGCGGCCGAACCGGCGAGCGCGTCGCGGAACAGCTCCTGGTACTCGGGGCTCGGCTGGTACTCCACCGGCAGCGACTCCGCGTAGTGGGCGCCACCGCTCTGGATGGCCTCCTCGCGCTCCTCGACCGGGGCTTCGAGGCGGGTGTCCGAGAGGTCCTGCAGCAGCCAGCCGACCTCGTCCGCCGCGTACGAGGAGAAGTCGGGGCCGCGGAGGGGCTCGGGCAGCATCGAAGGCCTTTCAACTGACTCTGGTGCAGGTTCTTTTGCGGTTTCCGGTACGGATCCGGGAACGTACGAGGGGACGACGGCGAGCAGGACACTGCCCGCGTGCGCGGCGAGCTGCGCCAACAGGCCGTCCGGTGCGTGCAGTTCGGGGGTGTCGGCGGCGGAGTCGACCACGGCGACGACGGCGTCGAAGCCGGCGCCCGCCACGTTGTAGGCGTACCGCTCGCCGGGTCCGTCGGCCGGGCCGTCGTGGGCGGGGAAGACGAGCCGGGTGCGGATCGCGTAGCCGGGGTCGTCGACGGCGAGCACGGGTGAGCGGGTGGTCGTGGAGTAGCGCACCTCGGCGTCGGTCAGCTTCTCCAGCGCGACCCCGAGCCGCAGCGGCGCGTACATCAGCTCCTCGAAGCCGAGGACGAGGACGCGGCCCCGGCGGGCGCGGAGCGGGAGCGCCTCGGCTATTCGGGCCGCCATGGCGGGCAGGGCGCCCTCCAGCCGGACGCGGTGCTCGGGCGTGAAGCCGTGCCGTCCGCCGTCGGCGAGGCCCTGCGGCCAGCCGAGGTCGACGCGGGCGATCGCGCCGGGCCCGGGACGCGACCCGGAGGCCGGGGCCACCGTCGCTCCCCCGCGCTCGGCCGCCACCACCTCCCGCTCGTACTCGCGCTCATGCTCGGCGACCAGCGCCTGCCCCTTCTCCAGTACGCCCTCGGGCAGTCGTACGGTGCCGGAGGCGGCCGTCACCAGGTCCACGGTCGCGTCGATCTCCTGGGCGAAGTCCGCGAGGCGGCCGAGGTCGGCGGCCGAGCGCATGTCGACCAGGGCGACTATCACGTACCGGCCGCGCGGATAGCGTGCGTGCAGGTCACGGATGGTGTTGAGGATCGTGTTGCCGGTGGAGAACTCGTCGTCGACGAGGACGAGCGGGCCGTCGGTGGCGAGCAGGTCCGGGTTCTCCGGGAGCAGGAGGTGCGAGGTGGCGTGCGAGTGGGACTCCTCGAAGCCGCCGGCCGTCGCGACGCCCTCGACCGGGCGCCGGGTGGAGTGCAGGCAGGGGGCGAGGCCCACGCCGTCCGCGACCGAGTGGCCGAGCCCGGTGGCGGTCTCCGCGTACCCGAGGACGACGGCGCGGCCGGCCTCGTCCTCGCCGAGCAGGTCGCGTACGCGCAGCCCGAGCGCGAATCCGTACCCGTACACGACGGCGGGTGACTGCGGTACGTGCTTGCCCAGCACGTTCGACACGAGCAGGTGCGCGCGCTTGGGGTTGCGCCGGAGTGCGAGCCCGAGCAGTTCGCCGAGTCCCTCGTCCCCGACGAGTTCGACGCCGAGGCGCCCGGCGACCCAGCTCCCGGACCAGACCTCGGCGGCGGGGCCGTCGGCGGATCCGGCCCTGGTTCCGGGGCGGAAGCCCGTCGCGGACCAGACGCCGGACCCGTCGTTCACAGCCTTGTTCATGGATTCCTTGTGTGTCAG
Organism: Streptomyces sp. NPDC102514; assembly: GCF_055584525.1. Classification (NCBI taxonomy): domain Bacteria; kingdom Bacillati; phylum Actinomycetota; class Actinomycetes; order Kitasatosporales; family Streptomycetaceae; genus Streptomyces; species Streptomyces sp. NPDC102514. The sequence goes on from NZ_JBVJLW010000014.1 coordinate 11,079, forward strand.
CCGGGAGGGATGTGTGTCAGCCGGGGATTCCGGCGGCGAGCAGCTCCACGAAGCCGATGTCCTCGTTGGTGACGCCGAAGACCTCGGCGCGCTGGAGGGTGCGCTCCGCCCAGGCGCGGTGCGGCTTCACCTCGTTCATCTTGTTCGTGTACGCGGACCGCAGTACGCCTCCGCCGCCTCGCTCGGGCCGCAGGATGTCCTGGGCGTCGCTGAACTCCTCGTGGCTGACCACGGAGAGGGCGTGCACGGGCAGTACGTGCGAGGGGTGGATGCAGGTCTTGCCCTGGAGCCCGTTGGTCCGGTCGAGGGAGATCTCCCGGAGCAGGCCGTCCATGTCGTGCTCGATGAGGGCGGCGCGCAGGTCCTCGGCCTCGGGGGTGAAGGGGCTGCGGCGCAGTTGCGGCTTGAACATGCGCTCCTGGACGCGGAAGTACTCCCAGACGGGTCCGGTCACCGTGAAGCCGGTGCCGTCGGCCCGCCCGAGGACGTTCACCACGTCCGCGATGACGGAGGCCACTATCTGCACGTCGTACGCGGTCATGTCGGGCGCTCTGCGCAGCCCGTACGCCGAGCAGAAGTCGGTGACGCCGAGCCGCAGCGCCAGCACGCGGTCGCGGTACTTGTCGACGGCCCGGAAGATCCCGGCGAGGGTCTCCGCCCGGGACTCGCGGTACAGCAGTTCGGGCGATTCGAGGACGGGCATGGCGAAGAGCCGCCGCGCGCTCGCGCCCTCGGCCTCGGTGAGCGCCTCCAGGAACGGGACGCCCCGCTCCTCGGTGAACTTCGGCAGTACGAATCCGGACAGGAGCCGCACGGAGGCACCGAGCCGCCGGACGAGGTCGGGTATCTGCTCGGGCGCTCTGACCCGGATGAAGAGCAGGGGCAGCTCGTCCCCGGGACGATCGGCCAGGTCGTGGAACTGCCGGACGAGGTTCTCCTCGGCGTCAGCGACGTCCGCGTCGCCGATCGAGTCCTCCAGGCACACCACCATCGAGACGACTCCGCGACCGGCCTGCTTCACGATGTCGTCGGCGAGCTTCTGCCTGGTCGCGGGGCTGTAGAGGGTGGCTCCGAGTGCTGCGGCCAGCACCCGGGGCGAGGAGTCCGCGGTGAAGACGCACGGCTCCTGGAAGAAGAGGCGGTCCCGCACCTCAGGGGCAAGATGCCCGAAATGACGCATGAGTCTCCCCCGGGGCGGCTAGATGGCCTGACGATATGTGGCCGGTAATAGTACGTAGAGATCCGTGTCCGGGATTCCCATCGGGCATGAAATTCAGGTAACGCAGACAAACACCATTGTGCCCGCCCTGCCGTGCGGCAAGCCGAACGGGAGCGCACCCCCACGTTGTCGTGACCAGGGCCGAGAAGGCAGGATGACCGTATGACGCACGCCATGCTGAAGGGGTCGAACGTCCCGCTGGACGCCACGGCGGTGCGCGCCGTGCTGCGCTGGACGCCGGGACGGGGTGTCCCGGACGTGGATGCCTCCGCACTCCTCCTCGGTCCCGACGGCCGTGTGCGGTCCGACGAGGACTTCGTTTTCTACAACCAGCCCCGGCATCCTTCGGGGAAGGTCTGGCGACTCGGCAAGAAGCGCGTGAACGACGGTCTCGCCGAAGGGCTCACCGATACGATTCAGTCGGATCTGGCGGGCGTTGACAACGGTGTGGGACGGATTCTCCTTGTCGCTTCCGCCGACGGCGTCACCTTCGACCGGGTACGCGGGCTGCGGATCGTGGTGTTCGACGCCACGATCGGGGACGCGGAGCCGCTGGCGTACTTCGACATCAAGCCGGAGACCGGTGAGGAAACCGCGCTGATCTGCGGTGAACTGTACCGGCGCGGCGAGGGCTGGAAGTTCCGGGCCCTCGGCGAGGGCTATTCGAACGGGCTGCAGGGGCTCGCGGCCGACTTCGGCATCTCGGTGGACGAGTCCGGGGCCGAGGAAGGGCTGGCGTCCGCCGGGCGGGCCGGTGCGCAGCCGCTGCCGCCCGAGGAGCCGACCACGCAGGTGCCGCAGCAGCCGGTGCAGCCCGCGTACGGGTATCCGCCGGCGGCGCCCGGTCCGGAGCCGACGCGGCAGCAGCCGCCTGCCACGCAGCCGGCCTACGGGTATCCGCAGCCGACCAGTGCGCCTGCGTACGGGTATCCGCCGCCGCCCCAGCCCGCGGCGGCGGCTCCGTCCGGGTACGGCTACCCCCAGCCGGTGGGGCCGGGTCCCGACCCGGACTTCCGGCTCCCGCCGCAGGGACCGCAGTTCATCGGCCGATAGCGACAGGCCGCTCCTTTCAGGGGCGCGGGGAACGGCGCAATCCTTTGCCTTTGGGGGCGCGGGGGCGGACGTGAGCGCTTTTAGGGGCGCGGGGAACTGCGCGACCAGCCACGACGGCGCCGCACCCGCCCCCGAACGCACATTCCCGAGCCCGGGGGCGCCCCGGCGAAGCCAACCGCGGGCAGCACGTCGGCTGCGGCCCGGTGGGGGCGGATCGCGCAGTTCCCCGCGCCCCTGACGGGGCACCGTACGTCCATGGCCGCGGGTGGTTCGTGGCTGGGCGCGCAGTTCCCCGCGCCCCTGACGGGCGCTAACGGTCGGCCTTGGCCTTGTAGCCTCGGCCCCATTGAAGGCCCCAGCCGTAGAGGCGGTCCAGCTCTGCCTGGAAGCCGTACACGAACTTCACCTCGCGTCGCACGACCAGCTCGTTCTTGACGTTCTCGATCATGACGACCGCGCAGGAGCGGGCCTGGGAGTGCCGCTCGTCGAGCCCGATCTCGATCCGGGGCCCGTTGCTCGGGTAGAGGGTCACGATCGCGTGCGTACGGTCGAAGGCGGGGGTCTGGTCGTAGATGTAGACGAAGACCAGCAGCCGCTTGATGTTCTCCCGGTGGTCGAGGTTGACGAAGATCGTCTCGCCCGAACCGGAGCCGAACCGGTCGTCACCGCTGAGCTTCACGTAGGGCGCGCCGTTCAGGTCCCCCAGGAAGCCCCCGAGCGGCTGGACGACTCCCTTGCTGCCGTCGGTCAGCTCGTACATGCAGCCGAGGTCGAGGTCGACGTTGACCATGGACTGGGTGTGCGCCTGCACCACTTCCGGCTTCAGGGCCTTGAAGGGGTGCCGCAGCAGACTGCCCCGCTGGGCCCCGCCTATGTCGGAGGTCCGCATCCGCCACGAGAGGTTGATACGGAGATTGCCGGTCGCCGCACCCTGCTTGCTGAGTGAGATCGTCTGGTTCCGTTTGGTCAGTTCGATGGCGTTGGTCGCCGCGCTGCCCGAGTCGAACTGCGTCGACCGCCCGCGCCACAGGCCTTCCCAGAAACTCATTCCCGCCCCCACCTCGCCCGTTCACCCCGCCCCGACGAAGGATCGGGGCCTCATGCGCCGGGGCGGCTGCCGAGGACTCCTCGGCAGCCGCCCCTCACAGAGCGTTCCTCAACCTGACCGGTGTCACACCCCGGACGAGACCTCTGTCTTGTCGTCCGAGGGGTCAGCTTTTCCCTCCGCCGCCTCCAGCGCCTTGTTGCGGCGCACGGAGGACCAGAAGGACCAGGCGATCAGGACGACACCGATGAGGCCGGTGATGATCTCGTTGACCTCGAAGCGGATGGTGATCAGCAGGATGCCGGCGAGCGCGCCGATGGCGTAGTGGGCGCCGTGCTCCAGGTACACGTAGTCGTCGAGGGTGCCCTGGCGGACCAGGTACACGGTCAGCGAACGGACGTACATCGCGCCGATGCCGAGACCCAGCGCCATCAGGACGATGTCGTTGGTGATGGCGAACGCGCCGATCACGCCGTCGAAGGAGAAGGACGCGTCCAGCACTTCGAGGTACAGGAACATGAAGAAGGCGGCCTTGCCGACGAGGGCTCCGGCGGAGATCTCCTTGCCCTTGGCCTTGGCCTCCTCCTCGGCCTCGTGCTCGCGCTCCTCCGCCTCTTCGAGGCGGTTCTCGAAGAACCCGGAGAGCCCGCCGACGACCAGGTACGTGATGAGGCCGGCGACTCCGGAGAGCAGGACCGTCTCCGCCTTGTCGGCGGAGCCCGCGTGCAGATGGGCCTGCGGGGCCAGGAACAGCGCGGTGAAGAGCAGGATGATCAGGGCGATGCAGGCCGACAGCATGTCGACCTTGCCGAGCTTGGCGAGCGGACGCTCCAGCCAGCCCAGCCACTTGATGTCACGGTCCTCGAAAATGAAGTCGAGGAAGATCATCAAGAGGAACATGCCACCGAAGGCGGCGATCGACGGGTGGGCGTCGGTCACCAGTTCCTGGTAACGGTCGGCGTCGTTCAGGGCGAGGTCGACCGCTTCGATGGGGCCGAGCGAGGCACTGATCGCGACGATCACGACGGGGAAGACGAGCCGCATTCCGAAGACGGCGATCAGAATGCCGACGGTGAGGAAGATCTTCTGCCAGAAGGCACTCATCTTCTTCAGGATTCCGGCGTTGACCACCGCGTTGTCGAAGGACAGCGAGATTTCGAGGATGGACAGGATCAGCACGATCCCGAACGCGGTCCATCCGCCGATCAAAACCGCTGCGACCAGACCGAGCGCGGTGACCGCGAACGACCAGCCGAAGGTTTTCAGAACCACTGGCTACCCAATCGTGAGTTGGGGGGCTACCCCCGGACGAAGTCCGGAGGGGGTTTCCCCCCGCCGTACCCGGCTTTACGAAACATTGACCTCGAAGTCTAGAGGGCCGACTCCCCGAAGGAGAGGGCCGGGCCCTTTCGCTCGAAAAGTCGCAGGTCCAGGGGGTCCCCACCCAGGTGACGCGCCTTCTGCCACCTGGGCCGTCTCACGCACCGGCACCACTTCGTGACACCACGGCCGACCCTCTGACCACAGGGGTCGCCTGCCGCGCACTCGGCTTTACGAAACGTTGACCCCGAAGTCGAGGGCGATGCCGCGCAGCCCGGACGCGTAGCCCTGGCCGACCGCGCGGAACTTCCACTCGCCGCCGTAGCGGTAGACCTCGCCGAAGATCATCGCGGTCTCCGTGGAGGCGTCCTCGGAGAGGTCGTAGCGGGCGAGCTCCTGGCCGTCGGCCTGGTTGACGACCCGGATGAACGCGTTGCTCACCTGGCCGAAGGTCTGGCCGCGGTTGTCGGCGTCGTGGATGGAGACCGGGAAGACGATCTTCTCCACATTGGCGGGCACCTTGTGGAGGTCGATGAGGATGGACTCGTCGTCGCCCTCGCCCTCACCGGTGAGGTTGTCCCCGGTGTGCTCGACCGAGCCGTCGGGGCTCTTGAGCTGGTTGTAGAAGATGAACCACTCGTCGCCGAGCACCCGGCCCGAGTTGCACATCAGCGCGCTGGCGTCGAGGTCGAAATCCGCTCCGGTGGTGGAGCGTGCGTCCCAGCCGAGCCCGACCATCACTTGCGTGAGGTTCGGTGCGGCCTTGGAGAGGGAGACATTGCCTCCCTTGGCGAGCGTGACACCCATGTTTGGTCCTCCCCGGTGAAGCCGTTTGGTTGTGCCGTGGTAGCAGCACGTCCGGCGCCGCACTAGGAGTGTGCGGCGCCGGACGGAAAGCGGTGGAGCGACTCGGGGCCGTCCTGCGGCCCCGGGAAACGGCTCAGACGTTGACGCCGAAGTCCTGCGCGATGCCGCGCAGGCCCGAGGCGTAGCCCTGGCCGATGGCGCGGAACTTCCACTCCGCGCCGTGGCGGTACAGCTCGCCGAAGACCATGGCGGTCTCCGTCGAGGCGTCCTCGGAGAGGTCGTACCGGGCGATCTCCGCCTCGCCGGCCTGGTTCACGACGCGGATGAACGCGTTGCGCACCTGGCCGAACGACTGCTGGCGGTTCTCGGCGTCGTAGATCGAGACCGGGAAGACGATCTTCTCGATGTCGGCGGGGACCCCGGCGAGATTGACCTTGATCTGCTCGTCGTCGCCCTCGCCCTCACCGGTGGTGTTGTCACCGGTGTGCTCGACGGAGCCGTCGGGGCTCTTCAGGTTGTTGAAGAACACGAAGTTGGCGTCACTGCTGACCTTGCCCTCCGCGTTCGTCAGGATCGCGCTCGCGTCGAGGTCGAAGTCGGTACCGGTGGTGGTGCGGATGTCCCACCCCAGACCGATGATGACCGCGGTCAGGCCCGGGGCCTCCTTCGACAGCGATACGTTGCCGCCCTTGCTGAGGCTGACTCCCACGAGTACTCCCATTGGTGTCCGGGGGCGGGAAGCCCCGTAGTGCGTTGGTATCGGATCAACGTGTCGATCCTAGTGAGAGGTTCCCCGTCCCCGCAGTGCCTGGGGCACGAAGAATCCCGAAGTGTCGGCATCCACGCCCTACAGGGCGTCGAGCGCCGTCACGTACTCGTCCAGGTCCCGTGCGTCCGGCAGGGCGTTGACGACGGTCCAGCGGACGACGCCCTCCTTGTCGATGACGAAGGTGCCGCGCACCGCGCAGCCCTTGTCCTCGGCGAACACTCCGTACGCGCGCGAGACCTCGCCGTGCGGCCAGAAGTCCGACAGCAGCGGGTACTCCAGGCCCTCCTGCTCGCCGAAGACGCGCAGGGTGTGGATGGAGTCGTTCGAGACGGCGAGGAGCTGGGTGTCGCGGTCGGCGAACCGCGGCAGGTTGTCGCGCAGCTCGCACAGTTCGCCGGTGCACACGCCCGTGAAGGCGAAGGGGTAGAAGAGCAGCACCACGTTCTTCGCGCCCCGGAAGTCGGAGAGCTTCACGGTGGCACCGTGGTTGTCCTTCAGCTCGAAGTCCGGGGCCTTGTCGCCGACCTCGATCGCCATGGTCCTGCGTCCCTTCGGTAGATCGGGCTGTTCGGGTGACACCCACCCTACGCAGACCCCCCGAAAGCGGACCACGCGCCCCACCGGCCCTGTAAGGGGCGCGGGGAACTGCGCGCTCAGCCACGACGGCGCCGCACCCGACAGACAGGCCCGTGGATCCCCGTGCGGCCCGGTGGGGGCTGGCCGCGCAGTTCCCCGCGCCCCCAAAGGGACGAGGCCCCCGCCGACAGAGTCGGCGGGGGCCTCCTGGCCTCGGCAGCGCCTCAGCGCTTCTTGGCCGCCGTCTTCGGCGTAGCCAGCTTCGTGCCGCTCCAGTCCTTCCCCACGCTGATGCCCTTGGTCTGGGACAGACCCGCGGTCGTCACAGCTTCGGCGATGTCGCTGGGCTCCACATAACCGTCTCGGCCGGTCTTGGGCGTCAGCAGCAGGACGGCGCCGCCCTCTTCGACGTACGTGGTGGCATCCACCAGCGCATCCGTCAGGTCGCCGTCGTCGTCTCGGAACCAGAGCACAACGGCGTCGGCGACGTCGTCGTACTCCTCGTCCATGAGCTCGCTGCCGATTACTTCTTCAATGGCCGAGCGGAGCTCCTGGTCGACGTCGTCGTCGAAGCCGATCTCCTGGACCACCTGCTCGGGCTGGAATCCCAGCCTGGCGGCCAGGCTCGTCCGCTCCTCCGCGTGGTCCGCGGTCGCGCTCACGGGTTGCCTCCTGATCATGTTCGGTAATGGGGTCCTCCCCGGCCCGGGCGAAGCCGAGATCCTGGGGAAGTTCAAGCCACGCGCGTGCGCGCAGCATTGGCCGTAGTCCACACGGGCGGGGCGGATCGCGCAAGTACCCGGCCGTCAAGACCGCCGAAACGGTGACGATCCAGGCCGTGTCGCCGCAACTCCAGTCAGGGAATCACAGCCGTTGGTGACGCACACCACAGGAATCTGCCCGGTTTGTGAATTTCGGAACCCTACGAGGGTACGAGACTCGAATGCCTTTGCGGTACGCGTCACGGGTCGGGCGTATCGTTGCGATTTGCCGGACCCGCCCTTGGGAGAACGGTTCGAACGTGTCGGTTACCTCTCGGTAGAGATGACGTTTCCGCTCCCGAGGTACACGATGGGGAACGGTGCAGACGCCCAGGAAACCAGAGAAAAAGCAAAGAAAAAACTGAGAAGAAGCGGCCCCCCGAGAGCGAAGGAACAGCGTGGCTTCCGGACCCGATCGCAACCCGATCATCATTGGCGGCCTTCCGAGTCAGGTCCCTGACTTCGATCCCGAAGAGACCCAGGAGTGGCTCGACTCCCTCGACGCCGCCGTGGACCAGCGCGGCCGGGAGCGGGCGCGCTATCTCATGCTGAGGCTGATCGAACGCGCCCGCGAGAAGCGCGTGGCCGTTCCCGAGATGCGCAGCACCGACTACATCAACACCATCGCCACCAAGGACGAGCCGTTCTTCCCCGGCAACGAGGAGATCGAACGCAAGATCCTCAACGCGACCCGCTGGAACGCGGCCGTGATGGTGTCCAGGGCCCAGCGGCCCGGTATCGGTGTCGGCGGCCACATCGCCACCTTCGCGTCCTCCGCCTCGCTCTACGACGTCGGCTTCAACCACTTCTTCCGCGGCAAGGACGGGGGTGACGGCGGCGACCAGATCTTCTTCCAGGGGCACGCCTCCCCCGGTATCTACGCCCGCGCGTTCCTCCTGGACCGCCTCGACGAGGCGCAGCTGGACGCGTTCCGCCAGGAGAAGTCGAAGGCCCCGCGCGCGCTGTCCTCGTACCCGCATCCGCGTTCCATGCCGGACTTCTGGGAGTTCCCGACCGTCTCCATGGGTCTGGGTCCGCTCGGGGCGATCTTCCAGGCGCGGATGAACCGCTACATGGCGGCGCGCGACATCGCGGACACCTCCACATCCCACGTCTGGGCGTTTCTCGGCGACGGCGAGATGGACGAGCCGGAGTCGCTCGGGCAGCTGTCCATCGCCGCGCGCGAGGGCCTGGACAACCTCACGTTCGTCGTCAACTGCAACCTGCAGCGCCTCGACGGTCCCGTACGCGGCAACGGAAAGATCATCCAGGAGCTGGAGTCGCAGTTCCGGGGTGCCGGCTGGAACGTCGTCAAGCTGGTCTGGGACCGCAGCTGGGACCCGCTGCTCGCGCAGGACCGCGACGGCGTGCTCGTCAACCAGCTGAACACCACGCCCGACGGCCAGTTCCAGACGTACGCCACCGAGACGGGCTCGTACATCCGCGAGCACTTCTTCGGTCACGACCACCGGCTGCGGGCGATGGTCGAGAACATGAGCGACGACCAGATCCTGCACCTGGGCCGCGGCGGTCACGACCACCGCAAGGTCTACGCGGCCTTCGCGGCGGCCAAGGCGCACAAGGGCCAGCCGACCGTGGTCCTCGCCCAGACGGTCAAGGGCTGGACGCTCGGCCCGAACTTCGAGGGCCGCAACGCCACGCACCAGATGAAGAAGCTGACGGTCGCCGACCTCAAGGGCTTCCGCGACCGGCTGCACCTGCCGATCACCGACAAGGAGCTGGAGTCCGGCGCGCCGCCGTACTACCACCCGGGCCGGGACTCCGAAGAGATCCAGTACATGCACGACCGCCGCAAGGGGAACGGCGGGTACGTCCCGACGCGTGTCGTGCGCTCGAAGCCGCTCGCACTGCCCGAGGACAAGACGTACGCGAGTGTGAAGAAGGGTTCGGGACAGCAGTCGATCGCCACGACCATGGCGTTCGTACGGCTACTCAAGGACCTCATGCGGGACAAGGAGATCGGCAAGCGGTTCGTGCTGATCGCACCGGACGAGTACCGCACGTTCGGCATGGACTCGTTCTTCCCGAGCGCGAAGATCTACAACCCGCTGGGGCAGCAGTACGAGGCCGTGGACCGGGATCTGCTCCTCGCGTACAAGGAGTCGCCGACCGGTCAGATGCTGCACGACGGCATCTCGGAGGCGGGCTGTACGGCCTCCCTGATCGCGGCAGGATCGGCCTACGCCACGCACGGCGAACCGCTCATCCCGGTGTACGTCTTCTACTCGATGTTCGGTTTCCAGCGCACCGGTGACCAGTTCTGGCAGATGGCCGACCAGTTGGCGCGCGGCTTCGTACTGGGTGCGACCGCGGGACGTACGACTCTGACCGGTGAGGGTCTGCAGCACGCGGACGGGCACTCGCAGCTGCTCGCCTCGACCAACCCGGGCTGTGTCGCGTACGACCCGGCCTACGGGTTCGAGATCGCGCACATCGTGAAGGACGGGCTGCGGCGGATGTACGGCTCGTCCGACGAGCACCCGCACGGCGAGGACGTCTTCTACTACCTCACCGTCTACAACGAGCCGATCCAGCACCCGGCCGAGCCGGCGGACGTCGACGTCGAGGGCATCCTCGCGGGCATCCACCGCTTCGCGGCGGGGACCTCGGGCTCCATCCCGGCGCAGATCATGGCGTCCGGTGTGGCCGTGCCGTGGGCCGTCGAGGCGCAGCGGCTGCTCGCCGAGGACTGGGACGTACGGGCCGACGTGTGGTCGGCGACCTCCTGGAACGAGCTGCGGCGCGAGGCCGTGGAGGTGGAGCGGCACAACCTGCTGCACCCGGAGGAGGAGCAGCGGGTTCCGTATGTGACACGGAAGCTGTCGGGCGCCGAGGGGCCGTTCGTGGCCGTTTCCGACTGGATGCGGTCCGTTCCCGACCAGATCTCGCGGTGGGTGCCGGGGACGTACCAGTCACTGGGCGCCGACGGGTTCGGGTTCGCCGACACGCGCGGAGCCGCCCGGCGGTTCTTCCACATCGACGCGCAGTCGATCGCGGTGGGGGTCCTGACGGAACTCGCCCGCGAGGGGAAGGTCGATCGGTCGCTGCTGAAGCAGGCGATCGACCGGTATCAGTTGCTCGATGTGGCTGCGGCCGATCCCGGAGCCGCGGGTGGGGACGCGTAACGCGTCGCGCTCCGCGCGGGGTCGCGCCTCCGGGCGCGGGTGCGTGGGGGCCGGGCGCGCCGTTCCCCGCGCCCCTGACGGGGCGCCCCTGGTGAGCGTGGCCTAAGGGCTGTCTGACAATTCCCGTCGTCGCCCGGAGGGCGGCCGGGCGGCGTCAGGTGCGTGCTCTCGCCGTGCCGGGCACAGAGCCTCGTACTGGACGTACTTGGCTCTGTGCCCGGTGCGGCGAGTGGGGGTCCCCCCGGCCGGAGGCTGGGGGAGCGTGCATGGCGTCGCCCGGCAGACGGGAATTGTCAGACAGGCCCTAGCACAGTGCGGGGAGGGCGGTGGACCTCGGGTTCGCCGCCCTTTCGGCTTTTCTACGATGCCGGTATGGAAGAGCAGTCGGCTCAAGTCCGTTGGGAGCGGCGGACCCAGCGGGTGCTGCTGGGGCTCGCGACGGTGTTCGCCGTCGCGTACGCCGTGCCGATCGTGTGGCCCGCCGCCGACCCGGACGTGACCTTCTGGTGCATGGCGGTGGAGTGGGGGGTGTGGGGCGTCTTCGCCCTGGACTACCTCGTGCGGCTCGCTCTCTCCGAGCGGCGCCGGGAGTTCGTGCGTACGCACTGGCTCGACCTGTGCGCGGTGCTGCTGCCGGTGATCCAGCCGATGCGGCTGCTGCGGCTCGTGTCCACCCTGCTGCTGGTCGGGCAGCGGGCGCGGATCGCCCCGCAGATACGGCTCACCACCTATGTCGTGGGCACGGTGGTGGCGTTGCTGATGTTCGGCTCGCTCGCCGTGCTGTCCGTCGAGCGGGAGGCGCCCGGCGGCAACATCCGGACGCTGGACGACGCGGTGTGGTGGGCGTTCACCACGATGACGACCGTCGGGTACGGGGATCACGCGCCGACGACCGGGCTCGGGCGGGTCACAGCGGTCGGGCTGATGCTCTCCGGGATCGCCCTGCTGGGTGTGGTGACCGCCAACATCGCGGCGTGGTTCATCTCGCGGTTCGAGTCCGACGACGTGGAGGAACGGCGGCAGACCGCGGCGATCGAGGCGCTGACGGAGGAGGTCCGGAGCATTCGGGCGCTGGTCACCGCGTTGATTCCGGATCAACGCGCGGTTCCCCGCCCCCTTTTCGGGGGCGGGGAACCATTCGCTTGTCCGGCCCGGTCAGAACATCATGCCGCCGGGGGCTGCCGATCCGACCATCCAGACGACGGCCAGAACGGTGTCGATCGCTCCCAGTACCAGGGCAATCAATGCCGGTACCGGGCGGGCGCCGTTCCATCGGCGCCCCATTGCCAGCCAGCCGCAGACGATGGCCGCCGGGCCGAGGATGATCCCCAGCACAAAGAATCCGGCGACCGCGCAGATGACTCCGATGATTCCGAGCGTCGCGCTGTCCGGCCCGCTCCGTGACCTCGTCCGGCTACGTGAGCGAGGGTGTTTGCGCGTGGTGTGACCGAAGCCCGCCATCATCAACTCCCTGGACCTCTGAGCCGACCGAATGCCGGTCGGTTCGGGCTCGGAAGTCGGGTACCCCGGTCATGTCAATTCAGACGCGTACTTCTTTGAAGCGGTTGCGCGGCGTGCTGCCCCCCTCCGGCAGCACGCCGCCACTGCAACCGAACTGCCCGTTCCGTACAGATCAGTTGAGACCACTCTGACCTGGGATACGGGCGGTATGAAAGTCATACGCAGAGGTGTCACCCGGATAAGCGAAAACCCCGCCGAGAGAACTCGGCGGGGTGTAAAGGGATTCCGGAACCGGACTGGATGTGCCGGACTAGATGTGGCCGACTCCCGCGCCCGCCTCCGCGTTGGCGCCCCTCTTGGTGAGGAAGGCGACGAAGACGGCGACGACGGCGACACCCGCCGCGACCAGGCTCGCCAGGCTCATGCCCGAGATGAACGTGTCGTGGGCGACGTCCGTGATCTTCGCGGCGATCTCGGGCGGGGTGCCCGGGGCCACCGGCGGCGCGCCGACCTGCACCGCTTCCGCGGCCTGGTCCAGCTCGGCCGGGGAGAGCTCCGGGAGGCCCGCGGCGGCCCAGTTGCCCGCGAGGTCGTTGTCGACCTTGGAGGCCATCACCGCACCCAGGACCGCCGTGCCGAGGCTGCCGCCGATCTGCATGGCGGCCTGCTGAAGGCCTCCCGCGACACCGGACAGCTCCATCGGCGCGTTGCCCACGATGACCTCCGTGGCGCCGACCATGACGGGCGCGAGGCCGAGGCCGAGCAGTCCGAACCAGATCGACATGAGCCCGCTGCCGGTGTCGGTCTCCAGGGTCGAGATGCCGAACATGGCGACGGCCGTGAACGCCATGCCGCCCGCGAGCGGCACGCGCGGCCCGGTCTTGCCGATCAGCGCGCCGGCCAGCGGCGAGCCGACGATCATCATGCCGGTGAGCGGCAGCAGATGCAGACCCGCGTCGATCGGGCTCATCCCGTGCACGTTCTGGAGGTAGAAGGTGACGAAGAACAGGCCGCCCATGAAGGCGATCGCCATGAGCACCATCAGGACCACACCGGCCGACAGCGGCACCGAGCGGAAGAGGGCGAGCGGGATGAGCGGTTCGCGCACCCGGTTCTCCCAGAACGCGAACAGGGCGAAGCCCACCACGGAGATCCCGAGGAACGACCAGGTCAGCGCGGCTCCCCAGCCCCACGCGGGGGCCTTGATGAGCGCCCAGACCAGACAGAACATGGCGCCGGACAGCAGGCCGATGCCGAGCAGGTCGAAGGAGCGCGGCGCGTTCTTCGCCCGGTGGTCGGTGAGGATCACCGCGCCGAGGACGACCGCGAGGATGCCGACCGGCACGTTGATGAAGAAGACGGACTGCCAGCTCACGTGCTCGACGAGCACTCCGCCGAGGATCGGGCCGCCCGCGGTGGAGGCGCCGATGACCATGCCCCAGATGCCGATCGCCATGTTCAGCTTCTCGGCCGGGAAGGTGGCGCGCAGCAGGCCGAGCGCGGCCGGCATCAGCAGCGCGCCGAACAGACCCTGGAGCACCCGGAAGACCACCACGAAGGCGATGCTGTCGGAGAGCCCGATGGCCCCCGAGGCCGCCGCGAAGCCGACCACGCCGATGAGGAAGGTCTGGCGGTGGCCGAACCGGTCGCCGAGCTTGCCCGCCGTGATCAGCGTGACGGCGAGCGCGAGGAAGTAGCCGTTCGTGATCCACTGGACGTCGGCGAAGGTGGCACCGAGGTCCTTCTGGATGGCCGGGTTCGCGATGGCCACGATGGTGCCGTCGAGGGCCACCATCATGACGCCGACGGCCACGGTGATGAGGGTGAACCACGGGTGGCCGCGCAGCCCCTCGGCCGGAGCCGGGCCGGAGGCGGCCGGGGCCTCGTCGGCGGGGCCCGTCTTGTCGACGGTGGTCTGACTAGTCATACGTTCGAGATTAGTGACAGCCGCTGACAATTGACAAACCAATTCACAATTCGGTAACTGACAAGTCATCCGCGGGGCGGACACGCGCGACGGATGGTCACCTGGGCGCCTCCCGGGGGACGGGAAAGAGGACTCATGGACACGGCACCCCGACCGGGCCTGCGCGAACGCAAGAAGCAGCGCACGCGGGACGCGCTGGTGCGGTCCGCCCTGGAACTGTTCACGGCCCACGGGTACGAGCGGACGACCGTCGACGAGATCGTCGAGGCGGTCGACGTCTCCCAGCGCACCTTCTTCCGCTACTTCGCCGGCAAGGAGGAGGCCGCCTTCGCCGTCCAGGAGATGACGGAGGCGCACTTCCTCGACGCGGTACGCCAACGCCCGCCCCACGAAGCACCCTTGGACGCGCTGCGCCGGGCCGTCATGGCGAGCTGGGACACCATCGGGGAGGCGATCGAGGCCGTCGTGCCGATCGAACTGCACATGCGCACCTACCAGTTGATCGAGTCGACCCCCGCGCTGCTCGCCACCCATCTGCGCCGCCACGAGGGACTGGAGGAGCAGCTGGCCCGGCTGATCGCGGACCGGGAGGGCATCGACGTGGACGCCGATCCGCGCCCGCGCGTGGCGGTGGCCCTGTTCGGCGGGGTGATGCGGCTGGCGGCCCGCCGGTGGGGCGCGGGCGACGACTTCAGCGTGGCCGCGATGCGTGAGCTGACCGCCTCGTATCTCGACGGGATGGGGCCCGCGTTGATCGAGAACTGGCACACGCGTGACGGAAGCGGCCACGGGGACGCGGAGTAACTCCTGCTGCACACAAAGTGGTGACCCTATGAGTACGGATCACCCCATGTGCGTACACAGTGTGATGGCCCGGCAAAGAGCAGGGCCACTTTGCCCCAATTACCCCAACGGAAACGTGATCCGCCTCACTCGGTTAACGCGAGACCCTCTCGTTCTCCTAGTGTGTCCTTTCAGTGACTTCCTTCGACTCCACCCCCCAACTCAACGTCTGGCGCATGTTGCTCGCGCTGGCCGTGGTGTTCGTGATGCTCGGGACCACCGGCTGGACCGCGGTACGCGGTCACAGAGGGGCGGCGACCCCGATCGCGGCCTCCCTCGCCGCCTGGGACCGCGGTCACATAGGCGGGCACCGGCTGCCGGACCCGGACGAGACGACGCCGATCCGGCTGGCCCAGTTCTTCGCCTCGCTCGACGCGCACCAGCGGACCCGGCTCGCCACCCGCTATCCGCTCGCGGTCGGCAACATGAACGGGGCGCCGGTGGCCCTGCGCTACCGCGCCAACCGGATCGCCCTCGGCCAGGCACGCAAGGTCGAGATCGCCCGCATGCGTGACAAACGGCTCTCCGCGATCGGCCAGCGCGACGCGGGCCGCCGGATGCACCGCTACCAGGCACTGATGGCCGGCGAGCGCCGCATCCTCGCCTTCGACCCGATGGGGTCGGGCCGCGTCGCCGAGGTCTTCGGAGACCTCGGCGGGGCCGAGCGGGTCTCGGTCGTGGTGCCCGGCGTCGACACCGACCTGCTGACCTTCCAGCGCACCGAGCGCCAGTACACCGCTCCGGTCGGCATGGCCAAGGCGCTGTACCGCGCCGAGCGGGAGGCCGGCCCCCGGACACGTACCGCCGTGATCGCGTGGGCCGACTACACGACACCGAACGGGCTCGGCATGGACGCCGCCACCGGCACCCGCGCCGAGGAGGGCGCGGTCCGGCTCGACGCCCTCGTCCGCGCGCTGCCCGGCCGCTCACGGGTCGCGCTCTACTGCCACAGCTACGGATCCGTGGTCTGCGGTGTGGCCGCCCACTCGCTGCCGCCCCGGGTCTCCGACATAGCGGTGGCGGGCAGTCCCGGCATGCGGGTCGAACGGGCCGCGCAACTGCGCACCGCGGCCCGGGTGTGGGCCGTACGGGACTCCGACGACTGGATCCAGGACGTACCGCATCTGGAGGTCGGCGGGCTCGGACACGGCGCCGACCCGATGTCCTCGGACTTCGGCGCGCGGGTGCTGTCCGCGCGCGGGGCGAAGGGACACACCGGGTATTTCGAGCCCGGGACCGACAGCCTGCGGAACTTCGCCGAGATCGGTATTGGCGCGTACCGCGCGGTCAGCTGCGCGCACGACGACGACGTGTGCCGGGAGGGTCTGCCCGGCACCGCTGAAGCCGGACGCGCGTAGAGGACGAGACAAGTGCGGGCCGCTCAGGGAGGGGACTAGGAAGCGCATGCCGCATACGATGGCCCGCATGGGTGACGTACTGGCCGGATTTCATGCCGCCTGGGAGTTCGAGTCCGACTCCGTGCTCATCCGCTTCGAACGGGGGATCCGCACACCGAAGCTGTTCCAGGCGCTCGGTGAGCGGCGCATCCCGCTCGACGCGATCGCGTCGGTGACGCTGACGCCCGGCAAGCGCGGGACGGTCGTCCTGCGCGCCGAGCCGCGGCCGGGCGCCGATCCGTTGATGGAGGCGGCCGCGGGGCAACTGAGGGACGTGTGCGACCCGTACCGGCTCGTGCTGCCCGCCGAGCGCGAGACGCTCGCCGAGTACTACGCGGACGAGCTGCGCGCGATGCTCGGGCCGCCGGACGCGGATCCGGTGGAGCGCTATCTCGTACGGGCACCGGAGACACCGCTCCAGTTCAAGGCGTACGACGGGAAGGCGTCCTTCGACGGGAAGTCCGTGGCCTTCCGGTGGTTCTGGACGGGGGCCTCGTCCGCGAAGTGGAAGGCCGGCGACCAGACGTTCGCCGTCGCCGACCTGTGCGGGGTGGAGTGGCGCTCGCCCGAGATCTTCGAGGGGCATCTGCGGCTGCTGCGGCGCGAGGCGGGGGGTGCGGGCGCGCAGCCGGGGCAGGCGGATCAGGATCCGGCCGCGGTCGTGTTCGGGCTGGGGTACGGGCCGGTGCACGAGTCACTGCCGTTCGCGGCTGCCGTGCTGGCGGCCGCGCGGTCCGGGGGGCCTGCGGTGCTGCCCGACGTGGCGTCGGGGCCGGCCGCCGGGGCGGTCGCGGTGGCCCCGCGGGCCCGGCGCGATCCGGCGGACATCGCCGAACGGATCCGGCACCTCGGTGAGCTGCATGAGGCGGGGCTTGTGACGGACGACGAGTTCTCGGTCAAGAAAGCGGAGCTTTTGGCGGAGCTTTGACGCTTGCAGCTGGGCTCGGGGTGCGGGGAAGTTCGCCGACTGCGGGCACGTCGTGGCTGGCCGCGCAGTTCCCCGCGCCCCTAAAAGCACTCCCGCCAGCCCGAAGATGAAAAGCAGGGGCGCAGCCCCGCTTTTCAGGGGCGCGGGGAACTGCGCGCTCAGCCACGACGTAGCCGCACCGGGCGAACCGGCGCCGGCCCACGCCTTCAAGGGGCGCGGGGAACTGCGCGACAAGCCCCCCAACGGGCCGCACCCGACGAACCGGCCCCGCCCCGCATCCGCAGGCCGCGCTACTCCCGGCCCGCCGAGGCGAACGTCATGTCCGCGTAGCGCGTGCCCGCGACGTCGGCTGCGATCGCGTTCAGGACGTCGAGATCGGAATCGGTCAGAGCGATCCGCGTCGCCGCCGTGTTCTCCTCCACCCGCGTACGCCGACGCGTACCCGGAATCGGCACGACCGGCAGCCCGTGCACAGCCGCCTGCCGATGCACCCAGGCCAGCGCGATCTGCCCCACGGACGCCCCGTGCGCCTCGGCGACCGTCCGGATCGAGTCGAGCAGGGCCGCGTTCCTCGCCGCGTTGTCGCCCGTGAAACGGGGCTGCTGACGCCGGAAGTCACCCGCGGTCAGCTCCTTGTCGGCGTCCGTGAAGGAGCCGGTGAGGAAGCCGCGCCCGAGCGGGGAGTACGGGACCAGGGTCACGCCCAGCTCGCGGGCCGCCGGAACGACCCCCGCCTCGATGTCCCGGCTGAACAGCGACCACTCCGACTGCACGGCCGCGATCGGATGCACGGCCTGCGCGGCCCGCAGCTCCCCGCCCGTCACCTCGCTCAGACCGAGCTGCTTGACCTTGCCCTCGCGGACCAGTTCGGCCATCACGCCGACGGTCTCCTCGATGGGGACGTCCACATCGCGGCGGTGCATGTAGTAGAGGTCGATCACGTCGACGTCGAGGCGCTTGAGGCTCGCCTCGACGGCCTGCCGGATGTACGGGCCGTCGTTGCGGATGATGCGCCGCGTCGGCTCGTCCGGCGGGATCGTCATGGCGAACTTCGTCGCGATGACCACCTCGTCGCGGTGCGCCGCGAAGAACGGCGCCAGGAACCGCTCGTTCTCCCCCTGCCCGTAGGCGTCCGCCGTGTCGTAGTGGGTGACGCCCAGTTCCAGCGCGCGCTCCAGCGTGGCCCGGGCCTCCTCGGCGTCCGTCGGACCGTACGCGAAGCTCATGCCCATGCAGCCGAGTCCCTGCACGCCGACCTCGGGGCCGCCCGTGCCGAGCGGTGCCTTCGCGATCCTGCTGTCCGTCATCGGGACCTCTCCGACGCCAGGGCCTGCCCGGCGTCCGCATAGAAATTGATCTTCCGGTCGAGCACGGCGAGGGTGTCCTGCAGCTCGGCGATCCGGGCCCGCACGTCCCGCCGCGTCGCTTCGAGCAGCTCGAAGCGGTCCGCGTACGTCTCGTCGCCCGCGCGCACCATCTCCGCGTACCGCACCATGTCGGCGACCGGCATCCCGGTCAGCCGCAGCTTGCCGACGAGGTCGAGCCAGTCGAGGTCGCGGTTGCTGTAGCGGCGCTGGCCCGTGTGCGAACGGTCGATGTGCGGCATCAGCCCGATCCGCTCGTACCAGCGGAGCGTGTGCGCCGTCAGGCCGGTGAACGCGACGACCTCGCTGATCGTGTACTGGTCCCGGCCGTCGGGGCGCCTCAGCGTCTGCGGCGGGGCTACGCAGATGTCGGTCCCGGGTTCCGTGGTCTCCATCACCGTCATGGCCCCCACGCTAAAACCTTGGAGTGCACTCCAAGCAAGCGGACGCGGATGAAATTCCGGCGACACGGGGCCGCCGCGGTGGCTAGCGTGCCGATCATGAGCCTTGTACGCCGGGCCGTGCCCGAGGACGCCGAGGAACTGCTCCGACTGCGTCAGGTACTGATCGACTCGATGCCGGGGGCGGACACGTCCACCGGCTGGCACGCCGAGTCCCTGGCCACCGTACGGGGTCGGCTGGCCGATCCCGACGGGGGTTTCGCGGCCTTCGTCGTCGATCATCCCGAGCGGGTGGGGGCGCTGGCCGCGCTGGTGGCGGGGACCCTGGAGTACCGGATCGGGCGGCCCGGGAATCCGCACGGGCGGATCGGTTACGTGTTCAGTGTCGCGACGGATCCCGGTGCGCGGCGGCGGGGGTATGCGCGGGCCTGTATGGAGGAGCTGGTGGTGTGGTTCCGGGAGCGGGGAGTCGGGCAGATCGATCTGACCGCCTCGGCGGAGGCTGCGCCGCTGTACGAGTCGATGGGGTTCGTCCGCACCCCGGATCCTCTTATGCGGCTTCGATTGTGACTGCGGCCCGGTGGGGGCTGGTCGCGCAGTTCCCCGCGCCCCTAGAGACGGAACCCGTGCCTTCACCGTGGTCGTAGGCTCTTGCTCATGTCTCTGCAGAGCCTCGCGCTGATCGAGAAGTGGCCCGTCCCCACCGCCGCGGCGGCTGTCGTGCGGGCGGACGGCACCCTGCTCGGGGCCCACGGCCCCACCGCACAGCCCTTCGCGCTGGCCTCCGTCACCAAACCCCTCGCCGCCTACGCCGTGCTCGTCGCGTACGAGGAAGGGGCCGTCGAGCTGGACGAGGCGGCCGGGCCGGAGGGGGCCACCGTGCGGCATCTGCTCGCGCACACGAGCGGCCTCGCCTTCGACGAACACCGGGTGACGGCTCCGCCCGGACAGCGGCGGCTGTACTCCAACGCCGGGTTCGAGCAGTTGGGCGAGCACGTCGCGAAGGCGACGGAGATTCCCTTCGGCGAGTATCTGAGGCAGGCCGTGCTCGAACCGCTCGGGATGACGTCGACGACCCTCGACGGCTCCCCCGCGAAGGACGGCGTCTCGACCGTCGACGACCTGGTCCGGTTCGCCGCCGAGGTGCAGGCGCCGCGGCTGCTCGACCCGCGCACGGTGGCCGAGGCGATGACCGTGCAGTACCCGGGGACGAAGGGCGTCCTGCCGGGCTACGGCCACCAGAACCCCAACGACTGGGGCCTCGGTTTCGAGATCCGCGACTCCAAGTCGCCCCACTGGACGGGCGGTTCGTCCTCCCCCCGCACCTTCGGCCACTTCGGTCAGTCCGGTACGTTCCTGTGGATCGACCCGGACGCGGGGCTCGCGTGCGTGGCCCTGACGGACCGGGCGTTCGGCACCTGGGCGACGGAGGTCTGGCCCGCGTTCACGGACGCGGTCCTGGCCGAACCGCGCCGCTGAGCACCGCCCGGTCGGCGTCGTCCCAGGCCGAGTCCGTCCCCGCGGTGACGAGCGAGGCGAAACCGCCGGGCATGGCCCCGCCGTCCTCGGCCATGATCGTGACGGTGTACATGCGTTCCGTGGCCGAGGTGTTCTCGATGCGGTGGAGCGAACCCGGCGGCAGCACGAGGACGTCCCCGGGGCCGATCGGCACGGAGTGCTCGTCGCTGTGGGCGGTGCCGTGGCCGGCGAGGACCACGAAGATCTCGGTGGACTCCGGGTGGGAGTTGTCGGGCTGGGCACCGCCGGGCTCCCAGACCTCGTAGAACACGCTGGTCGGCGAGTTGTCGGCCGGGCCCGCCAGCAGGGCGAGCCGGACCGTGTCCGTGGGTGAGATCAACTGCGGTGTCACCTGGTCCAGGCGGCGGAGGATGGGCGGGGTGCTCATACGGTGTCCTCGGGGTTCGGGGCGGTCGGATCGGCGGGCTCCGCCGTGAGGGCGTCCAGCAGGTCGGGGGTCGACGCGGTGAAGCCGTAGCACTGGCGGACGTTGTAGAGGGTCGCGTCGTGGCAGTAGGACGGCGAGGTCGTGGCGGACGCGTCGTCGAGCATGACGACGTCGTAGCCCAGGCACGCGGCGTCGATGAGCGTGGCGTACACGCACTGGTCGGAGTTGACGCCGGCGAACAGCAGCGTGTCCACGCGCAGATTGCGCAGGACACTGTCGAGCGGGGTGTCCCAGAAACCGCTCATCCGGTACTTGTCCACATGGAGGTCACCGGGCTCGGCGCTCACCCCGTCCACGAGGGCGGCGCCCCAGCTGTCCTTGGTCAGCACGGGGGCGCCCGAGGGTGCCGTGCGGGAGCCGATGCCCTCGCCGGTGCCCCGCGGGTCGTAGACGTGGGCCACGCCCGGCGGCAGGTTGGCCTGGTCGGGGCGGTTGCCCCAGTTCAGCCAGATCACGGGTATCCCGGCGGCGCGTGCGCCGGTGACCGCCCGCGCGCCGAGGCCGATGGCCGGTGCCAGGACCGATACGTCGACGCCGATACCGGCCAGCCAGCCGTCGGCGGCGCAGAAGTCGTTCTGCAGGTCCACGACGATGACGGCGGTGCGTGACGGGTCGAGGGTCAGGGGCGCCGGCAGGGCGGGAAGGGTGACGGACCGTTCGGGCAGGTGCGGGCGGTGCAGGTCCACCCTCCCGGCGACGCCGTTGCCCTTGCTGGTGCCGGTGCCGGTGCCGTTGCCGTTGCCGGGGAACTGCCAGCGGTTGCGGTGCCGCAGGGGTGCGCGGCCGTCGGGGACGACCGCCTCGGTACCGGTGTTCATCGACGGGCCTCCAGACCGGCGGCGAGGGCGAGCAGGGCGTGGTCCGTGCCGGGCGCGCCGAGCAGGCACACACCGGCCGGGCGGCCGTCGGGCAGTCGCAGCAGGGGCAGGGACAGGGCGGGCGCCCCGGCGAGCCCGGCGAGGCAGGTCATGCGCAGGGTCGCCGCCCGCTCCGCCTCGATCCGCTCACCGGTCGCGGTACGCCCCGGCGCCGGACCGGACGCCGAGGGGATCACCAGTACGGTGCCGGTCAGCCGGGTCCATAGCTGTTCGCGGGCCTCGGCGACGACCTCGCGCGCCTGGTCCGCCTGCCGTTCGGTCACCTCGGCCGCCTGCGCGAACCGGCTGCCGACATCCGCGCCGAGCGCACCCGGACGAGCCGTGATCCACGCGCCGTGGGCCTGCCATGCCTCCCACGCCTGGACCGTACGGAAGGCGGTGAACCACCGTTCCAGCACGGGGAGTTGCAGATCGTCCGACTCCGGCGGCGGGAGCTTTCCCGCGTCGCACAGTGCCTCGACGGTGGAGGCGAAGGCGTTCCGTACCTCCGTGCTCGCGAGTTCCTCCAGCACCGGCAGCCGTACCGTGCGGCGAGCGGCCACCGCGTCGTCCCCGCCCGGCTGCGGCGGCCCGAGCAGGGCCTCGGCGACCAGGGCGCAGGTGCGTACGTCGCGGGTGAGCCAGCCCACCGTGTCGAAGGACGGGGCCAGCGGCAGGACACCGGCCGTACTGATGGCGCCGTGCGTCGTACGCAGTCCGACCAGGCCCTGGTAGGAGGCCGGTACCCGGATCGAGCCCGCCGTGTCGGTGCCCAGGCCCACGTCCGCTTGGCCGAGTGCGACGGCGGCGGCCGGGCCGCTGGTGGAGCCGCCGCTGACGCTGCCGGGGGCCGCCGGGTTCGGCGGTGTGCCGTAGTGCGCGTTGGTTCCGGCGAGGCTGTACGCGAACTCGTCGGTGCGGGCGATGCCGACCGCGTGGGCACCGGCTTCGAGGAGCGCGGCGACGGCGGGAGCCGTGTGGGTACGCGGGCGCTGTTCGGCGAGCCAGGCGGGCACTCCCGCGCCGACCGGGTGGCCCGCGACGTCGAACAGGTCCTTCACGGCGAGGCCGTACCCGCCCAGCGGACCGGGTGCCGTGGCCGCCGCCAGCGGATCTCCGACGGTCCGCCAGACCGTACGGTCGAAGGCGCCCGACCCGGCGCCCGACCCGGCCCCGGAACCCGGCTGCGGGGCAGCGGTCGGCAGGCTCACATGGGCCGCGGCGACGGCCCAGCGGTCGCCGTCGAGCAGCCGCCACAGCTGGGTCTGCAGGCCGGTGGCGTCGCCGTCGCGGGTGCTCGCCATCAGCAGGGCCGCGTCGGGCGCGACCACCTGGACGTGCAGCTGGACGACGGCCCTGGTGGGGACCCTGGCGCGGGCCGAGCGGAAGCCCGCGATGGCGTCGTGGCCGACGAGGAGCGTCCGGCCGTCGCCCCGGACGGTGTGCGGGCCCGGCATGAACAGTTCGTCGAGGGTCGTGCGGTCGTTGGCCAGCAGGGCCGCGTCGTAGCGCCAGAAGGCGTCGAGCAGTCCGTCCGGCACCGCGTCGGGTGCGATCACCTCACACGTGTCGGCGGCAGTGGTCGCTGTGTCCGTCGTGTCTGTCGTGCTTGTGTGCGTCGTCACCACGCACTTCCTTCCACCAGGGCGAAGTCCGAGAGTCTGATGCGGGCGTGGACGCCCTTGACGACGTCCACCACCTGCGAGATGTCGAAGTCGGTCGCGGCGCTCAGGTACGCGTACGCCAGCTCGGGAGCCATGCCGAAGGACGCGCCCAGCACTTCCAGGGCGTTGCGGGCGCAGGCGGCGACCGCCTCGTCCAGGTCGGGGTCGAGGCCGGTCGGCACGAGGAACTGCGGGGTGCGCGCCACGGGGCCGCGGGCCGCGCCGAACAGTTCCGCGGCGCGCGCCGCGGGCACGACGTCGAATGTCAGCGTCGCGCGCAGCGGCGCTTCGAGGGCGGTCAGCGCGATCTCGCCGTTGCCCTGCGCCAGATGCGGGTCCCCGGCGTAGAAGCCGGCGCCCGGTACCTGCACCGGCAGGTAGAGGGTGCTGCCCTCGCGCAGCAGCGAGATGTCGAGGTTCCCGCCGTGCAGGCCCGGCGGGGTGGAGTGCAGCCGCTCGGGGCCGGGTGTGGCCACACCCATCACGCCGAGGAAGGGCGCGAGGGGGAAGCGGACGGGCCGTTCCGTCGCGCCGGGGACGAGCGGCAGGGTCGCCAGCGCGGTGGCCGGATCTGCCCCGTTCAGCCCGAGCACCGAGCAGAACACACTGGTCAGCGGGGAGTTCGAGGGGAAGGACTCGGGGAGCAGGCCCTTGGCGTGGCGGCTGGAGATCACTCCGTACGAGGTGCGCGGCAGGAGCCGGTCGACGTGGACGGCCAGGTAGTCGCCGACCTCGGCGCCGCGTATCTCGATCGGTCCGGTGACGATGTGCGGGCCGTCGGCGGGGGTGTGTGCGGCGTTCGCGGCGATCGCGACGGTGTCGGCCAGGACGTCCTCGGGGGCGACCCCGTGGCGGCCGAAGAAGGTGACGGGGTCGCGGCCCTGGTCCTCCATGACGCCCTCGTGGCTGACGGTGTCCAGGGTGATCTGCTCGCCCGGCTCGACGGAGAGCACCGGGGCGTCGTCGCCGCTGGGCAGGCGGCCCCACAGGGTCGTGGCCACCGTGGCACCGAGGTGCCGGCGTACGGCGGTCGTCATCGTTCCTCCGCGTGGTTCATGGGGTGCAGGGCGCCACGCGGGTGCGCGGCGGCCGGGACGGGAGCTGTCAGGCCGGGAGCGGTCCGGACAGGAGCGGTCCGGGCGGGTGCGGTCAGGACGGGCGCGGGAAGCCCTCGGTCGTGTGCCGCGCGGGCCATCCGGGCGTGCGTCTCCGCCGTGGCGTCGGCCGCCAGCGGATGCGCCGGCCGGCCGTCGGCGGCGACCCGCCGCCCGCCCACGTAGACCTCCTTGAGGTTGCGCAGTCCGCAGGCCAGGACGTATCCCGCGTACGCGTCCCAGACCGGACCGGTGTCCGGGTCGGCCGGGTCGACCACCAGGAAGTCGGCGAACTTGCCCGGTTCGAGGCTGCCGATCCGGTCGTCGGCGCCGAGCACCTCGGCCGAGCCGAGGGTGTGCAGGCGCAGTACCTCGCGCGGCATCATCACCGACGCCCGCGAGTGCGCTGCGCGCAGCGCGTACAGGCCGATCCGCATGTTCTGGAAGGGGTCGGAGACGTCCGTGCAGGACTGGTCGTCCAGGCCCATGCCGACGCGGATGCCGCGCTCGCGGTAGCGGGCGATGTCGGCGAATCCGGAGCCCAGCCGCCCGTTGGAGGCCGGCTGCCACACGACGGCGCTGCCGCTGGCCGCCACCGCGTCGATCATCTCGTCGGTGGGGTGGACGAAGTGCCCGAACAGCATGTCCGGTCCGAGCGCCCCGGCCTTCGCGTACCAGTCGAACTTGGCCTGCTGGGCCTCGATGTTCTCGGCCGTCTCCACGAAGTGCGCCTGGTTGAGCACCCCGTGGTGCCGCATGGTCTCGGCTTCCAGGGCCGCCGTGTCCGGCGAGTCCGACCACTGCACGGCGCCGTAGACGGAGGCGCCGAGGAAGGCGTCCCGCGGGATGCGTCCGCGTGCCTCGCCGGCCATCCCGGCGAAGTTGTCGCGGGCGCCGTCGGGTCCGAACTCCTGGTCGTCCAGGCGGATCGCGGTCATCACGCGCAGCCCGGAGCGGGCCGCGGCGTCGAACTGGCGGGTGAGGAACTCCTCGGGGTGGACGGCACCCGGTACATCGCGGTGGGTGTCCCGGTCGTACATCCACAGCACCCGGTTCTGGGCGAAGTTGTACGCCGAGGTGATGCCGTTGCCGAGGAAGTCCAGGCAGCCGTGCAGGGCGAACCAGTACATGTCCTCGGGGCCGGCGCCGAGCAGGATGTCGTTGTTGGCGCGCAGCCAGGGGTAGAGCGTCTCCCCCGCCGCGAGTCCGCGCAGTCCCGAGGTGTGCAGGTGACTGTGGGCGGAGACGAACCCGGGGGCGACGATCTTCCCGGACGCGTCGAGCACGGTGCCTTCGAGGGCCGGGGGTTCGCCGGGGCCGATGCCGGTGATGCGGCCGTCGGCGCCGACCGTGAACCATCCGGTGAAGGGGTCCTGGCCGTCGGCCATGGTGAGCAACAGGGCGTTGACGACCGTCAGTTCGGTCGGCTCGGCCGGTTCGGTCGGCCCGGCCGTCATGCGGTGCTCCCGTCGAGCGCGGGGAACGCGAAGTCCCGTACCTCGGTGAGTGCTTCCGCGAGCAGGCCGCTCCAGTGGTCCAGGAGCAGTCTGCCGGTGTCGGCGTTCGCCCCGGTCGGGTCGCCGACGACACCGGAGGCCGACACGTCGTCGATCAGCCAGGCGGTGGGGACCACGCCCTCCAGGGTGAGGTGCTTCTGCGTGCGGTAGAACGCGCCGACCGTCAGTCCGTCCGCGACCGCCTTGTCCGGCTTGACGAGTTCCGGTGCGATCGCCATCACCAGGGAGGTCTCCAGGAAGCCGCCGTGGATGCCGAAGGGGTCGGGGTCCTCCACCGTGTCCGGGAGGGCGAACCGCGACGGCATGATGGAGAAGACCTCCAGGCCGAAGCGGTGCCGGATGTCGCGTGACACCACGTCCAGGAGACTCGGCTGTCCGCCGTGGCCGTTGACGAAGACGAGCTTGCGCACTCCGCCGGCGGCAAGCGATTCGCCGAGGTCCAGGCAGACCGACAGCAGGGTGTTCGTGGACATGGCGATGGTTCCGGCGCGGCCCAGGTGCTCGGTGGACTTGCCGTAGTGCAGGGTCGGCAGGACCCAGGTGCCGCTGTCGGGACCGAGCCGGCGCACCGCGCTGCGGGCGATGGTCTCGGCGGTCAACGCGTCGGTGATCAGCGGCAGATGGGCGCCGTGCTGTTCCACCGCTCCGATCGGCTGGACCACCACGGTGCGGTCCTTGGCGAGGCCCGCGACGTCCTCGGTGGTGAGGTCGGCCCACATGCGGGTGCTGTCGTCGTTCATGGTGATTTCCTGTCGTTCTTCTTCGGCGGGCTTCAGCGAGCTTCGGCCGGCTGCGCCGGGCTTCGGCGGGCGGCTCGTCCTGCGGTCGGCGGCCTATTCGTCGGTCGGCAGCGCCGACTCGTGCCACTTGCCGAGCAGGAACCTCTCGGCGCCCACGACGACCGCGAACAGCAGCAGCGACACGACACTCGCGCCGAACACCGCGAGGAACAGCTGAGGCGTACGCAGCTGCACCGCGCTCTCGGTGATGACGTACCCGAGGCCGCCCGCGCCGCCGCCGACACCGGCCACGAACTCGCCGACGATCGCGCCGATCACGGAGGCACCGGCGGCGACCCGCAGCCCGGTCAGGATCTCCGGCAGCGCGCCCGGCAGCCGCAGGAACAGCAGTTGGACGCGGGCGGGGGCGCCGGCCATCGAGTAGAGCTGGACGAGGTTGCGGTCGATGGACTTCAGGCCCTGGAGGGTGTTCGCGGCCACCGGGAACAGCGCGATCATCGCGGCCACCATGGTGTTGGTGGCCATACCGGGGCCGAGCCACACCACGAACAGCGGCGCGATCGCCACGATCGGGATGGTCTGGAGCAGGATCAGGTAGGGGTACAGGCTGCGTTCCATCAGCCGCCAGCGCCCCATCACCAGCGCGCTGCTCACGCCGACCACCGCCGCGAGCACGAAGCCCAGCACCGACTCGCGCAGGGTCACCCAGGTCGGCGTGAGGATGGAGTCGGCCTCGTGCAGGACGGTGTCCACCATCGTCATGGGTGAGGGCAGCATGTACCCGGGGATGTCGAAGGCGACGATCACGAGCTGCCACAGGGCGATCATCACCACCAGCGCGCCCAGCGGCGGCAGTACGGTCCGCAGGGCCACGGGCCGCCCTGCGCGCGGGGACTTGGCGGGCTGCGCGTCCTCGACGGAGGTCCGCGCGGTGTCGAGCACGGTCATATCCCCGCGCCTCCCAGCATGGTCGAGATCTCGGTGCGCAGTTCCCGCAGCGCGGCGTCGTCGCGCGGGGCGGCGGGGTCCGTGGTGGGCGGGCTCGGGGAGCGGAACACCTCGATGACGCGCCCCGGGCCCGTCCCCATCACGGCCACCTGATGGCCGAGGCGCACGGCCTCGGGGATGGAGTGGGTGACGAACATGACGGTGACCTGGCGGGTGCGCCACAGGTGGAGCAGTTCGACGCCCATCTTCTCCCGGTTGAACTCGTCCAGGGCGGCGAACGGCTCGTCCATCAGCAGCAGTTCGGGGTCGCTGGTGAGGGACCGGGCGAGCGAGGCGCGCATCTTCATGCCGCCGGACAGCTCCCGCGGGTAGGACTTCTCGAAGCCCTGGAGGCCGACCAGGTCGATCGCCTTCTGTGCGCGTTCGCGCCGTTCGGCGCGGGGTACGCCCTGGAGTCTGGCGACGAGTTCGACGTTGGCGCGGATCGAGCGCCAGGCCAGCAGGGTCGGGTCCTGGAAGACGTACGACATGCGGTCGGTGCGGCGGTTCATGGTGCCGCTGGTCGGGGCGGTCAGGCCGGCCGCCATGCGCAGCAGGGTCGACTTGCCGCAGCCGGAGGGGCCGACCAGGGCGGTGATCTCGGACCGGGGCAGCCGCAGGTCGATGGGGGCCAGGGCGCGGAAGCCGCTGTTGTAGACCTTGTCCGCGCCGTCGAAGTCGACGAGCGGGCCGAGGTCCGCGGCGGGGTCGTGCACGGTGGCTGTACTCATGGGTGTCGCTCCTTTCCGTCGGCAGGAGTCCGTCAGTAGGAACCGTCGGGCGCGGCGGGGAGGGCGGACGGCGCGGCGACCTTCGGGAGCAGTGAGGAGTCGTAGAGGTCGGCGGCCTTCGGGGTGGTCTTGAGCTGGCCG
This sequence comes from Streptomyces sp. NPDC102514, assembly GCF_055584525.1. NCBI lineage: Bacteria > Bacillati > Actinomycetota > Actinomycetes > Kitasatosporales > Streptomycetaceae > Streptomyces > Streptomyces sp. NPDC102514. The sequence continues at coordinate 39,793 of NZ_JBVJLW010000014.1, forward strand.
AGCTGCTTCATCTGGTCGATGAGGGTGTTCCAGCGGTCGGCGGTCATCGTGCCGAGCTGCTTCCTGCCGTCACCCGCGACGACGTACTTGCGCTGCTTGTCCCACGCGTACCAGACGCTTCCGCTGGTCTGCTGGTCGTTGGCCTTGAGGATGGCGGCGTTGGCGGTCTTGGCGACGCTCACGTCACCCATGTAGTCCTGCCAGCCCTGCATGCTCGCCGCGAGGAAGGCGGTCAGTTCCTCGCGGTGGCTCTTGAGGTAGGACTCGGAGGTGAAGAAGACGTCGTTGTACGGGTTGTAGCCGGAGTCGGAGAACGGGATGAAGTCGACCTTCACTCCGGCCTTCTCCGCCTGGTACGCCTCGTTGGTGGGCCAGCCCTGCTGGACGAGGCTGTCCTTCTTGAGGAAGTTGGCGATGGAGCCCTGGTAGACCTGCGTGGAGAAGTCGATGCCGGTCTTCTTCTTGACCCACGCCGGGCCGAGCTGGCCGGTCTGCGTCACCCAGGTCTTGCCGTCCATGTCGTCGAAGGACTTGATGTCCGCGTCCGCGTGTGTCATCACGCCGACCGGGTTGTCCTGGTAGAGGGCGCCGATCGCGACGATCGGGATGCCCTGCTGCTGGGCCTGGACGATCCCGGCGGCGTCGGCGAATCCGACCTGCGCGCGGCCCGCGGCGACGAGCTGGGTGGCCGAGACCTGGGGGCCGCCGGACTGCAGGGTGACGTCGAGCTTCCGGTCGTCGTACAGACCCTCGGCCTTCGCCGCGAAGAAGCCGCCGCCCTCGGCGTCGGCGTACCAGGGCAGGACCACCTTGAAGTCGGTGGTGCCGCCGGACCCGGCCGCCGCGGAGGTCGAGGAGGAGTCGGAGCCGCAGGCCGACACGGCGACCAGGGCGAGCGCGGTGGCCGAGACGGCGACGGCGGTGCGGGACGGCCGGGCATGCCGGAGGAAGGTCTGGAGGTGCATGGGGTGCTCTTTCGGGGAGGGGCCGGTGGATGGATCTGCCGGGCCGGATCAGAACGTCAGAACGAAGGCAGGTTGTTCTTCGTGAGATGCGTGACGTCCGCGAGGTGCGCCAGCATCGCGTCCCGGGCCGCGGCGCCGTTGCCGCTCCGTACTGCGGTGAAGATGAGCTGATGGCCGAGGTGCGAGGAGCGCCTGGCCTCGTCGGTGCCGTGGGAGAAGGCGCGTACCGACTCCGTCCAGCTGTTGGCGAGTGAGTTGAGGGCCACCATCAGCGGGTTCTGCGACGCCTGGGCGAGCAGCATGTGGAAGGTGATGTCCGCCCTCAGGGACTCCTCCTGGGTGAGGTCGTCACGGGCGGTGGTCTCCAGCACCCGTTCCAGCGCGTACAGGCCGGCCTTGGTGGCGCGTTCCGCGGCGAGCTGGGCGAACTTGGGCTCGATCGTCTCGCGCAGCTCCGCCACATCGCGCAGGGTCCGCTCGGACTCGGGCATCTCCTCGTACACAGTGCGTACGTGGGCGGGTGCCTCCAGCACGATGGTGCCGCGGCCCGGCCTGCGTTCGACGACCCGCTTGGCCTCCAGTTCGTGCATGGCCTCGCGCAGTGAGGCCCGCGAGACCTTGAGCACCTGCGCCAGTTCGCGTTCGGCGGGCAGCTTGGTGCCGGGTGCCAGGGAACCGCTGCTGATCAGTGTCTCGATGTGGGCGACGATCTCGCTGCTCACACTTGTCGACTGCCGCACGAACGCGTCGAACGTGACCGACTTGATCGACTTGTCCAACGCCATTCCTCCCGGACCGGTAGGTGTGATGGTCAGACCATCTGATGAAGCGAACGTACGGCCGATCATTTTCAGCCGGAAGACTTCACGGACATTGGGAACAAGACGTTTACACGGGACGCATGGGCGTAACAACGGCCCGTACGCCGATACCGGGCGGCAGAGAAGCGCAACGACGGACGGCGGGCGCCCAGGGCGACCCGCCGAACCGAAGAGAAAAGAAGCGCAACTCCGTTCCGCAGCAACGGAGTAGGGACCGAAGGCGGGCGAGCGCACCTCCGGGGCGAGCACCGACGGCCTCACGACGCCGGGCACCCCGGCCGGCCGGCGCGGCCCGAAACCTCCTGGACATCTGCCACGGGTGTCAGCGGCGGGACTCGATCCGCAGGTCGCCCGCGGTCACCCGGCGGATGTGGTCACCGGCGAGCATGTCGTGCGGGAAGCCGAGGCCGATACGGCTCGCCCCGTCGAGGCGGGCCAGCTGGGCGGCGGTGAAGTCGACCTCCAGGGCGCCCAGGTTGCCCTCCAGCTGCGCGGGGGTGCGGGCGCCGAGGACCGGCGCCGTCACAGCCGGGTTCCGCAGCGTCCAGGCCAGCCCGACCTGCGCGGGCGTGCGGCCCAGTTCCGCCGCGACCTCCTTCACCACGTCGGCGACGGCGAGGGTGCGTTCGGTGACCGTGCCCAGGGCGAGGTTGAAGTTCTTGCGGGTGCTGTCGCCGGGCGCCGCGTCCGTCGCGGTCAGGTCGTCGCGGCTGTACTTGCCGGTGAGCACCCCGCCCGCCAGCGGCGAGTACGGGACCACGCCGAGCCCCATCTCACGGGCCATGGGGATCAGGTCGCGTTCGCCGGTGCGCTCGATCAGGTTGTACTCGATCTGCAGGGCGACCAGGGGCGACCAGCCGCGCAGATCGGCGATCGCCTGCATGCGCGACACCTGCCAGGCCGGGGCGTTGGAGATCGCCACGTACAGGATCTTGCCCTGGCGGACCAGGTCGTCCATGCCGCGCAGGATCTCCTCGACCGGGGTCGTGAAGTCCCACACGTGCAGGTAGAGAAGGTCCAGGTAGTCCGTGTTCAGCCGGCGCAGACTGGCCTCCACCGACGCGAACAGGCTCTTGCGGTGGCTGCCGCCGGAGTTGGGGTCGCCGGGCCGGCGCAGTGTCGTGTACTTCGTCGCCAGCACCAGGCTCTCGCGGCCGACGCCGGCGCGGGCGCCGGTGAATTCGCCGAGCAGGCGCTCGGAGCTGCCGTCGGTGTACGTGTTGGCGGTGTCGATGAAGTTGCCGCCGCGCTCCACGTAGAGGTCGAACAGTCTGCGCGCCTCGTCCCGCTCGGCGCCCCAGCCCCACTCGGTGCCGAAGGTCGCCGTGCCCAGGGCCAGCGGTGAGACCCGCAGCCCGGAACGGCCCAGCAGCCGGTAGGTGTCGAGGGTGAGTGACATGGTGGTGTTTCTCCTGTGCTCGCTCGTGATCCGTCGTCGACAGCGAGTCTGCGAGCGCCCCGGGACAGGGGTAAGGGAAGGATCTTCCTGGGAACAGCGGTCCCACCCTGACTGTTGGGTCGGACATGACGACCAGCTCGACGACCCGCTCGACGGACCGCACCGTGGACGCGACACAGGAACTGGCCGCGTTCCTGCGGACCCGGCGCGAACGCCTGGACCCGCACGACCTCGGGCTGCCCGCGCGCCGGCGGTCCCGGCGGACCCCGGGACTGCGCCGCGAGGAGGTCGCCGAACTGGCCGGGGTCAGCGTCGACTACGTCGTCAGGCTGGAACAGGGACGTGGACTGCGGCCCTCGGTGGACGTGCTGGCCGCGCTGTCGCGGGCCCTGCGCCTGACCCCCGACGAACGCGCCTACCTCTTCGACCTGTCCCGGCAGCGCCGCCCCGACGACGCCGACGAGCCCGCCACCACCGCGGCGCCGACCCTCGCCCGGCTGGTCGGCGACCTGTCACCCCTGCCTGCCATGGTGCTGAACCACCGCTACGACATCCTGGCCTGGAACCGTGAGATGGCGGGGCTGCTGGTGGACTTCGCCGCCCTGCCGCCGTCGCAGCGCAATTCGATGTGGATGTGCCTGATGCATCCGCGGACCCGCGAGCTGTACGTCGACCGCGAACGCGTCGTACGGGAGGGGGTGGCCCATCTGCGTGCCGCGTGGGCCGCGCATCCCGAGGACCGGGCCCTGAGCGACCTCATCGTCGAGTTCAGTACGCACGACGAGCAGTTCGCGCGGATGTGGGCCGAGCGGGACGTCAAGGTCAAGGGCCGCGGACGCAAGGTCATGCGGCATCCCGAGGCCGGCGAGATCGCGGTGGACTTCGAGGTGCTCACCCCGATCCAGGATCTGGACCAGCGGGTGGTGATCTACCGGCCCGCCGACGACGAGAGCCGGTCGGCGATGGCCCGCCTGCCCACCCGCTGACGCCGCCCGCACGATGGTGCCGTCTGCACGGTGACGCCGCCCGTACGGTGACGTCCGGCCCTCAGCCGGTCGCCATCTCCCACAGCAGCAGCTCCGCCGCCCCGCGCGCCACCGCCTCCAGATCCTTCGCGTCCCCGACACGGGCCGCGTCCCCGGGGCCCAGCACCTCGCCGCCCAGCAGCACTTCGCCGCGTACGACATGCGCGTACAGGAAGCGTGCGTCGGGGATCGCGGTCCGCTGTCCCGGGACGAGGCGGCGTACGTGGAGCATCGCCCCCGCCGCCGGGAGCGCGTACGGCGTGGAGTCCGCGATGCCGTGGACGACCTCGTACGCGGGGTCGCCGCCCGGCTCCAGGGGGGCCAGCCACATCTGGACGAAGCGCAGGGGCACCTCGCCGTCGTTGCGTTCGACGTGGCGGACCCCGCCCGCCGAACTGAGACGCTGCACGTCCCCGGGGCGTACGAGCGACTCGTGGCCCGTGGAGTCCCGGTGGGTCAGCTCGCCCTCGACGACCCACGTGACGATCTCGGTGTGGCTGTGCGGATGCTCGTCGAAGCCCGCGCCGGGCGCCAGGCGTTCCTCGTTGCAGGCGATGACCGCACCGAAGCGGAGGTTGTCCGGGTCGTAGTGCGGGCCGAAGGAAAAGGCGTGCAGGGACTCGATCCCGGCCGCCGGGTCGCCTCCGCGGTAGCGCTCACCGGCGCGCCGTACGTCCATCACGCGACCCACGGTAGACCCGCCGGGCGTGCCGCCTGCGACCCTCCGCCGCATCCTGCCGTCCGGATAAGGCAGTCTTGTTCCGTGCCCGAACCCGAATCCAGCAACACCGAACGCGCCGCGCGCGCCGCCCACGCGCACACCGCGACTCTGAAGCGGCTGGAGAAGTCGTCCGGCAGTCTCGCCGCCCAGGCCATCGCACGCATGGACGAGACGCTGTCCTGGTACCGGGCGATGCCCCCGGAGAACCGGTCGTGGATCGGCCTCGTCGCACAGGCCGGTATCGCCGCGTTCACTGAGTGGTTCCGGTATCCCGATGCCCCGCAGGCGATCTCCACGGACGTCTTCGGCACCGCGCCGCGCGAGCTGACCAGGGCGATCACCCTGCGCCAGACCGTGGAGATGGTGCGTACGACGATCGAGGTGATGGAGTCCGCGATCGACGAGGTCGCGGCCCCGGGCGACGAGAACGTCCTCCGCGAGGCGCTGCTCGTGTACGCCCGGGAGATCGCCTTCGCCACCGCCCAGGTGTACGCGCAGGCCGCCGAGGCACGCGGTGCCTGGGACGCCCGCCTGGAGTCGCTCGTCGTGAACGCGGTGCTCTCCGGAGAGGCCGACGAGGGAGCGGTGTCCCGGGCCGCGGCCCTCGGCTGGAACTCGCCCGAGCATGTGTGCGTGGTGCTGGGCACGGCACCCGACGGCGACAGCGAGCTGACCGTCGAGGCCATCCGGCGGGCCGCCCGGCACGCCAAGCTCCAGGTGCTCACCGGCGTCCTCGGTGACCGGCTGGTCGTCATCGCGGGCGGCAGCGACAACCCCCTGGCCGTCGCCAAATCGCTGATCGGGCCGTACGCCGCGGGGGCCGTGGTGGCCGGTCCCGTGGTCCCCGACCTGCTGGCCGCGACCCGGTCCGCGCAGGCCGCCGCCGCCGGGCTCAAAGCGTGTTTCGCCTGGCAGGACGCGCCCCGGCCGGTACTGGCGGACGATCTCCTGCCGGAGCGCTCGATCGCCGGTGACCCGGCGGCGCGCGACCAGCTGGTGGAGGAGATCTACAGACCGCTCGAGGAGGCCGGGTCGGCGCTCCTGGAGACCCTGAGCGTGTATCTCGAACAGGCGAGCAGTCTCGAAGGCGCGGCCAGGATGCTCTTCGTGCACCCCAACACCGTGCGCTACCGGCTTCGACGTGTGACTGACGTCACCGGCTGGTCGCCTTCCGACGTACGTTCGGCGTTCACGTTGCGGATCGCGCTGATCCTGGGGCGTCTGGCCGATGGAGATCCCCAGCTCTAGGCTTTTGTCGGGGACCTACAATTCCCCCTCCTGTTCTTCGTCCCTGTCCCCACGGGCGGCCGTGCCCGTTCACAAGAGAGAGTGTGAGAGTGCTCGTACTCGTCGCTCCCGGCCAGGGCGCCCAGACGCCCGGCTTCCTGACTCCTTGGCTCGACCTCCCCGGCGCCGCCGACCGCGTCGCCGCGTGGTCGGACGCCATCGGGCTCGACCTTGCCCACTTCGGCACGCAGGCCGACGCGGACGCCATCCGGGACACCGCCGTCGCCCAGCCGCTGCTGGTCGCCGCGGGTCTCCTGTCCGCCTCGGCACTCGGTGCCACGGCGCCCGGCGCCGCGGTACCCGGCGCCGTCGCGGGGCACAGCGTCGGCGAGATCACGGCCGCCGTCCTCGCGGGCGTCCTGGACGAAACAGCCGCACTGACGCTCGTGCGCAAGCGGGGTCTGGCGATGGCCGAGGCCGCCGCCGTCACCCGGACCGGAATGTCGGCGCTGCTCGGCGGCGACCCCGAAGTGACGATCCCGCACCTGGAGAAGCTGGGCCTGACCCCGGCGAACGTGAACGGCGCGGGCCAGATCGTGGCCGCCGGCACGCTGGAGGAGCTGGCCGCCCTGGAGGCGGACAAGCCCGAGGGCGTACGCCGGGTGGTGGCTCTGAAGGTCGCGGGCGCGTTCCACACCCGTCACATGGCTCCGGCGGTCGACGTCCTCGCGCAGGCCGCGGCGGAGCTGTCACCGGCCGACCCGAAGCTCACGTACGTCTCGAACAAGGACGGCCTCGCCGTCACCACGGGGGCCGAGGTCGTCTCCCGGCTGGTCGGTCAGGTCGCCAACCCGGTCCGCTGGGACCTGTGCATGGAGACCTTCAAGGAACTCGGCGTGACCGCGATGGTCGAGATGTGCCCCGGTGGCACACTGACCGGTCTCGCCAAGCGCGCGCTGCCCGGCGTGAAGACGCTGGCGCTGAAGACACCCGACGACCTCGAAGCGGCTCGCGAGCTCATCGCCGAGCACGCCTCGGCCTGAGCGCGTAAGGAGTCGACTGAGCATGTCGAAGATCAAGGCCCGCAAGGGCGCCCCGTTCGCGCGGATCCTCGGTGTGGGCGGCTACCGCCCGGTTCGTGTCGTCCCGAACGAGGTCATCCTCGAACGCATCGATTCGTCCGACGAATGGATCCGTTCGCGCTCCGGCATCGAGACCCGGCACTGGGCCAACGCCGAGGAGACCGTCGCCGCGATGTCGATCGAGGCGTCCGGCAAGGCGATCGCCGACGCCGGGATCAACGCCGAGCAGATCGGCGCCGTCGTCGTCTCGACCGTCTCCCACTTCAGCCAGACCCCGGCCGTCGCCACCGAGATCGCCGACAAGCTCGGCACGGCGAAGGCCGCGGCCTTCGACATCTCGGCGGGCTGCGCCGGCTTCGGCTACGGACTGACTCTCGCCAAGGGCATGATCGTGGACGGCTCCGCGGAGTACGTGCTGGTCATCGGCGTCGAGCGGCTGTCCGACCTGACCGACCTGGAGGACCGCGCGACGGCCTTCCTGTTCGGTGACGGCGCGGGCGCGGTCGTCGTGGGCCCCTCCGAGGAGCCGCACATCGGCCCCACGGTGTGGGGTTCCGAGGGCGACAAGTCCAACACCATCAAGCAGACCGTGCCCTGGGACCGGTTCAGGAGCGGGGACGTGTCCCAGCTGCCCCTGGACTCCAAGGGCGAGGTCAAGTTTCCCGCGATCACGCAGGAAGGCCAGGCGGTGTTCCGCTGGGCCGTGTTCGAGATGGCCAAGGTCGCCAAGGAGGCGCTGGAAGCCGCCGGACTCACTGCGGACGACTTGGACGTCTTCATTCCCCACCAGGCCAACGAGCGGATCATCGACTCGATGGTGAAGACTCTCAAGCTGCCGGAACACGTCACGGTCGCGCGTGACGTGCGCACCACCGGTAACACCTCGGCCGCCTCGATCCCGCTCGCTATGGAGCGGCTCCTGGCGACCGGCGAGGCGAAGAGCGGCGACACCGCGCTCGTCATCGGCTTCGGGGCGGGTCTCGTGTACGCCGCGACGGTCGTTACCCTCCCCTAGGCACACCGTCCGGAACTTTCCGGGCGGTCGTACCGCCACACCCTCTGGATACACAAGAAGGAGCGCCTGACATGGCCGCCACTCAGGAAGAGATCGTCGCCGGTCTCGCCGACATCGTGAACGAGATCGCCGGCATCCCGGTCGAGGACGTCCAGCTGGAGAAGTCCTTCACCGACGACCTCGACGTTGACTCGCTGTCCATGGTCGAGGTCGTCGTCGCCGCCGAAGAGCGCTTCGACGTCAAGATCCCCGACGACGACGTCAAGAACCTCAAGACGGTCGGCGACGCGACCGAGTACATCCTCAAGCACCAGGGCTGAGCGCTCCGCTGAGAGTGCACTGCTTCGCCCGCGGGTCCGTTGTGGCTGGTCGCGCAGTTCCCCGCGCCCCTTCGGGGCACTGCCGAACCACACCGGACAGCACCGGACCCGCTTAGCCCCGCCACCCGGCGGTGGCGCCGCTGAATCCTCGTATCCGTTGGAGAAAGAATTCCCGTGAGCCCGACCAATCGCACCGTGGTCGTCACCGGTATCGGCGCAACCACACCGCTGGGTGGCGACGCAGCCTCTACCTGGGAGGGCCTGGTCGCCGGACGTTCCGGCGTCCGCCCTCTGGAGCAGGACTGGGCCGCCGACCAGGCGGTCCGTATCGCGGCACAGATCGCCGTGGAGCCGGGCGAGGTCATTCCCCGCCCGCAGGCCCGCCGCCTCGACCGCTCGGCGCAGTTCGCGCTGATCGCGGCCAAGGAGGCCTGGGCCGACGCAGGTTTCACCGACAAGGCCGGCGCCGAGGCGTCGGACGCCGCCGAGCAGGGCGCGACCGTCGACCCCGACCGGCTCGGCACGGTCATCGCCTCCGGCATCGGTGGCGTCACGACCCTGCTCGACCAGTACGACGTGCTGAAGGAGAAGGGCGTACGCCGCGTCTCCCCGCACACCGTTCCCATGCTCATGCCGAACGGCCCCTCGGCCAACGTGGGGCTGCTCGTCGGCGCCCGCGCCGGTGTGCACACCCCGGTCTCCGCCTGCGCGTCGGGCGCCGAGGCCATCGGCTACGCCATCGAGATGATCCGCACCGGCCGCGCCGACGTCGTCGTCGCCGGTGGCACCGAGGCGGCCATCCACCCGCTGCCCATCGCCGCGTTCGGCAACATGATGGCGATGTCCAAGAACAACGACGACCCGCAGGGCGCCTCGCGTCCCTACGACATCGGCCGTGACGGCTTCGTCCTCGGCGAGGGCGCCGGCGTCCTGGTCCTGGAGTCGGCCGAGCACGCCGCCAAGCGCGGAGCCCGTGTCTACGCGGAAGCGGTCGGCCAGGGCATCTCCTCCGACGGCCACGACATCGTGCAGCCGGAGCCGGAGGGCCGCGGTATCGCTGCCGCGCTGCAGCACCTGCTCGACAGCACGGACCTGAACCCGGCGGAGATCGTGCACGTCAACGCGCACGCGACCTCCACGCCGGCCGGTGACGTCGCCGAGCTGAAGGCACTGCGGAAGGTCTTCGGCGACGACGCCGACCACTTCGCCGTGTCCGGTACGAAGTCCATGACCGGGCATCTGCTCGGTGGTGCGGGTGGGGTGGAGTCGGTGGCCACGGTGCTGGCGCTCTACAACCGGATCGCGCCGCCCACCATCAACGTCGAGAACCTCGACCCCGAGGCGGAGGCCACCGCGGACATCGTTCGCGGTGAGGCCCGGAAGCTGCCTGTCGAGGGGCGGATCGCCGCGCTCAACGACTCGTTCGGGTTCGGTGGGCACAACGTGGTGCTGGCGTTCCGCACGGTCTGACTTCGGCCCCTGGCCAGGTGTGAGTGGCTCGGCTCCTCTTTGAGGGGCCGGGCCACTTCGCGTTGTGGATGCGTGCGGGTCCGGTGGGGCCGGTCGCGCAGTTCCCCGCGCCCCTAAAAGCGAAAAGATTGCGCCGTTCCCCGCGCCCCTGGAAGCAAGCGCCCCTATACGACCTGGTGGAGCCAGCGGACCGGGGCGCCCTCTCCTGCGTAGCGGAAAGGTTCCAGTTCGTCGTCCCAGGGTTTGCCGAGGAGGCGGGTGAGTTCCGACTCCAAGTGGGTCTCGCCCTGCTGGGAGCGGGCCAGGGCGGCGCGCAGGCGGTCCTCGGGGATCAGGATGTCGCCGTGGATCCCGGTCACCGCGTGGAAGATGCCCAGATCAGGGGTGCAGCTGTAGCGCTCGCCCTCGGCGGTCGCGCACGGCTCGGCGGTCACCTCGAAGCGCAGCATCTGCCAGCCGCGCAGCGCCGAGGCGAGCTTGGAGGCCGTGCCGACCTCGCCCTTCCAGGAGAACTCGGATCTCCAGGTCCCGGGCGAGGCGGGCTGCCGGATCCAGTCGAGGCTGACCCGCGTACCGAGCACGCCCGCGACCGCCCATTCGACGTGCGGGCACAGCGCACGCGGCGCGGAGTGCACGTAGAGAACTCCACGTGTCGTCACTGGCACCTCCGGACAGAGCGGGCACTTTGCGGCTTGGCGGATCGTTCAGTGGCAGGGCAGCCACGTGTGCCGAGGCTACCGTGCGAGGGCGCAAGGAGTGTGACGTACCGTCGGTCCAAGCGCCCGGAAACACGGAGGTTTCACCCGGGAGGACGCTCCGGGGCGGAGTGTCGTTGCGTGATGAACGAGGGGATCTGGGGATGCGGAACCGTGGTCACCGTTCGCGGGGCCTCCTCGCGGCCGTCGTGGCGGCTCTCGTCGGCGTCGCGGGACTGACCGGATGCGACGCGGTCGGCGGCAACTCCCCGGGCCCGACAGGAACTGACGCGCGGAGCGGAAAACCTTCACCGAAGCCCACGCCGGACTGGGACCGCAGCCCGCGCTCGCTGGCCGCCGTCGGCGACTCGATCACCCGCGGGTTCGACGCCTGCTCGGTGCTGACCGACTGCCCCGAGGTCTCGTGGGCGACCGGCACCGACACGAAGGTGAAGAGTCTCGCGGTACGGCTCCTGGGGAGGACCGGGGCCTCGCAGCGCAGCTGGAACTACGCGGTGACCGGCTCCCGCATGGCGGACCTGCCCGGTCAGATGGCGCAGGCCGCGGCGAAGAAGCCCCAGTTGGTCACGGTGATGGCCGGCGCGAACGACGCCTGCCGTTCGTCGGTGTCCGCGATGACGTCGGTCGCGGACTTCCGCAGCCAGTTCGAGGACGCGCTGGGCACGCTGCGGTCGGCGTTGCCGAAGACGCAGGTGTACGTGTCCAGCGTGCCCGATCTGAAGCGGCTGTGGTCGCAGGGGCGGACGAATCCGGTGGGCAAGCAGATCTGGAAGCTGGGGATCTGTCCTTCGATGCTCGGTGACGCGGACTCGTTGAGTGCGGCGGCGACGTCGCGGCGGGATCGGGTGCAGGACCGGGTGGAGTCGTACAACACGGTGCTGGAAGAGGTGTGTGCGAAGGAGCGGCGGTGCCGGTTCGACGGCGGGGCGGTCTTCGAGTACCGGTTCGGGACCGCGCAGTTGAGTCACTGGGACTGGTTCCATCCGAGTGTGGACGGGCAGGCGCGGCTGGCGGAGATGGCGTACGGGGTCGTTACGTCCCGTACGCCGTCCCGGTGACGGGGGTCGCGTTGTCGGGTGCGGGTCCGGTGGGGGCTGGTCGCGCAGTTCCCCGCGCCCCTGGAGGGGCTGCGCCCCTGAAAGACAAAAGATTGCGCCGTTCCCCGCGCCCCTAAAGGCAAAAACTAAAAGACACAGGTTGCCGTCAGCCTCGTGTCCGTGAGGCTGTGGGACGCCTCGATCTCGTAGGTGCCCTTCACCGGTGTCCACGCGTCGGACGTCTCGTCCCAGACCTCGAAGGCTCGGGGCGGGAGGTCGACGGTCGCGTGGGCCGACTCCCCCGGGGCGGCCTCGACGTTCGCGAAGCCCGCCAGCCAGCGGGCGGGGCGGTCGGGGGTGGGTTCCGCCGGGGCGAGGTAGAGCTGGATCGTCTCGCGGCCGGTGCGGGTGCCCGTGTTGGTGACGCGGACCGTGACCGTCGTACCCGTCACGTCGATCTCGTCGTACGTCCAGTCGGTGTAGCCGAGGCCGTGGCCGAACGGGTACGTCGGGGTGCGGTTCTCCTTCTCCCAGGCGCGGTAGCCGATGAACACGTCCTCGGTGTAGGCGAGTTCACCGTCGGTGGGGGTGACCTCGGTGACCGGGGCGGAGTCCAGCGAGCCCCAGGTGGTGGGGAGTCGGCCGCCGGGCTCGTGGGCGCCGGTGAGGACGTCCGCGAGGGCCGCGCCGCCCTCCTGGCCCGGGAACCAGTCGAGGAGGACCGCGGCGACCTCGTCGCGCCACGGCAGTTCCACCGGGGAGCCGGAGTTGACGACCACGACGGTGTTCGGGTTGGCGGCGGCGACCGCGTGCACCAACTCGTCCTGGCGGCACGGGAGTCGGAGGTCCGCGCGGTCGAAGCCCTCGGACTCGACGCGTTCGGTGGTGGCGACCACGACGATCGCCGTGTCGGCGGCGCGGGCCGCTTCGACGGCCTCGGCGATCAGCTCGTCGGGGTCGCGCGCGGGCTCCTGGTGGGCGAGCGTGAAGCTGATGACCCGCATGGGCACGTCGTCGGGGACGTCGACGGTGTGGCGCAGGGAGACGTCGTAGGAGCGGCCGGCCGTCAGGTCCACCGTGGCGCGCTCGACGGGGTCGCCGAAGAACGTCACGAACGGGTCGTCCAGGTCGGTGCTCTGGACGCCGTCGAAGTGCTCCGTGCCGTCGATCGTGAGCGTGAAGGCGCCCAGCCCCTTGATCCCGAACGTGTGGGGGCCGCTCTCGCGCGGGGTGAAGGTGCCGGTCAGTTCGACGCTGTCGAGGCGGTCGTGGGTGACGCCGTCGGGCAGGTCGTTGCCCATCCACTGGATGTGGCCGCTCGGCGCGGAGCGCGTGCCCAGGACGTCGCCCCCGGTGTCGCGGCAGACCGCACGCAACTCGAACCCCTTGTCGGCGGCGGCCAGTTCCTGGCTCGGGTCGGCGCCGACCGCGTACGTCAGCGTGCCCTCGGGGAGTGCGGCGGTCAGGCCGTCGAGCGGGGAGACGACGTGGGCGGGGAAGACGGTCGCGGAGCCGCCGCCGAGGACGCGGGCGTCACGGGCGGCGGCGCCGATGAGCGCGACCGAGTGGCCGGCGGGGACGGGCAGGGCGCCTTCGTTGCGTACGAGGACGAAGGCGCGGCGGGCGATCTCGCGGGCCAGGGACTCGCCGTCCACGGTCTCGGGCAGGTCGGTGACGACCGGTTCCGCGCCTTCCAGGATGCCGACGCGGGCGGCGAGGCGCAGGACGTTGCGCACGGCCTCGTCGACCTTGGCCTCGTCGGTCTCACCGGCCCGGACGGCGGCGGCGAGCTTGGCGCCGTACACGGTGACCGGGCCGGGCATCGCGACGTCCAGGCCGCCCTCGATGGCGCCGACGGTGGAGCGGGCGGCCATCCAGTCGGAGACGTTGTAGCCGTCGAAGCCCCACTCGCCGCGCAGGACCTCCTCGACGAGGTACCGGTGCTCGCTCATCGTGCTGCCGTTGACCGAGTTGTAGGCGGTCATGATGCCCCAGGGGTGGGCGTTCTCGACGATGGCCTCGAAGGGGGCCAGGTACAGCTCGCGCAGGGCGCGCGGGGAGACCACGTTGTTCACGGTGAAGCGGTCGGTCTCGGCGTCGTTGGCGACGAAGTGCTTGACGGTGGTGCCGACCCCGCCCTCCTGCACACCGGTCACGTATCCGGTGCCGATCCGGCCGGTGAGGTACGGGTCCTCGCTGTACGCCTCGAAGTGCCGGCCGCCGAGCGGGGAGCGGTGCAGGTTGACCGTGGGGGCGAGCAGCACGTGGACGCCCTTGCGGCGGGCTTCCTGGGCGAGGAGCCGGCCGGCCCGGCGGGCCAGGGCGGGGTCCCAGGTGGCGGCGAGCGCGGTCGGGGACGGCAGGGCGACGGACGGGTCGTCGGCGGTCCAGCGCACGCCCCGGACGCCGATCGGGCCGTCGGACATGACCAGTGACCTCAGCCCGATCCCGGGCAGCTCGGGCAGGGACCACATGTCCTGGCCGGCGAGCAGCCGCGCCTTCGTGTCCAGGTCGAGACGGGCGAGAGCCGCCTCGACCACTGCCTCACGCGCCTGATCGGCCGGGGTGGGCCGCGTTCCTGCCATGGCCGTGCCTCCTCGTTGAGTCCGTTGCGTCGAGTCCGTCGCGTTGTGTTCCGTCGCGCACCGATCCGTCACTGCCATCCTGCCCGCGTCACCTGTTGATCGGTAGGTTTCGTTACGTCCGCGTTATATTTATGTCATGGGAAGCCGCATGGGGGACCCCGTCCGTCGTACGGTGACGTCATGACGAGCGGGGCGCCCAGATCGGCCAGGGGCACGGAACGGCGTGCGGAGATCCTCCGGGCGACGCTGGAGGTGATCGCCGAGCGCGGTTACCGGGGCGCGAGCCTGGCCGCGGTCGCCGAGCGGGTCGCCCTCACCCCGCAGGGGCTGCTGCACCACTTCCCCACCAAGGAGGCGCTGCTCGTCGCCGTCCTGGCGGAGCGCGACCAGTGGGACGCGGTCCCCGGCACCGGGTGGCGGCTCGAACTGCTCGGCCAGCTCGTCGAGTACAACGCCATGCGGCCCGGGATCGTACAGACCTTCTCGGCGCTCCTCGGCGAGAGCGTCACGGAGGGGCATCCGGCGCGCGAGTTCTTCACGCAGCGGTACGAGGCCGTACGCGCGAACATGGCACAGGTGCTGCGGACCGAGTACGGGGAGCGGCTGCCGAGCGGGCTCACGCCGGAGCGGGCGGCTCCGCTGCTCGTCGCGGTGATGGACGGGCTGCAGTACCAGTGGCTGCTCGCGCCGGAGTCGGTGGACATGCCGGCGGCGTTCCGGGACTTCCTCACGCTGCTGGGCGAGGGCTGACCTTCACGGGGTCACGCACGTCACAGGGCTCACGCGTTATGGCGTGCGTCCCGTGCGTCGCGCATACTGCCGCCATCCGACGACGTCCCCACTCGCGACGGAAGGACCTGAACCGCCTTGACGCACATACGTGTTCGGATCGGCGCCCTCGGCCTGGC
Organism: Streptomyces sp. NPDC102514; assembly: GCF_055584525.1. NCBI lineage: Bacteria > Bacillati > Actinomycetota > Actinomycetes > Kitasatosporales > Streptomycetaceae > Streptomyces > Streptomyces sp. NPDC102514. The sequence continues at coordinate 55,084 of NZ_JBVJLW010000014.1, forward strand.
TCTCCTGGCCGGACTCGCCGCACCGCCCGCCCTCGCCGCGGAGAACCCCGCGGCCGCGCCCACCGTGGAGGAGCAGCGCCTCGACCGGGCCGCGCCCCAGGAGATCCTCGTCCGGTCCGGATTCGACACGGTGGCACCGGAGTTCGCCCGGGCCCTCGGCAGGGCCCGCTCGTACGCGCAGGCCGAGCGGCTGGTCGAACGGCAGGGCTCGCGGCTGTGGCAGCGGGCGGTGGACCGGGCCCAGGGCCGCGGGCCCGCGGGCGGCGACCTCAGCAGGGACGACGACCGGCCGCTGTACTGGGCCCGGCTCGGCATGACGCGTGAAGTACGGCAGTGGCAGCCGGAGTTCGGGCTCACCGAGACCCGGCGCGCGAAACTGCTGGCCGCGCTGGAGCGGACGTCACGGGGCCAGGACTCCATCCGCTACCCGCACTCCGGGTCCAGGTCCGCGACCAAGGACACGTCCGCAGCCGGGTCCGCAGCCGAATCCGCATCCGGGTCCAGGAAGGTCAAGCGGATCCTGGTGACCGGGTTCGATCCGTTCACGCTGGACCGGGACGTACGGATCTCCAACCCGTCGGGGGCGACCGCGCTCGCCCTGGACGGCACGGTGATCAGGACGGCGGACGGTCCCGCGCGCATCGAGACGGCCGTCTTCCCGGTCCGCTGGCAGGACTTCGCCGACGGGACCGTGGAACGGACCCTGCGCGCCCACCTCCCCCATGTCGACCTGTTCACCACGGTCAGCCAGGGCCGGGTGGGCCGTATCGACATCGAGCGCACCAACGGGGCCTGGCGGGGCGGCTTCCCCGACAACGAGAACCTCTCCCGCACCGAGACCGTCCCCGTGACCGACCCGGCCTCGCAGCCGCAGTGGACGACGACGACCCTGCCGTACAAGGACATCGTCGCGGCGGACACGGGACGCTTCCCCGTGTACGACAACACGTCGGTGACCGAGATCCCGGCGGGCGGGACCGATCCCGTCGTACGCCCCGAGGGGCCGACCGCGGGCTCGACGGCCCGGTCGGGCGGCGGGGGCAACTACCTGTCCAACGAGATCGCGTACCGCGCGACGCTCCTGCGGGACCGGCTCGGCCTGGCGGGCTCGCTGCCCGGCGGCCATGTCCACACTCCGGTACTGGAGTTCGGGGCGGGCAACACCGATCCGGCGAGCGGGACGGTCACCGACGCGCAGTTCGTGCAGAACCGGCTGGACATCATCGCCCAGGTCCGGTCGATCCTCACGGTGGCGGCGGACGCCGGTGAGTGACGTCAGTCGCTGAGGGAGCCCGCGGGGGCCTGGTCGTCCTCGTTCTCCTCGCGGGTCTCCTCGCCCAGCAGGTCGCGGGCCATCAGGGTGGCGCCCGCGACCGCGCCGGGCATCAGGAAGACGGCGACGAAGGGGACGAGGAAGGCGAGGCCCAGCGGGGTGCCGAAGCCCCAGACCAGCATCCTGCGGGAACGGAGCATGGTGAGGCGGTCGCGGAGCACGACGTTGCGGCGCTGGAGCGCGACCGCCGTCAGTTCCTCGGTGAGGAAGAAGCCCGTGACGAAGAAGCCGATCACCGGGACGACGGTCTGACCGACGAACGGGATGAACCCGAGCGCGAAGAGCAGTACGGCCCAGACCAGGGCCCTGGCCACGATCCGGAGGCTGTCGCGGGTCGAGATCACCAGTTCGCGCCAGAGCGGGAGGCCGGACTCGGGGGCCGTGCCGTCCGGGGACACGTCCCGGTCCACCTTCTCGGAGAGGCTCTCGTAGAAGGGCTGGCCGATGATCAGGGTGGCGGCCGTGAAGGTGATGACGGACAGGAGCAGGGCGAGCGCGAAGAGGACTGCCGTCAGGAAGCCGCGGAAGAGGCCGAGCCAGGGGCTCGACCAGTCGTCCGCGAAGGGGGTGGCCCAGGTGATGAAGTCCGTGCCCCACAGGGCCAGGGCGATCAGGGCGGCGGCGTACAGGACGAGGGTGATGAGGCCGGGGATCAGTCCGAAACCGAACTGCTTTCCGTGCCCGGCGACCCAGCGCTGGCCGCGCATCAAGTACCTGAACCCCACCCCAAGATCACGCATACGCCCACCTTACCGGGCGGGGCCCTGCCGCCTGCGGGCCGGTGGGGGCGGGCCGCGCAGTTCCCCGCGCCCCTGAAAAGCCAAAAGACTGCGCAGTTCCCCGCGCCCCCAAGAGGGGCTGCGCCCCATCAGGGGCGCGAGGAACGGCGCGAGCAACCCCCACCGGCCCGCACCCGACAATCCGGCCTCAGCCCCGCCTCTAAGGGGCGCGGGGAACTGCGCGGCCAGCCCCCACCGGCCCGCACCGGACGAACCGGCCCCAAGCCCCCCGCGGACGCGCACCCCAGGCCCGTCCGCGGGTGCGGGTCAGGCTGGGTGGCCCGTCACCACCACCGCCGAGCCCGCCGCAGGCGAAACCGCCGCGGACACCCGCACCGCCACAACCCGTGCCACCCGACCCGCCCACCCCGCGGAAGCGAACAGCAGCGGCTGGAGCTGTTCGAGGCCGGAGACCACCATCTCCTCCCCCGCGATCAGCACCGGCCGTCCTACCCGGAAGCCGGCCGCGGCCACCTCCGTGAGGTCCGCCAGCGGCGGCACCACCGCGCGCACCACCCCCGCCCCCGCCCCCGCGGCCCGTTCGGCCAACGCCACCTGCACCGGCAGCAGCGGAGCCACCGCGGACGTCAACGCGTCGGCGATACGCCGCAGTTCGGGCGACGAGTCCCGCAGCACCTCCGCCGCGGCCCGGATCACCGGCGCGAGCACCAGCAGCGTGCCGGCCGCCATCCCCGCCGCCGCGGGCAGGAGCGGCGACGAGGCGTCCACCAGTTCCCCCAGTGCCTCCGCCGCCTCCTCGACCGCGGGCTCCACCGCGTCGAGGAGCGGCAGCAGGCTGTCCCCGAGCGCGGTGAGGAGCGCGCGGGCCGGTTCGCTGACCGGGTGGACGGCGAGGGGCGCCCCGCTCGTCCCCAGCCGCGTCAGTGTGTCCACCATCCGGTAGAACGCCTCCTGCGCCTGCGGCGACGCGCTCGCCTCGGCCAGTTCGGCGGTCGTCTCGCGCAGGACCCGCAGCACCTCCGCCCCCGAACCGTCCCTCGGATCGAAGGTGTTGACGGCGATTCGGGTGAGGTTGCCCGCGGTGTCCAGGAGCTGGCCGGTGATGTCGGTCGTGCTGCGCGCGATACGCGCGACGTCGTCCCTGCTGGGGAGCGACGGGATCGTTGCCATGGGCTCTCCTCGCCTCACGCACGCGTGCTGCCGGGTGCCTGCCGGGTCCACTCGGTTCGTCCAAGTCCCCTCCCAGGATGCCCCCTCCGCCCGACCCGGGACACGGCGTCCGTCGTCATCGGTTACGCCGACGCCCCCTTGTTGCGGGAGGGGCGAGCCGGTAGACCTCCGTACCGAAGTGACCCCTGTCAGGTCCTCTCCGTGGAGGTACACGTGCACCTGCCGAGACCCGTCCTGATCGCCACGGCCACCGCCACCGCGGCGGCCTCGCTCCTGCTCACCCCGAACGGCGCCGTCGCCGACCCGACGCCCCGCCCGGGGGCGCCGGTCCGCGAGGGGTCGGGCCCCTCCGACGGCGCCGGCGTCGCCGCCGGGGTACCCGGGAGCGCCACCGACCGCGCCCTGACCGCCCCGGTCACCGAACTCACCCCCGACACCGGGGCCGTACGGGGTTATCCGCGCGAGCAGGTCCTCGCCCCGGACGCGGAGAACCCGGCCGACAAGTCCATCAAGCTGGGCCTGACCCCGTACCACTCCATCGCCCCGAAGCTGAACGCGCTGCAGCGTCTCGGCGACCGGGTGAGTGTGGAGGTCGTGGGCCGTTCCGCCGGTGGGCACCGGCTGTTTCTGGTCACGGTCACCGCGCCGGAATCGGAGCGGCAGGCGCGCGCCCAGGAGCGGTTGCGCGAGCTGATCGAGAACGCGCCGGTCGCCGCCGCCAAGGACCCTGCCGTCAAGCGGGACTACAAGACGCCGGTCTTCTTCAACAACAACATCCACGGCAACGAGTGGGAGGGCACGGACGCCTCCCTCGAGCTGATCGAGAAGCTCGCCACGGCGAAGGACGGGACGACCGCCGACCTCCTCGCCCACCACCGCGTGTACTTCAACATCACCGCGAACCCGGACGGCCGTATCGCCGGCACCCGCGCGAACGCCAACGGCTTCGACCTGAACCGGGACTTCGTGACCGCCTCGCAGCCCGAGGTACGGGCGATGCGGCAGATCGCGATCGACAAGCAGCCCGCGCTCATGGTCGACCTGCACGGTTACGTCAACGGCACCCTCATCGAGCCGACGACTCCCCCGCACGGCGAGAACTACGAGTACGACCTGTTCCTGAAGAACACCTACGCCAACGCCCTCGGCATGGAGGCCGCCGTCAACGGCCTCGGATACACGCCGGAGAAGGACGGGGTGGAACCGGCCCAGATCCCCTTCCGGGACCAGGCGGAGGGCTGGGACGACTGGCCGCCGATCTTCACCCCGCAGTACATGCCGTTCCACGGCACGGTCGCCGCGCACACGGTCGAGTTCCCGATGGCGGTGAACAACGAGGAGTACGACGAACTGCCCGTCACCGAGCTGCGCCGCCGCGCGTCGATCAACGTGGCCATCGCGGGCGCGGCGATGCGCGCGAGCCTCGACTACGCGCGCACGCACCGCGGTTCACTGGCCGCCGACCAGATCGAGGTGTTCCGCCGGAGCGTGACGGGCGCCGCCCAGGTCCCGGTCTCGCCGGAGACGGTGCCGGGTGTCCCGGGCATCGGCCCGGAGGACGTCTACACCACCGACTTCCCCCGCGCGTACGTGATTCCGGCCGGCCCGGACGCGCAGCGCTCGGCGCCGGCCGCCGCCCGTCTCGTCGACCACCTGCTCGCCAACGACGTCCAGGTCCGCCGGGCCACAAGGGACTTCGGGCTCGGCGGGAAGGCGTACGCGAAGGGCTCGTACGTCGTCGATCTTCGGCAGCCCAAGCGCGGCATGGCCCATGTGATGCTGGCGGACGGGCGGGACATCAGTGACAAAGTGTCGGTGATGTACGACATCTCCGGCTGGAGTCTCGGCCGGCTGTGGGGCGCGACCGTCGACACCGTACGGACCTCGAAGCTCGCCGTGCCGGACCGGGCGGTGCACGCCGCCGCGAAGGTCGGGTACGTGGCGTCCGGCGGCACCCAGCGGCCCCGGCTGCGGCTTCGGCTCGACGACGCCCGGGAGATCTCGGCGCTCAACTCCCTTCTCAGGGACGGGGTTTCGGTGCGGCGGGCGGCCGACGGCAGTGCGATCGTGCCCGCGTCGGCCCGTGAGCGGGCCGCGGTCGCCGCGAGGACGTACGACGTGGTCTTCGACGCGACGAAGGAGAGCGGCGGCGCCGCGTTGCGGCGGGTCCGGGTGGCCGCGGCGGTCGCACCGGGTGAGCTGTTCGCACTGCGGGAGATGAACTTCGACGTGGTCCCGGTGTCCACGGCGATCCTGAACGCGGGCTTCGACTGGTCGCGGGCGGACGTCCTGTTCGCGTCCTCGGGGCTGGATCCGGCGGACCTCACCCCGGCCGCGCGCACCGCGCTGAACACCTTCGTGGGCCGGAAGGGGCTGGTGGGCCGGGGAACCACCGGAGCGGCTCTCAACACCTCCGCCGGTCTCCTCCCGGTCGAGGCGGTGGCGGGCAACCCTGACGCCAACGGCGTCGTACGGGTGGTCAATTCGTCCGGTGGCGGAGTGACCTCGGGCGCCCCCGACCACGGTTTCGTCTACGCGCCGGTGTGGTTCACAGGCCTCGGTGCCGGGGTGCGCGTGGAGCAGTCGTACGCGGGCGCCGCCGGCGGGAATCCGCTCGTCTCCGGGCACTGGCGTGCGCTGGAGGACGGCAGCGGCGGGCCCGCGCAGGCCGCCGGGCGGGCTTCGGTGGTGAGCGGGCCGCATACCGTGCTGTTCGGCACGGAGCCGCTCTTCCGCGATCATCCGAAGGGAGAGTTCGCGCAGGTGGCGCGGGCCTTGCTGACGGTGTCCTGAGCGCCGAGAGTACAGAGGGCACCGAGCACAGAGCTCCACGGCACCAGCAGAGATCTGAGGAGAGCACGGATGGCACAGGAGATCCACGGCACCGTCGCCGAAGGCTTCGAGGCGGTACGCGAGGAGTTCGCGTCCGTCGTCGCCGCCGAACGACCGGACTACGCGGGCCAGTTGAGCGCGTACGTACGGGGTCGGCGGGTCGTCGATCTGTGGACCGGCGCGGACACCGACGGCGACACGCTGTTCGGTGTCTTCTCCTCCTCGAAGGGGGCGGCCCACCTGGTGGTCGCCCTGCTCGTGCAGGACGGCACGCTGGAACTGGATCGCGAAGTGGCGTACTACTGGCCGGAGTTCGCGGCGGAGGGCAAGTCGGCGGTGACCCTGCGGGAGCTGCTGGCGCACCGGGCGGGGCTGGTCGGGTCGGACGCGGGCTTCACCCTCGACGAACTGGCCGACGACCGGGTGATCGCCGAACGGCTCGCGGGCCAGAAGCCGTTCTGGCGGCCGGGCACGGCCTTCGGCTACCACGCGCTGGTGATCGGCGCGCTCACGGGCGAGGTCGTCCGGCGGGCCACCGGCCGTACGCTCCAGGAGATCCACGAGGAGCGGGTGCGCGCGCCGTACGGGCTGGGCTTCCACCTGGGGTTGCCCGAGTCGGAGGAGCACCGGTACCTGTCGGTGCAGCCGATGGCGCCGACACCGCCGGAGCAGGCGCTGCTGGACGCGACGCCCCGGGGGCCGCACACGCTGGCCTCGATCGCGTTCAACGAGCATGTGCCGGGCGCCGTGCCGCTGGTGGACTTCCCCAACTCCCGTGCGGTGCGGGCCCTCGGGCAGGCGTCGGCCGGCGGGGTCGCCTCCGCGCGCGGGCTCTCCGGGATGTATGCGGCGGCGGTCGGGGAGCTGAACGGGCGCGCAGCGCTGCTCAAGCCGGACACGGTCGCGGAGGTGGGGCAGATCCACTCCGTGGGGTACGACCTGGTGGCGCGGGCGCACAAGTCGTACGGGCTGGGGTTCCAGGCCACAGCCGACATGTGGCATCCGTTCCTGGGGGCGGGGGCCTTCGGCCACAGTGGGGCCGGTGGGTCGCAGGGGTTCGCTGATCCGCGCAGTGGGTTGGCGTACGGGTACACGCGGCGGCGGATCGCGTTCCCGGGCGGCGCGGCTCCGGAGAACCAGCGGCTGGTTCTGGCCGTTCACGCGGCTGCGGGCCGCAGGGGGCGGAGCTAACGGATTGCGCAGTTCCCCGCGCCCCCAGGAGGGGCTGCGCCCCATCAGGGGCGCGGGGAACTGCGCAGTCTCTTGGCTTCGCCTCCACCCGTGCCAGGGTCAGAGCGTGACGATCATCTTGCCGGTGTTGTCGCCTCGCAGAACCCCGAGGAACGCCTCAAGGTTGTTCTCGATGCCCTCGACGACCGTCTCGCGATACTTCAGCTCGCCCGAGGCGACCCACGGCCCGACCTCCTGGACGAACTGCGGCTGCAGGTCGTAGTGGTCGCCGACCAGAAGGCCCTGGATCCGGCCCCGCGTGGCGATGAGGCGCGCGAGGTTCTTCGGGCCGGGCGCCGGCTCCGTGTTGTTGTAGACGGAGATCATCCCGCAGATGGCGATACGGCCACGCAGGTTGAGGGAGCCGATGGCCGCCTCAAGGTGGTCGCCGCCGACGTTGTCGAAGTAGACGTCGATGCCGTCCGGGGCGGCCTTGCGCAGCTGCTCGCTCACGGGGCCGGTCTTGTAGTTGAAGGCGGCGTCGAAGCCGTACTCCTCCACCAGCAGCTTGACCTTCTCGTCGGAACCGGCCGAGCCGATGACCCGCGAGGCGCCCTTGAGCTTGGCGATCTGGCCGACCTGGCTGCCGACGGCGCCGGCCGCGCCGGACACGAAGACGGTGTCGCCCTCCTCGAAGGACGCGGTGCGCAGCAGGCCCGCGTACGCGGTGAGGCCGGTCATGCCGAGCACGCCGAGGTACGTGGTCAGGGGCGCGGCACCGGGGTCCACCTTGACGGCGTGCTTGGCGTCGAAGACGGCGTATTCGCGCCAGCCGAAGCCGTGCAGGACGTGGTCGCCGACGGAGACGCCGTCCGCGGTCGAGGCGACGACCTCGCCGACCGCGCCGCCCAGCATGGCCTTGCCCAGCTCGTAGGGGGCCACGTACGACTTCGCGGCGCTCATGCGTCCGCGCATGTACGGGTCCACGGAGAGGTGCTTGTTGCGCACCACGATCTGGTCCGGGCCGGGCTGCTTCAGGTCCGCATCGACCAGGGCGAAGTCCTCGGGCTTCGGGACGCCGACCGGGCGGCTGACGAGATGCCATTCGCGGCTGGTGGCGGGGAGCTCGGCTGTGTCGGTCATGGAGGGCGCCTTTCCTGGTGCAACGGTTTCCACACATGAGAATGCTTCAGTATGTGAAACAACCATGCTCCTGAATATTTCATGATGTCAAGTAACCGGGTAGCCTGTCGGGCATGGCCGCACAGAAGACTCCCTCGTTCGACCCACTGACCCTTGAGGTCGTCGACCTCATCGGCACGGTCGTGGCCCGCTACCACGAGGAGTACGAGGAGGCGGCGGCGGAACATGCGCTGACCGGGGCGCAGGCGCGACTGCTGAGCCTGCTGTCGCTGGAGCCGCTGCCGATGCGGCGGCTGGCACAGAAGCTGAAGTGCGAGCCGTCGAACGTCACCGGGATCGTGGATCGGCTGGAGGCGCGGGGGCTGGCGGAGCGGCGGCCGGACCCGTCCGATCGCCGCGTGAAGCTGGCCGCCGTGACGGAGGAGGGGCGGGCTGTCGCCCGGAGCCTGCGGTTGTCCCTGCGGTTCGCTCGGGAACCGTTGGCCGGGCTGTCGCGGGAGGAGCGGGTGGCTCTGCGCGGCCTGCTGCTGCGCATGCTGGACGGTTCCACCGGGGTGGCGGACGCGGGCCCCACCCCCACCTGACCTGCGGGTCCGCACCCCTTCAGTGGCCCGACCCCTCGACGCCACCTGCAGCCCGGTGGGGGTGACCCGCGCAGTTCCCCGCGCCCCTTCAGGGGCCCGACCCCCGCGACGTCATCCGCGGCCCGGTGGGGGTTGCTCGCGCAGTTCCCCGCGCCCCCTTCAGGGGCCCGAGCCCCGACCTCGCCCGCGGGCCGGTGGGGGTCACCCGCGCAGTTCCCCGCGCCCCTGAAGCGGGGCTGCGCCCCATCAGGGGCGCGGGGAACTGCGCAGTCTTTTGCCTTTAGGGGCGCGGGGAACTGCGCAATCTCTTGGCTCCGCCCCCGCCGGGTCGCAGCCTACGGGCCGACCCGTTTCATCAGCCGCGGCCAGCGGTTACGTGCACCACCACAAGAAGCGGTCGCACGACGACTCCGTGGGGGTCGGTTCCGGGTCGGGGTCCGGCGCCTCCGTCGTGGGGTCGGGATCCGGCGTACCCGGATCCGACTCCTCGGGGGCGGACGGGACGGAGGCGGGCGCCGAGGCCGTCGGACCGGCCTCCGTCGACGAAGGATCGGCTGATTCCGTCCCCTCGTCGTCCTTCTCCTTGTCCTTGTCCTTCTTGGACTTCTCCGACTTCTCCGGCTTCTTCGACTCCGAGGCGGACGGCGACGCCCCCGGCGACCCGGCGCCCCCTCCCCCGGAGGCCGACGCCCCGTCCGCGGAGGCGGAGGACCCCGCGGACGCCTCTCCCGCGGCGGACGCCTTCGGCTCCGAGGACGGCGCCTCTATGCCCAGTTCGGCGAGGCTCAGCCCGCCGGCGGCGAGCAGCAGCCCCGCCGACACGAGCAGTACCCGCCGGCGCCGCCGCCGGTGCAGCGCCGCCTTCCGGTCCCGCCGGTTCGCGCGCACCCCCCGGCTCCCGCCGCGGGTGCCGCGTCCGCGCCGGGCCCGGCGCCCCGCGCCGCCCTCCGGCTCGTCGCCGTCGCCGTCGTCCTCGCCGTCGTCCGCCGCGTCGTCACGCCCGTCGGCGTCCTCGCGGTCGTCCGGGGAGGCCGCGCTCTCTCGGCTCGCTTCGGCCGGTGTACCGCACCCCGGGCAAGCGAGGGCGCCATTGAGGTGCCGTTGGCACGGGAGGCAGTAGTCCATGTCGCCGGAAGACTAAACTCCGCTCAGGTCACGTTCCCAGGCGCAGCTGTGAAAGTTCTGTGCTGAACTGCCTGTTCGGGTGTGCCAGTTGAGGACAGGCCCGACCATTCCCCGCCTTCCTTCGCCATCTCGCCGAAACCGTTCTTCGTTCGACCCATTGACACGTCCGCCGCCCAATCCTTACTGTCTGGCCAGCATTTCGAACATGTGACGAAATCTCGAACAGTCGAAACAGATTCGTAAAAGCAGCCGCAGAGCACGACAAGGGGCATTCTCCGTGCGCATCACCGGAATCAGCACACACGTGGTCGGGACGCCGTGGCGCAACCTGACCTATGTCCAGGTGCACACCGACGAGGGCATCACCGGGGTCGGTGAGACCCGCATGCTGGGCCACACCGACGCGCTGATCGGCTATCTGCGGGAGGCGCAGGCCAATCACATTCTCGGTTCCGACCCCTTCGCTGTCGAGGACCTCGTCCGCCGTATGAAGTACGGCGACTACGGGCGCGCCGGCGAGATCGTCATGTCCGGTATCGCCGTGATCGAGATGGCGTGCTGGGACATCAAGGGCAAGGCCCTGGGCGTGCCCGTGTGGCAGCTGCTCGGCGGCAAGGTCACCGACCGCGTGAAGGCGTACGCGAACGGCTGGTACACCACGGAGCGCACTCCGGAGGCGTACCACAAGGCGGCCCAGGCGGTCGTCGAGCGCGGGTACAAGGCGCTGAAGATCGACCCGTTCGGGACGGGTCACTACGAGCTGGACCACGAGCAGTCGCTGTACTCGGTCTCGCTGATCGAGGCGGTCCGCGACGCGATCGGCCCGGACACCGAGCTGATGCTGGAGATGCACGGCCGCTTCTCGCCGGCCACGGCCATCCGGCTCGCCCATGAACTCGCGCCCTTCAAGCCCGCGTGGCTGGAGGAGCCGGTGCCGCCGGAGAACCTGAAGGCGCTGGAGAAGGTGGCGGCGAAGGTCGACATCCCGGTCGCGACCGGTGAGCGCATTCACGATCGCATCGAGTTCCGCGAGCTGTTCGAGAGCCAGGCCGTGGACATCATCCAGCCGGACGTCGGCCACCTCGGCGGCATCTGGGAGACCCGGAAGCTGGCGGCGACCGCCGAGGCCCACTACGTCCTGGTGGCGCCCCACAACGTGGGTGGCCCGGTGCTGACCGCCGCCTCCCTCCAGGTCGGCTTCAGCTCCCCGAACTTCAAGATCCTCGAACACTTCAACGACTTCGCGGACGCGGACATCAAGAAGATCGTGAAGGGTGCCCCGCAGGTCGTCGACGGCTACTTCGAGCTGTCGCACGAGCCGGGTCTGGGCGTCGAGCTGGACACGGACGCGGCGGCGGAGTTCCCGCAGCAGCAGGCGCGCTTCGACCTGTGGGCGGACGGCTGGGAGCAGCGCAAGCCGAAAGGTGCCGCCAAGTGACGCCGCCCGGCGCCGAGTTGTACCGGGGCTTGTGGCAGGCTGTGCCCAGCCGCCGGACGCCGCCGCCGTCGCGGGCCGCGGCGGACCGAGGGGTGTACGGCCTCTTCGGGACCCCGACCCGCCCCACCGCCACGGAGCCGTCATGAGCGCCGCATCCCAGGCCGTCGTCATCGAGGGGCCGGGCGAGCACCGGCTGGCCCCCCACGAGCCCACGGCACCCGCCGCGGGCGAAGCCCTGGTACGGGTCCACGCGAGCGGTATCTGCGGCAGCGACCGTGAGGTGTACCAGGGCAACCGCCCCGAGGGGTACGTCCGTTATCCGCTGACCCCGGGCCACGAGTGGTCAGGGACGGTCGAGGCGGTCGGCGGCGGGGTGCCCGAGGGTCTCGTGGGCCGCAAGGTGGTGGGTGAGGGCTTCCGCAACTGCCAGGTCTGCGACCGCTGCCACGAGGGCGAGACAACGTTGTGCACGGCCGGCTACGAGGAGACGGGCTTCACCCAGCCCGGCGCCATGGCCACCACGCTCACGCTGCCCGCCCGTCTGCTGCACGTCCTGCCGGACGACGCCGACCTGACGGCCGCGGCGCTCCTGGAGCCCGCCGCCTGCATCGCGGCGGCGGCGCTGAAGGCGAACGCGCGGCCCGGTGAGCGGGTGGCGGTCGTCGGCACCGGCACGCTCGGCATGTTCGCCGTGCAGTTCCTGAAGGCGGGTTCACCCTCGGAGCTGCTGGTGGTGGGCACCCGCCCCGACCGTGAGGAGCTGTCGCGGAAGTTCGGCGCCAGTGACTTCCGTACCCGGGACCAGGAGCTGCCCGCCGACTTCGACGTGGTGATCGAGACCGCGGGTTCGGCGACCGCCGCGACCACGGCCGCCTCGCTGCTCAGACGCGGCGGCCGGCTGGTGCTCACGGGCATCCCGGCGGCGGGCGCGGAGGGTCTGGACCCCACGGACCTCGTCGTACGGCAGCTGGAGGTGCACACCGTGTTCGGTGCGCCGCCGGAGGCCTGGGCGCACACGGTACGGGTCTTCGGCGCGGGTCTCCTCGATCCGCTGCCGCTGGTGACGCATGAACTTCCGTTGGACGAGTTCGCCCACGCCATCGAGCTGGTGGGGTCCGGCGATCCGAAGGTCGGCAAGGTCCTGCTGAGGCCCTAGGGCGTGTCCGGCGCCGGCCGACCCCCGATCCGTACGCCGGTGCGGAGACCTGACGCTCCGCACCGGCGTACATCCACCGACACGAACCATGTCCGACATATCGAACGCATACTTTGCCAAAGCTAAGGAAAGCTTGTGACCGACGCTTCTCCCAGAGCGGCCCGTCGACCCGGTGAGCAGGCGCTCGCCGCGCTCGGCCTGGGCGCTCCCGCCCTGTCCCCCGCCGACGCCTCCCCGCACTCCTTCCCGGGAGGCGGCCGATGGCGTACCGAGATCCCCTCGTGCGAGGGGCCCGAGGCGCTGGCCGTGGTCCTCAAGGAGTCCTCGCGGCTCGATGTGCCGATCCACCGGATCAGCCAGGGCAGCGGCGTCTGGATGCTGACCGACGCCGAGATCACGGAGATGGTCGACGCCACCGCCGAGCGCGACATCGAGCTGTGCCTCTTCACCGGTCCGCGCGGCACCTGGGACATCGGTGGCTCGACCCGTACGGACTCGCGGGGCGGCGGTACCAGGGCGCGTGGTCACGATGCGGTGGCGGGCTGTCTGGAAGACGCCGTACGCGCAACGGAGTTGGGCGTAAAGTGCCTCCTCGTGGCTGACGAGGGCGTGCTGTGGACTCTGCACAGGGCCCGTGTCGCCGGGATCATTCCGGCCGACACCACGCTCAAGGTCTCGGCGCTCATCGGTCCGGTCAACCCGGCCGCGTACGCCGTGTACGAGCAGCTCGGCGGGGACTCCATCAACGTGCCCAGCGATCTCACGCTGGACCACCTGACGGAGATCCGCAGGGTCAGCGCGGCCCCGATGGACATGTACATCGAGGCTCCCGACGATCTCGGCGGCTACGTGCGCATGTACGAGGTCGCCGAGCTGATCCGGCGCGGCGCACCGCTGTACCTGAAGTTCGGCCTGTCCAAGGCTCCCGGGATCTACCCGTACGGCCACCACATGAGGGAGCTGACGCTGTCCACGGCACGGGAGAGGGTGCGGCGCGGCCGGCTGGCCCTGGACCTGCTGGCGCGGCACGGGGCGGACGGCGACATGGCGCCGCTCGGCTCGCGGCTGCCGGGGACACTCCAACGTTTTGACATTCCCTCATAACGTTCCGACTACACCCCCTTCACAAAAGACGACGCGGCCGAACACAATCCCACACACCTCCTCTCGGTCGTTCCTCGCTCCACCACCTTCACAACTGAAGACCGAGCCTCCGTCAGAGCATCAAGGAAGATGATCATGCGCAATCGCAAGGCAGCCCTCTCCGCCATAGCCGCGGCAGCCTCTCTCGCCCTCACCCTGTCCGCCTGCGGGCAGGACAGCGACGGCGGGAGTGAGAGCGACAAGGGAGACGCGAAGGGGGGCACCGTCGGCATCGCCATGCCGACCAAGTCCTCCGAGCGCTGGATCGCCGACGGCGCCAACGTGGAGAAGAACCTCAAGGCGGCCGGCTACAAGACCAAGCTGGCCTACGGCGAGGACGACCCGGACACCCAGGTCTCGCAGATCGAGAACATGATCACGCAGGGCGTGAAGGCGCTGATCATCGCGGCGATCGACAACAAGTCGCTCGACAACGTGCTCCAGCAGGCCAAGGAAGCCGACATCCCGGTCATCTCCTACGACCGCCTGATCCTCAACTCGCCGAACGTCGACTACTACGCGTCGTTCGACAACGAGAAGGTCGGCGAGCTCCAGGGCGGCTACATCGTCGAGAAGCTCGGTCTCAAGGACGGCTCCAAGAAGGGCCCGTTCAACGTCGAGCTCTTCGCCGGCTCGAACGACGACAACAACACCCAGTACTTCTTCAAGGGCGCGATGAACGCCCTGCAGCCGTACATCGACAAGAAGCAGATCGTCATCAAGTCCGGCCAGACCAAGCTCAACCAGGTCACCACCCTGCGCTGGGACGGCGGCACCGCCCAGAAGCGCATGGACGACCTGCTCACCTCGGCGTACAAGAGCGCCAAGGTCGACGCCGTGCTCTCGCCCTACGACGGCATCTCCATCGGCATCCTGTCCGCCCTCAAGTCGGACGACTACGGCAGCAAGAGCAAGCCGCTGCCGATCGTCACGGGCCAGGACGCCGAGGTCGCCTCGGTGAAGTCGATCATCGCGGACCAGCAGACGCAGACCGTCTACAAGGACACCCGCAAGCTCGCCGAGGTCGCCGCCAACATGGTCGACTCCGTGCTGCAGGACAAGAAGCCCGAGACGAACGACACCAAGACGTACAACAACGGCGCGAAGGTCATCCCCGCCTACCTGCTGGACCCGGTCAACGTCGACAAGTCCAACTACAAGGAAGTTGTCGTCGACTCGGGCTACATCAAGGAAAGCGACCTGAAGTAACAACCGCCGTTTTCTAGGGATTGGAAGGCACGACCATGGCGGGACCCGTCCTGGAAATGCGCTCGATCGTCAAGACCTTTCCCGGCGTCAAGGCGCTGTCGGACGTCTCTCTGAGCGTCCGGCCGGGCGAGGTCCACGCCATCTGCGGGGAGAACGGCGCCGGGAAGTCGACCCTCATGAAGGTCCTCTCCGGCGTCCACCCGCACGGGACGTACGAGGGCGACATCCTCTTCGAGGGTGACCCCTGCACGTTCAAGGACATCAGGGCGAGCGAGCAGCACGGCATTGTGATCATCCACCAGGAGCTTGCCCTGGTGCCCTACCTCTCCATCGCGGAGAACATCTTCCTCGGCAACGAGCACGCCACGCGCGGGTTCATCAGCTGGACCGAGACGCTGAGGCACGCGACCGAGCTGCTGCGGCGGGTCGGGCTCGACGAGCACCCCGACACCCGGGTCGCCGACATCGGTGTGGGCAAGCAGCAGCTCGTCGAGATCGCGAAGGCGCTGTCGAAGAAGGTGAAGCTGCTGATCCTCGACGAGCCGACGGCGGCTCTGAACGACGAGGACAGCGGCAAGCTCCTGGAGCTCATCCTGGGTCTCAAGGACCAGGGCATCACCTCGATCATCATCTCGCACAAACTCAACGAGATCGCGGCGGTCGCCGACTCGGTGACCATCCTGCGCGACGGGCGGTCCATCGAGACCCTCGACGTGAAGGCCGCGGAGACCACCGAGGACCGGATCATCAGCGGCATGGTCGGCCGCGACCTCGACCACCGCTTCCCGGAGCGCACCCCGCACGACACCGAGGTGGGCGCGGCGCCGGCCCTGGAGATCCGCAACTGGACCGTGCACCACCCGATCGACCAGCAGCGCAAGGTGGTCGACGACGTGTCGATCCAGGTGCGCCGCGGGGAGATCGTCGGTATCGCCGGGCTCATGGGCGCCGGGCGCACCGAGCTGGCGATGAGCGTCTTCGGGCGCACCTACGGCCGGTACGCGGGCGGCACCGTCCTCAAGGACGGCAAGGAGATCCGTACGAAGACCGTGTCCGACGCGGTCAAGCACGGCATCGCGTACGTCACCGAGGACCGCAAGCACTACGGCCTCAACCTCATCGACACCATCAACCGGAACATCACGCTCAGCGCGCTGGGCAAGGTCGCCAAGGGCGGTGTCGTCGACGAGCACCAGGAGCGGCAGGTCTCCGAGGGCTTCCGCAAGTCGATGAACATCAAGGCCCCGACGGTCTTCGAGCCGGTGGGCAAGCTGTCGGGCGGCAACCAGCAGAAGGTCGTCCTCAGCAAGTGGATCTTCGCGGGGCCCGATGTGCTGATCCTGGACGAGCCGACCCGCGGTATCGACGTGGGCGCCAAGTTCGAGATCTACACGGTCATCGACAAACTGGCCGCCGAGGGCAAGGCGGTCGTCTTCATCTCCTCCGAGCTGCCCGAACTGCTCGGAATGTGCGACCGCATCTACACGATGTCCGCCGGGCGGCTGACCGGTGAGGTCCAGCGGGCCGAGGCCACGCAGGAAGTGCTGATGCGCCAGATGACGAAGGACAAGAGGTAAGACCGATGAGCACGAATGTGACCGCCAAGTCCCCCGCGCCGGCACCCGCCGGCAAGGGCGGCTCGTCAGGCGGCGGCGACGGCCTGCTGCAGCTGATGGTGGACGGCATGCGCCGCAACATGCGGCAGTACGGCATGCTGATCGCGCTGGGCCTGATCGTGGTGCTGTTCGCGGTGTGGACCGACGGCGACCTGCTGCTGCCGCGCAACGTCTCCAACCTGGTGCTGCAGAACAGCTACATCCTGATCCTCGCGATCGGCATGATGCTCGTCATCATCGCGGGCCACATCGACCTGTCGGTCGGCTCGCTCACCGCCTTCGTGGGCGCGGTGGCGGCCGTACTGATGGTCAAGCACGACCTCGACTGGCCGATCGCCGTGGTGCTGTGCCTGCTCCTGGGCGCCGCCGCGGGAGCCGCGCAGGGCTTCTTCATCGCGTATCTGGGCATACCGTCCTTCATCGTGACCCTCGCGGGCATGCTGACCTTCCGCGGTCTCACCGAGATCTTCCTGGAGGGCCAGACGCTCGGCCCGTTCCCCGAGGGTCTGCAGAAGGTCTCCAACGGCTTCCTCCCCGAGGTCGGCCCGGACACCAACTACCACAACCTCACGCTGCTGCTCGGCTTCGCCGTGATCGCGTTCATCGTGCTGCAGGAGTTCCGTGACCGCAGGCGGCAGCAGGAGTTCGCGCTCGACGTACCGCCCTTCAAGCTGTTCCTGCTGAAGCTCGTGGCCCTCGTCGCCGCCGTGCTCACGGTGACGATGATGCTCGCCAGCTACAAGGGCGCCCCGGTCGTGCTGATCATCCTCGGCGTCCTCGTCGTCGGCTTCGGCTATGTGATGCGCAACGCCGTCATCGGCCGCCACATCTACGCGATCGGCGGCAACCTGCCCGCCGCGAAGCTCTCCGGTGTGCGGGACAAGAAGGTCACCTTCCTGGTCTTCCTCAACATGGGCATGCTCGCGGCGCTGGCCGGTCTGGTCTTCGCGGCCCGCTTCAACGCGGCCTCGCCCAAGGCCGGTGTGAACTTCGAACTGGAGGCGATCGCCGCCTCGTTCATCGGCGGCGCGTCGATGAGCGGTGGCGTGGGCACGGTCCTCGGCGCGATCATCGGTGGTGTCGTGCTGGGTGTGCTCAACAACGGCATGAACCTCGTCGGTGTCGGCAGCGACTGGCAGCAGGTCATCAAGGGCCTGGTACTGCTCGCGGCGGTCGGCTTCGACGTGTGGAACAAGCGCAAGGTCGGTTCGTAACGTGCAGGTGGGGCCCCGTGGACGTACGGTCCACGGGGCCCCATTTTGCTTTGTGCGCGTCAGGAACCACTCACGTCTCGGGAAGACAGGAACCGGTGAAAAAACTGGTGAACGAACTGGTGAAGGAACTCTTCGGCGAACTCGCCGACGGCACGAAGGTCCACCGCTGGTCGCTGGAGAACGGCGGCACCCGGCTGAAGGTCCTCTCGTACGGCGGCATCGTCCAGTCCCTGGAACTTCCCGACGGGCACGGCGGACACACCAACGTCTCGCTCGGCTTCGACTCCGTCGAGGCGTACGAGACGTCCAGCCCGTACTTCGGCGCGATCATCGGCCGGTACGGCAACCGCATCGCCAAGGGCCGGTTCGCCCTCGACGGCGAGGACCACGTCCTGCCCGTCAACGACGGCGGCCACAACCTGCACGGCGGGCCCGAGGGCTTCGACCGGCGGATCTGGGACGTGGCGGAGTTCACGTCCGGCTCCGACGTGGGCCTGGTCCTGCGGCGCACCAGCCCCGACGGCGAGATGGGCTACCCCGGCACGCTCACGGTGCAGGTCACGTACACCCTGACCGCGCGGGGCGACTGGCGCGTCGACTACGAGGCGACCACCGACCGGGCCACGGTCGTCAACCTCACCAACCACGTGTACTGGAACCTGGCCGGCGAGAACGGCGGCTCCGTCCACGACCACGCGCTGACGGTCGCCGCGTCCCGCTACACCCCGGTCGACGCGGGACTCGTCCCCACCGGCGAGCTGGCCGGGGTCGCGGGGACACCCTTCGACTTCCGTACGCCGAAGACGCTCGGGGCGGATCTGCGGCGCGAGGACCCACAACTGCTGTACGCCCGGGGCATCGACCACAACATGGTCCTGGACAAGGGACTGACGGAGCGGCCCGAGCACATCGCGCAGCTGCGGGAGCCCGTCTCCGGCCGCACCCTGAGCATCGCGACGACCGAGCCAGGAGTGCAGCTCTACACCGGGAACTTCCTGGACGGCACCCTCGTCGGGACCGGCGGCCGGGCCTACGGGCAGGGCGACGCGGTGTGCCTGGAGACCCAGCACTTCCCCGACTCGCCGAACCGCCCGGAGTTCCCGTCGACCGTGCTCAGGCCGGGCGGGACGTACCGTTCGACGACGGTCCATTCGTTCAACATGTAACCATCCTTCACAGGTGGTTCACAACTTCCACATCGATTCACAGTCGTTGAACAGGGACACACAGGCGCACGTACTTAGAGGCGGCCCGGGTATCCCCGCTCGGGCCGCCGCCCGCGTACCCGCTCGGGCCGCCCCTCAAGGACGGAGGGTCCATGGCCGACAAAGTCACCTCGCTGTTCCGCACCGGCGCGCACAGCCCCTCGATGGCCGCGCTGGCACGAGAGAGCGGGGAGGCCGGTCCGGTGGACTTCTGCATCCCGTGCAACCCGTACTTCCCCTCGCCCAGGATGATGGACGAGCTGACCCACCGACTGCGCGACATCATCACGTACTACCCGAGCAGCGCGGACACCATCACCGCCGAGCTGTGCAACCTGCTGCAACTTCCCCCGCAGTGCGTGGCGATGGGCAACGGATCCACCGAACTCATCACCTGGATAGACCACTTGCTGGTCCGGGAATCGCTCGCCATCCCCGTCCCCACCTTCGGCCGCTGGACCGACCAGCCGCTGGAGACCGGCAAGCGCGTCGACATGTTCCCGCTCCAGGAGAGCAACGGCTTCGCGCTCGACCCGGCGCAGTACATCCAGTTCATCCGCTCCAGGGGCAGCCGCGCGGCCGTCATCTGCAACCCGAACAACCCCGACGGCGGCTTCCTGCCCAAGCAGACCATCCTGGCGTTCTGCGACGCGCTCGCCGACCTCGACCTGATCGTCATCGACGAGTCGTTCCTCGAGTTCGCCGACGCGGAGAACGAGCCGAGCATCGTCGAGGAAGCGGTGATGCGCCCCAACGTCATCGTGCTGCGCAGCCTCGGCAAGAACTTCGGCCTGCACGGCGTGCGGTTCGGCTACATGGTGGCCAACCCGGGCCTCGCGGGCAAGATCCGCTCGATGCTGCCGAAGTGGAACCTGAACGCCTTCGCCGAGACCGTGGTCTTCATGCTCAAGGACTACGGGGCCGAATACGTCGAGAGCCTGCACATGGTGCGCCGCGACCGGCTCGACATGGCCCGCCAGCTCTCCACACTGCCCGGCCTCACGGTCTACCCCTCGCAGGGCAACTTCCTCTTCGTGCGCCTCCCCGTGGGCGCCGAGGGCACCGTGGTCCGGGACCGACTGCTCACCGAGCACCGGATCCTGGTCCGCGAGTGCGGCAACAAGATCGGCTCGTCCAGCCGCTTCGTGCGGCTCGTGGTACGCCCCCAGGAGGACGTACGCCGTCTGGTGATCGGCCTGGAGTCGGTGCTCTACGGAACCACCAGACGGGGTGCCGCCGTACCCGAGCTGAGCCAAGGGGTCGGCTACAGCTCGGGGACCGCGGCCGTCGACCGGCTCGTCGGCTCGACGAACGGTCAGGGCTACCCGGGGCTCGCGGGCGCGGCGAACGGGATGGTGCAGCAGCCTCAGCCGGTGCCTCAACAGCCGCAGCAGTTGCCGCAGCAGCCGCAGCCGCTCGTCGCCGCGGCCAACGGGATGGTCGGGCAGCCCCAGCCGCTGACCGCGGCGCAGACGCGGGGGACCACGGGGATGCCGGGCGGGCTGACCGCGATCGCCGCGCCGGGGCAGCCGCAGGGATTCCCCCAGCAGGGGTTCCCGCAACAGCCTCAGGCGATGCCGCAGCCCCAGCCCGTGCCTCAGCAGCAGCCCGGCGGGTGGCCGAACACGCCGGGGGCGTCCAACGGAGCGGGCTGGCCTGCGGCCGGCGGAGTCAACCGCGTCGGCTGACGCCTGGCGGGGCCGCCCCAACCGATCGCGCAGTTCCCCGCGCCCCTTCAGGTGCGGCTCCGGTGGGGGTTGCTCGCGCCGTTCCCCGCGCCCCTGAAAAACGGGGCTGCGCCCCAGTTTTTCGCCCTGAAGGGGCGCGGGGAACGGCGCGGCCCACCCCCACCGGAGCCGCACCCGACGAACCGGCGCAGGCCCTCTCAGGGGCGCGGGGAACTGCGCAATCGGTTGGCGCGACCCCCACCGGCCCGCAGATTCAATGGGCGCGCGGTCCCCCAGGGGCGCGGGGAACGGCGCAATCTTGTGGCGTACCCCCACCGGCCCGCGGGTCAGTACGCGACGGGCCATCCCGTGGTCCAAGACAGGAGGTTGATGCCGAGTTTGGGTGTGCCGTTGTCCTGGCCGTCGTAGTAGTGGTAAACGATCAGGTCGCCGTCCGAGTCCGCCATGATCGACTGCCCGCCGGGCCCGACGTACCGCCCGTGCGACTCCAGCACCGCCGTCCCGCCGTTGTTCGTCATCGCCACACCGTTCTTGTCGTAGTACGGCCCCGTGACACTGGTGGCCCGCCCGACCTTGACCTTGTACGTGGAACTGGTGCCGGCACAGCAGGTGTCGTACGACGCGAACAGGTAGTAGTAGCCGTTGCGCTTGACGATGTACGGCGCCTCGACGGCCTTGGTACCGGTCGGACGGGACGCGATCGAGTAGCGCGTGGTGTTCGTCGAGAGCTGCTTGCCGGTGGACGGGTTGATCTGGATCATTTTCAGCCCGGTCCACCAACTGCCGAAGGAAAGCCACCACTTGCCGTCGCTGTCGACGAAGAGGTTCGGGTCGATGGCGTTGTAGTCGCTGGAGGTGGTGGACGTGTAGACCGTCCCGTAGTCGCTCCAGGAGCCCGGCAGCCCGGTCGTCGAACCGGCGAGCCCGATGGCCGACTTGTTCGAGCCGAAGGTCGAGACGGCGTAGTACATCAGGTACTTGCCGCCCGCGTACGAGATGTCGGGCGCCCACGCCTCGGTCGCGTACGACGACCACCAGCCCGGCTTGGTGCCGAAGGCGTCGGAGCCCGCGCTGAAGGCGATCCGGTTGGTCGACGTCTTGTAGCTGAGGCCTCCGCCGGTCGCGTACAGCAGGTACTGCCCGGACGAGGTGCGGATCATCGTCGGGTCGTGCACGACGATCGAGCCGGTGACGGTGCCCGGGTTGGGGTACGCGGACGCGGTGGTGGGGACGAGGGCGAGCAGGATCGCCGCGGGGAGTGCGAGAAGCGCGGTCCTGCGGCCCGTACGGCGGGGAGTCCTGCTGGAGGTGGGGCTCACGCGGATCCTCCTACGAGTGGGGGGGAGTCGAGGCTTCGCCGGTTCGACATCACGAACGCTGGTCATGGCTTCGAACGGCGGGATGACCCGGAACGTAGAATCGAACCCCTTGCGCGTCAACGGTTCACACAGCCCCGCGCGCCCCGGTAAACGTCGAAAGTCTTTCGGCGTCCCGGCTGTCTCACAACAGACTTGACGCTTCGTCACTTTGCCCAACCCACAGCGCTTCGACAGATTCCGTTTCTACGGTGCCGTGTTCATGACAGACACATCGATCGGACGTCGAACCGTGCTCATCGCCACGGGCGCCACCGCGGCCACTCTGGCCGTCGGTGCCACGCTCCCCGAGGCCCCCACCACGGCCCCCACTACGGCTGCCGACCAGCAGCCGGCCGCCGCCGCGGCCGTCTGCACCCTCACGAAGGAGATGACCGAAGGCCCCTACTACCTCGACGGACAACTCGTCCGCGCGGACATCCACGAGGACAAGACCGGGATTCCGCTCAAGCTCACGCTCACCGTCGTCGACGACGACACCTGCGCTCCGCTCGACAGCGCGCTCGTGGAGATCTGGCACTGCGACGCGCTCGGGGAGTACTCCGGGTTCGTCGGCGGGAACGGGCACAACGAGCCCGACAACGGCAGGTTCCTGCGCGGCGGGGTCCTGACGGGCACCGACGGCGTCGCGAAGATCACCAGCGTCTACCCCGGCTGGTACCGGGGGCGGTGCATCCACATCCACATCAAGGTGCACACCGATGTCACGCTGACCTCCGACGGCTCGTTCGAGGGCGGTCAGGAGCTGCACACCGGGCAGCTGTTCTTCGACGAGGCGATCACCACGAGGGTGGCGGCGGTGCCGGTGTACGCGGCGAACACCGTGCCGCGGACCACGCTCGCGCAGGACGGCATCTACGACGACGGGGGCGCGGCGTCGGGTCTGCTGACCCTGACCGCGCTGGGCAGCACGACGACGGCGGGCTATGCGGGCGCGTTGACGCTCGGCGTCGAGACGAGCTGATCGGCTGCGGGCCGGTGGGGGCGGGCGGCGCAGTTCCCCGCGCCCCTGAAAAACCGGGGCTGCGCCCCAGTTTTTCGCCCTGAAGGGGCGCGGGGAACTGCGCGAACGGCCCCCACCGGCCCGCAGGTGGCACTCAGCCCCGCCCACTACGGCTGAGCACGCGCATGCCCGTCGCGTCCACGACCCGTACCTGCAGCGACCCGCACCCGCAGCGGGTCCAGACCGTGTGGCCGCCCGCCGTACCGTGCCGGGACACCACCTGGAACGGTTCGGCGCGGTCGGGCCATCCGCAGTGCGGGCACGCGGCACGCTGTGCGCTGTTCATGTGGAGGGCTCCTCACGTAGTGGGTCGGCTGCGGGTGCGTGGGGGCTGGTCGCGCCCCGCGGCGGAGCCGCATATAGATACGGCCCCGCGCCCCTTGGGGGCACCTCCAGGGTGAAGCCCAGTGACCGTGCACGTCCAGGTTGACTTTCTGGACCGGACCCTTAAGGCTGGGCTTCATGATTGATCTGCGGCGACTCCACGTCCTGCGAGCCGTCGAGCACTACGGCACCGTCACCGCCGCCGCCAGAGCCCTGCACCTGACCACCTCCGCCGCCTCCCAGCAGGTCCGCCTGCTCGCCCGTGAGCTGGGCGTCGTCCTGCTGGAGCCGCAGGGCCGCGGCGTACGCCTGACCTCCGCCGCGCGCAGCCTGATCACGCACGCCGACGCCATCCAGGCCCGCTGGGACCAGGCGGAGCTGGATCTGCGGTCCGACCACGACGATCCGGCCGGCCTGCTGCGGGTCACCGGCTTCCCGATGGCCGTCTCGGTGCTGATCGCCCCCATGGCGGCCCGGCTGCGCGAACGCCACCCCCGCCTCTCCGTCCGCATCCAGGAGGCGGTCGTACCCGAGAGCTTCAACCTGCTCTTCGAGGGCGGGGCCGATCTCGCGGTCGTCGAGGCGACCTCGCGCAACCCCCCGATCAGCGATGCCCGGTTCGACCAACAGCCTTTGCTGGACGACCCGTTCGACCTGGTCGTACCCGACACGCACCGGCTGGCCGGGCGCGAGCGGACGGATCTCGCGGAGGCCGCCCGCGAGGAGTGGATCGCGCCGTCCGAGGACAACCCCTGCCGCCTGCAGGTGCTGTCCGCGTGCGGTGCCGCCGGATTCACCCCCGACATCGTCCACCAGGCCTGGGACTGGAACGTGACGGCCCACCTCGTCGCGCACCGCCTCGGTGTCGCGCTCATCCCGCGGCTCGCCCATCTGACCCCCCACCTGCCGATCACCCGCGTCCGCTGCACGGGCGACCCGCACCGCAAACTCCTCACCTGTACCCGTGCCGGGGGCCATGAGCGCCCGGCCGTCGCGGCGGCCCTCGCCGAACTCCGGGAACTGGCACCCACAGCGGTGGCGTGACCCACAGGGGGGCGCACTAGGGTGCCCCCCTGTCGGACCGTGGTACGCAGGGCAGGGAAGGTGCGTGAGAGGTGTGGGGGTGCCGGGACACGGAGAGGACGTCGACGAACTGCTGCGGCTCGTACGGCGGCAGGGCACCCCGGCGGAGGTACTGGACTGGCTCGGCCGCCGGACCGGGGCGCACGTCGCCTGGATCGGCCGCGAGGGCACGGTCGAGGCGGCCACGGCCGGCTTCCCCCGGCGGATCGCGGACGCGCTGACCGAACAGGTGGAGCGGCTGTCCGGCGGACGGCTGGCCGCGGCCACCACACGGGTCGGCGAACGCGAGGTACGCCTGGAGGCCTTCGGCGGACGCGAGCCGCGCCCGGTGCTGGTGACGGTCAGCGCGTCGCCGCTGCCGCGGGAGGCCGCCGCGCTGGCCTCGCAGGCCGGCGGCATCGTCCACCTGCTGGGCAAGGCGTCGGACGCCGACGGCGGCACGCGTGGATACGAGGCGAAGGCGGCGCAACTGCGGTTCGCGGTCCTGACCGCGCTGCTGGCCGGGGACGTCACCATGGCACGCCGGATGACGACCGGTGACGTACCGCCGCTGCTGAACGCGGAGCGCGTACGTGTCCATCTCCTGCACTGCCCGCCCGCCGACCGCGACCGGCTGACCAGGACCTATCTGGACCCGTCGGGCTATCACGGCCCCGGGCTGATGGTGAACTGCCCGGTGTTCAAGGAGCAGTTGATCTGCCCCGTGGCCGAGGACCCGGAACTGGGCGGCCGGTTCCGGCAGGGCGAGGTGCTGCGGCGGCTCGTCGCGGAGAACCAGGGGTACGCGCTGGGCGTCAGCAGGCCCCATCCGCTCGCCGCCACGGGCGAGGCCTACGGAGAGGCCGTGCACGCCCTCGCCGTCGCCCGCAACTCCCCCGGCCGGCTGGCCGCCTACCGGGGCCGGCCCTCGCTCGTGCACGTACTGCCGCGCCGGACGGCCCTCGCCTGGGCGCGCGCCCACCTGGAGCCGTTGCAGGCCGTCCCCAAGCCCACCCTGGACGTCGTCCGGCTGGCCGTCACGTTCTCGCGGTCCGGCGTGGCCCGTCTGCTGCACCTCAGCCGCACCACCGTCACGGCCCACTGCCGCCGGGCGGAGGAGGCGCTGGGCGTCGACCTCGGCGATGTCCGCACCCGGGCCACGCTCGATCTGGCCCTGTCCCTCACGGCGCTCCAGCCCGATCCCGACGACACCGCCCAGGCCGACACGGTCCAACTGGTCGCGCCCCCGCTCGGGGAGCTCCTGCGCTCCTCCCCCGCCACCGCGTGGGCGGAACCCTTCCTGCACCCTCTGCGCGACACCCGGCACCACGATCTGTTCCTCACCGTGGAGGCCTGGATCGACGCCAACACCGACGCCCAGCGCACGGCCGCGCGGGTGGGGCTGAGCCGCAACACGGTCCGCGCCCATCTGCGCGCCGCCGAACGCCTCCTCAACCGCGATCTGCTGACCACCGGTTCAGGCGTCCACGACCTCGTGCACGCCCTGCGCGTGACGGGTGGACAGCGTGCACACCCGGCGGCCGAATCTGACCAGCGTGCACGGTGGTCGGCCGCGGACGTCGCCTCATAACGTGCACAGTGCGCGGCGAATGGCCCACGGGGGAGGTCATTCGCCGCGGTTGCACTTCCGTGCGGCGCCTAGTCGGGTGGGGTTCCGTTTCGGGTGCGGGTCCGGTGAGGGCTGGGCGCGCAGTTCCCCGCGCCCCTAGACGCGGGCCGGTGCGGGCTGGGGGCGCTCCCTCGCCCTCTCCTTGCGGTGGGCCTGGATCGAGTACGTCAGGGCTGTTGCCCAGAGGATGTACAGGAGCACGTACACGCAGACGCGCAGCGCGCCCGGTGCCGCCACCCAGTCGCTCCTGAGCAGCGTGCGGACGTTGGTGACGACGATGATTCCGCCGACCGCCGAGCCGAGGACGCGCGGGGGCAGCAGGCGTACCAGCCAGGCCGCGACGGGCGCCGCGATCAGACCGCCGATCAGGAACGCGGCGACCCAGCGCCAGTTCAGGCCCTGGGAGCCGAGGGAGAAGAGGAAGCCGAGGCTGGCGGCGACGGCGACGAGGAACTCGCTGGTGTCGATGGACCCGATGACCTTGCGGGGCTCCATACGGCCGCCGGCCAGCAGCGCGGGCGTACCGACCGGACCCCAGCCGCCTCCGCCGGTCGCGTCCAGGAAGCCGGCGACGAGCCCGAGCGGCGACAGGAACCGCTTGCGCAGCGGCTTGCCGAGATTGCCCTCGGGCAGGCCGCGAAAGGTGAACCGGGACATGACGTACAGCCCGAGCGCCAGCAGGATCAGGGACATCACGGGCTCGGCGACCCCGGTGGACAGCCCCGACAGCACGGTCGCCCCGAGGAACGACCCGACGGCTCCGGGTACGCCGATCCTGAAGACGACCTTCCAGTCCACGTTCCCGAAGCGCCAGTGCGAGGCGCCGGACATCAGGGTCGTCCCGATCTCCGCGAGGTGGACCGTGGCGGAGGCCGCGGCCGGGTTGGTGCCCATGGAGAGGAGCAGGGTGGTGGAGGTGACGCCGTAGGCCATACCGAGGCTGCCGTCCACCAGCTGGGCGCCCAGGCCCGCCAGGGCGAGCAGTACCAGCGTGCGCATCGTGTCCGAGTCCGTCCCGTCGTGTCGCGATGTCCCCTCCGGGAGGTGGAGGGGACCCACGGGACGCTAGGTGCGCGAGCTGAGGATTGGCTTAGCGCGGGATGAGGACGCCGCACAGGCGGCGCCCCGGCCGGGGAGGGCCGGGGCGCCGTGGGGCCGTCAGGCCAGCCGGATCACGTTCCAGGACAGCGGCTCCAGGGTGGTCGTGAGAGCGCCGTCCTGGAGCGTGGTGCCCGTCACCTGGTGCGGGACCACCCGTTCCGGTTCGTCCAGGGTGTTGCGGGCGTCCGGGTCCGTGTCGGACAGGGCGCTGTGCTCCACCACCGCCGTCAGGCCGAGCGAGCCGAGCGACACCTCCAGCGGCAGCGCGTCCGTCCGGCCGCGGTTGACGGCGAACACGGTGACCGAGCCGTCCTCGGCCCGTACTGCGGTGGCGTGCAGCAGGTCCGTCTCGCCGTACTTCGCCGTCTCGTACGTCGGCGAGTCCACGCGTACGTCGAGGACCTCACCCCGCCCGTACCGCGAGGCCTGGGAGAACGGGAAGAACGTCGTCTGGCGCCAGGCCGGGCCGCCCGGCTCGGTCATGATCGGCGCGATGACGTTGACGAGCTGGGCCAGACACGCGATCGTCACCCGGTCCGCGTGCCGCAGCAGCGCGATGAGCAGGGAGCCGAAGACGACCGCGTCGGTGACGTTGTAGTTGTCCTCCAGGAGCCGGGGTGCCTCCGGCCAGTCCAGCGGGTTCCGCTCGGCCTCCTCCTGGGTCCTCGACAGGTACCAGACGTTCCACTCGTCGAAGGAGAGGTTGATCTTCTTCTTCGACTTCAGCCGCGCGCCGATGTGGTCGCAGGTGGCGACCACGTTCTCGATGAACGACTCCATGTCCACGGCGGAGGCCAGGAAGGAGTCGACGTCGCCGTCGTGGGGCTCGTAGTAGGCGTGCAGGGAGATGTGGTCGACCAGGTCGTACGTCTCCTTGAGGACCGTCGCCTCCCACTCGGCGAAGGTGTCCATGGACTGGCCGGAGGAGCCGCAGGCGACGAGTTCGACGCCCGGGTCGATCTGGCGCATGGCGCGGGCCGTCTCGGCGGCGACGCGGCCGTACTCCTCGGCCGTCTTGTGGCCTGTCTGCCAGGGGCCGTCCATCTCGTTGCCCAGGCACCACATGCGGATGGCGAAGGGGTCCTTGTCGCCGTGCGCGATCCGCAGGTCGGACAGGGCCGTGCCCGACGGGTGGTTGGCGTACTCCTGGAGTTCCAGGGCCTCGGCGACGCCCCTCGTGCCGAGGTTGACCGCCATCATGGGCTCCGCCTGCGGGCCCAGCTTCTTGAGGAACGCGATGTACTCGGACAGGCCGAAGCGGTTCGTCTCCGTCGAGCGCCAGGCCAGGTCCAGGCGGCGGGGGCGGTCCTCGGCGGGGCCCACCGAGTCCTCCCACTTGTAGCCGGAGACGAAGTTGCCGCCGGGGTAGCGGATCGTGGTGACGCCCAGTTCCTTCACGAGGTCCAGGACGTCCTGGCGGAGCCCGGCCGCGTCCGCGGTGGTGTGTTCCGGCTCGTAGATGCCTGTGTAGACGCAGCGGCCCAGGTGTTCCACGAAGGAGCCGAAGAGGCGGGGGTTCACCTCGCCGACCGTGAAAGCGGGGTCGAGGGTGAAGCGGGCCTTTTCTTGCATGGTGCCTTTTCGCCTTTCGGGGTGGGTGGCTTGGGTTGCGTCGGCGGGTGCGGGTGCTCTGTGGCTGGTCGCGCAGTTCCCCGCGCCCCTGGGGAGTGGGTGGCTGATGTGCTTCGGCGGGTGCGGGTGCGTTGTGGCTGGTCGCGCAGTTCCCCGCGCCCCTTGGGGGCCGAAGGCCCCCCGGGTCAGACGACTTGGGGCCAGCCCTCTTTGGACCAGCTGAGGCGGTTGAGGCCCAGTTTTGGGGTGCCCTCGTCCTCCGCGTCGTAGTAGTGGTACGCCAGCCAGGTCCGGGCGCCGTCCTTGAAGACCGACTGGCCGCCCGTGCCGATGTATCTGCCGTGGCCCGCCAGGAGCAGGTCGCCGCCGCCCTGGAGGAGGGAGGTGCCGGTGCTGTCCACGTACGGGCCCGTGATCGAGGTCGATCGGCCGACGCGGATCTTGTACGTGCTGTTCACGCCCGCGCAGCACGCGTCGTACGAGGCGAAGAGGTAGTGGAAGCGGCCGTGCTTGACGATGTACGGGCCCTCGACCGCGTACGGGGCGTCGGGGCGGGTCGCCAGGTGGTGGACCGTCGTGCCGGGGACGGCCTTTCCGGTGGCCGGGTCGAGTTCGACCATGCGGATGCCGGTCCAGTACGAGCCGAACGCCATCCACAGCTTGCCGTCGGCGCGGGTGACCGCCGGGTCGATGGCGTTCCAGGTGTCGGTGGTCTCCGAGGTGAAGACCTTGCCGTGGTCCGTCCAGGTGCCCGGTCTGCCGGACCCGGAGGTGGCCACGCCGATCGCGGAGTGGTTGGTGCCCCAGGAGGAGACCGCGTAGTAGAGCCAGTAGCGGCCCGCGCGGTAGGAGATGTCCGGGGCCCAGGGGTCGCCGGTGGCGTTGTACTCGTACCACCAGGACGGGGGTTCGGCGAAGGCGTTGCCCGCGTCGTCCCAGTGGGTGCGGTCCTTCGACAGGCGGGCGCCGATGATCCCGCCGGTCGAATAGGCCGCGTACTCACCGGTCTTGAGGCGGATGACCGTCGGGTCGTGGATGATCTGCTGGCCGGTGAGGGGCACGGGGTCCGGGTACTCGGCCGCCTGTGCCGTCGTCGGGAGCAGGGCCAGGACGGCCGCGGCGAGTACCGCGACGAGTCTGAAGCGCTTCAACTGGTAGCTCCTTGAGGGGAGTTACGGTGCAGGAGGGGGTACGGGGCCTACTGGCCCGCCAGGCCCGTGTGCGCGACGCCCGCCACGATCTGGCGCTGGAAGAAGACGAAGACGATGATCAGCGGCAGGCCCGCCATCAGGCCGCCGGCCATGAGCTGGGCCCACTGGATGCCGTAGGAGTTCATGACGGTCGCGATGCCGTTCGGCATGGTCATCAGGTCGGGGTTGTTGGTCACCATGTACGGCCACAGGAAGTTGTTCCAGGACGCGATGAAGGTGAAGATGCCGACCGCGGCCAGGGAGGGGCGGGACAGCGGGAGCACGATGGTGAAGAAGACCCGCCAGCGGCCCGCGCCGTCGATGAAGGCCGCTTCCTCCAGTTCGTGCGGGATGCCCTGGAAGAACTTGTAGAGGATGTAGACCATCGCGGCGGGCGCGCACTGCGGCAGGATCATGCCCCAGTAGGTGTCGACCATCCCCATCTGCTGGACGGTGGTGAACAGCGGGACACCGAGGACGGCCGGGGAGACCATCAGACCGGTCATGACCAGGCCCAGCAGGGCCTTCTTGCCGCGGAACTCCGTGCGGGCGAAGCCGTATCCGGCGAGCGCGCTGACGCTCAGCACCACGAACGTCACGCACACCGAGACGACCAGCGAGTTCACGAACCAGTTGGTGATGTTGCCGGTCTCGAAGATCGCCGACCAGGCCTGGGTCGTCCACTCCTTCGGCAGCCAGTGCGTCGGCACCTCGACGGCCTCGGTCTCGGACTTGAGCGAGGTGAACAGCGCCCAGAGGAGCGGCGCGAGGAACACCACCGAGACGGCGGTGGCGAGCAGGGTGAGCACGATCTGGCTGGGCGTCCAGGGCCTGCGGGCCTTCGCGCGTATCCGCGTCTCGTCGGGGGTCTGTGCTGCGGCGGTGGTCATCGGCCGCCCTCCTCACGGTTGCGCAGCAGCCACATCCGGGCGAGGGCGACGGCCGCGATGATCACGAAGAAGATGATGGAGATCGCGGAGGCGTAGCCGACGCGGTAGCTGGTGAAGCCCTCTTCGAGGGTGTACTGCACGAAGGTGCGCGTGGAACCCTCAGGCCCCGGCAGGAAGTCCATCATCACCACGGCCTGGTCGAAGACCTGGAGCGAGGCGAGGATCTGCAGGGCGAGGACGAGACCGGTGATGTTCCGCAGCATCGGCAGGGTGATGTGGACCATGCGGTGCCAGGCGTTCGCGCCGTCCAGCTTCGCGGCCTCGTAGAGGTGCGCGGGGATGCCCTGGAGGGCGGCGAGGTAGAGCAGGAAACTGAAGCCGACCGTCCACCACAGGGTGCAGACGACGACGGCGAGCATGGCGTACGACTTGTCGGTCAGCCAGGCCGTCTCGATGCCGAGGACGTGGTTGACCATGCCGGTGCCGGGGTTGAACAGCCACTGCCACAGGTTGGCGGCGACGGTGGACGGCAGCAGGAACGGGGCGAAGAAGCAGAGCCGCCACAGCCATTTCCCGCGCTCGATGTGGTGGGCGAGCATCGCGAGGAGGAAGGCGAGGACGGTGATGCAGGGCACCACCAGGAGGGTGAAGTAGGCGCTGTGGCCCAGTGATTCCCAGACCAGCGGGTCGTCCAGGGCCTCGCGGTAGTTGTCGAGGCCGATGAAGTTGGTGGCGTCGCCGGAGATGTTGGCGTCCGTGAAACTGAGGTAGAGGCCGCGCAGCAGCGGCCAGATCACGAACAGCGCGAACAGCACGAGGAACGGAGCGACGAACCAGGCGCCGTGCTGGAAGCCCTGCTTGCGGCGGACGGTCGCGGTGTCCGCCACCGCCCTCGTACGCGCCGGAGTGATGACGGTCTGAGCGCTGGTCGTCGTCATGCGACCGCACCTCCCTGCGCGGCGGTCCTGCCGTCCATGGGGTTCTTCGAGGCGAGCAGCTCGGTGAGCGTGCTCTTCATGCTGCGGGCGGCGGCGTCCGGCTTGGCGGAGCCCACCGTGGAGGAGACGACGATCGGGCCGACGCGCTGGGCGAGGATGCCGGTGGACCCGGCGAACCACACCTTCGGCTCGGTGGCCTGGTGGTCCATCGCCGAGACGTACTCGCTCTGCGGGTTCATCTTCTTGTACGCGGCCGAGGACAGGGTCGGCGTGTAGGCGGGGATGTGGCCGCCGGCCGCCCACTGCTGGGCGTGCTGGACGATGTAGGCGGCGAGCTGGTGCGCGCCCTCGTTGGCGGCTCCGCCGCGGTCGGCCTGGTGCGGCAGGACGAAGGAGTGCGACTCGGCGTGGGTCGCCTGCTTGCCGAAGACCGGGGGCAGCGGGGTGGCGCCGTACTCGATCTTCGCGCCGTCGAAGACGGGCACCGACCAGTTGCCCTCCCAGACGAACGGGCCGCCGTTGACGAACTGTTCGGCGCCCGCGCCGCCCGCGAAGCCCGGGTTCACATAACCGTCGGTGAGGTGCCGGCGCAGGAACTCCAGTACCTGCGTGGCCTTGTCGGTGTCGAAGGTGACCTCGGTGTTGGCGTCGTCGAACCAGGTGCCGCCAAGCTGGGTGTAGAACGCGACGAAGAACCACCACTGGAAGTTCTGGTCGCTGGACCACATACCGATGGTCTGCAGGCCCTTCTTGGTGGCCTTCTTGGCCTCCTTCAGGACGTCGAACCACTCGTCGACGGAGGTGACCGGCACGATGTGGCCGTCGTCGCCGAGCAGGCCCGCCTTCTTCAGCACGTCCTTGCGGTAGAAGCAGAGCTGGACGTGGATGTCGAGCGGCAGCGCGTAGAGCTTGCCGCCGATGACGGCGCGCTTCCACAGCTCGGGGTTGAAGTCCGCCTCCCGCACGCCGTACTTGGCGAGCAGGTCGACGTCCCAGGGGTCCAGGAGCCGGCCCGGCGAGAAACCGGTGACCCGGCCCAGGTGCATGACACCCAGGTCGGGGGCCCGGTTGCCCGCCGCCGCCATGGCCAGTTTGGTGTAGAAGGGGCTCCCCCACTGGAGGGTCGAGTCCTTCACGTCGATGTCCGGGTTCGCCTCACGGAAGGAATCCAGCATCGCGATCATGTTGTAGCCGTCGCCGCCGCTGAAGAGGTTCCAGTAGCGCACGCGGGTGTCCGCGCCGGAGGTGAGTGCGTCCGCTCCGGTGCCGAGCGCGGCGAATCCGAGGCTGCCCGCGACCGTCACGCCGCCGAGTCCCGCCAGGAGCTGCCTGCGATTCAGGCCAGGTCGTCCCATGCCCTGCCCCATCTGTTCGAGATGTCTCCGTCGGAGATTCCTCTGGAGATTCCGTTCGACATTTCGATTGGTGCTCGTAACTTCGAACGGACCGTAGATAGGAAGCGCTTACTCGTCAATGGTTCGCGCAGGAATTTCCCTGTGGATACCTGTGGACACCTGTGAGCGACCGGCGGTCGGGGGCTCAAGCGGGACGAAGGCCCTGGAACGTCCCCGCCGCGGTGAAGGCGTCGGTGATCGGCGCGATGAGTGCGGCTAGGCGGCGGGCGCCCGCACCGCCGATCGGCGCCCAGAGTGCGGCGCAGTGTTCGTCCGTCTCCGCCTCGATCCGCTCGCGGGCCGCGCTGCCGGTGTCGGTGAGGGTGGCGGTGTCGGTGGCGGTGGCGGTGGCGGTGGTGCCGATGAGCGTGAGGCCGGTGTCCGTGGCATCGGCTTTCGCGGTGTCGGGTTGCGTGGTCCCGGAGTTGAGCCAGCCGCGTGCCGTCAGGCGTGCCGTCGCCGCGGCCCACTCCTCGTCGTCCCACTGGCGGGTCGTCCGCGCGAGAGCTGTCGGGAGGCCGCCCGTCGCCGTGTGCAGCACCAGGCAGTCGCACGGCCCGATGCCGTTGTCCGCGAGCACGACGAGGTGTGCGTCGCCGCGCCACTCGCGTACCACCGTGATCTGCTGCCACAGCGCGACCAGCGGATCCGGCGGCAGCGCGACCGACGCGTTCGCGGCGGCCAGCGCCTTGCCCGCGTAGTCGGCGCCGGCCACGACCGGGTCGATCAGCGCTCGCGCCTCGGAGAGTTGACCGTCCGTCATATGTACGCCCACCCGACGCATCGCCCGCCCGACGCCCCGGAAGCGGGCGGCCTGCCACCGCTCGGGCGGCGCCGCGTCCCACACGCCGTCCATGGCCCGGACCGCCCGGGGGCTGAAGTTGTAGAAGGCCGCGAGCGTGACCTGCCACGGAACCGCGCCCATCGCGGCCGACCGGAACGCCAGGTACGCCGGTCCGCGGTCGGTCACGCCCAACTCGGCCGCCTCCTGGGCTCCTTCGGGGGCGAGGTAGGTGAACAGATGGGCCGCACTGACGGCGTGACCGACTTCTCGGACGGCTTCGAGGTCCATCACCGTCGCCTCTCCTGCGAGGTGGGTCGGCGCCATCAGTCGGAGGTCCCGGCAGGGGCTTCCGCAGCGGCTTCCGCAGGGGTTTCCGCGGGGGTCTCGGCGGTGGCGGTCAGGACCGCGCGGCCGAGGATGTGGCCGGCCATGGTGAAGCCGAGGACGGCCGGGGTGGCGTCGGCCGGGACGCCGATGGCGGCGGTGTCGAGGGCGTGCACCACGACGAAGTAGCGGTGCGGACCGTGCCCGGCGGGCGGGGCGGCGCCGATGTAACGGGCCGCGCGGGCGTCGTTGGGCAGTTGGTACGCGCCCTCGGGCAGGCCCGAGCCCGTGTCGTCACCGGCGCCCTCGGGCAGTTCGGTGACCGTGGCGGGGAGGTCGGCGACCGCCCAGTGCCAGAACCCGGAGCCGGTGGGGGCGTCGGGGTCGTACACGGTGACGGCGTAGCTCCTGGTGCCGTCCGGGGCGCCGCTCCAGGACAGCTGCGGCGACATGTCCTTGCCGCCGGGCAGGCCGGAGGCGTGCTGCTCGGGCGGCCAGGCGGCTCCGTCGGTGACGGTCGTGCTGGTGACGGTGAAGGAGGGGACCTCGGGGAGGCGGGCGAAGGGGTCGTTGGTGGTCACGTGCTGGTCCTTTCGGGGATGCGGAGCGCTACACAATCGACAGTAACACCAATAATCGATTATTTGGCACATCATCTATGCTGAGGCCATGACTGACACGTCGCCCCGGCCCCCGGCCCCCGCCGGGAAGCAGATGCTCTCCGAGCAGGTCCACGCACACCTGCGGGACGCGATCATGCGCGGGGACTTCGCCCCGGGGGACGCCCTCAAGCCGCAGGATCTGGCGAAGCAGGAGGGCGTGAGCCTGGCCGTCACGCGCGAGGCGCTGGTGCGGCTGGTCGGGGAGGGGTTCGCCGACCGGCTGCCCAATCGCGGGTTCACGGTCCCGTCGTTCTCGGACCGCCGCTGGCAGGAGATCGCGGAGGCGCGCAGGACCATCGAACCGGTCGTCCTGCGCATGTCCGTGGAGCGCGGCGACCTCGACTGGGAGGCGCGCGTGCGGGCGGCCCACCATCGGCTGGCCCGCACCCCGGCGTTCGCGCCGGAGGAGGGTGAGTACTACACCGCTGCCTGGGCCGAGGCCCACCGGGCCTTCCACCGCACGCTGCTGGAGGGGTGCGGCAACCCCGCGCTGCTGGAGACCTTCGACCGCCTGTGGACCGCGAGCGAGCTGGCCCGGCGCTGGTCGGCGCACCGCAATCCGGGCCGGGACGCCACGAAGGAGCACCGCAGGCTGGAGGAGGCGGCGCTGGCCCGCGACGCCGACACCGCGGCGGCGGTCCTGGTCGAGCACCTCACCATGACGGCCGCCGCGCTGACCGACGGAACCGACGGGACCGACGCTTCAGGGCAGGGGAGCTGAGCCCCGCCCGGAGTCCGGGCGGGGTGAGCCGACAGCCATCAACTGCCGACCGTCAGCCGGCGAAGGCCGGTTGGGGCAGGCCCTGTCCCGCGCCCGGGACGACGAGCACCGAGCCCGCGAGCGGGTGCGGTGCCTCCAGGCCCGTACGGGCTGTCGTGATGTACAGGTCGGTCAGGTCGGCGCCGCCGAACGCGCAGGCCGTGGGGCGCGGTACGGGGAGTTCGACGACGTGGTCCAGCTCACCGGACGGGGTGTAGCGGCGGATGGCGCCGCCGTCCCACAGGGCGACCCAGACACAGCCGTCGGCGTCGACGGTGAGCCCGTCGGGGAAGCCGTCCCCCTCTTCGATGACCGCCAACCGGCGCCTGTTGCTCACCTGTTGACCGTCCACGTCGAAGACGTCGATCCGTCGTGTCGGCGAGTCGATGTAGTACATGAGGCGGCCGTCGGGACTCCAGCCCGTGCCGTTGCTCACCGCCACGTCGTCGAGGACGGTCTCGGCGGAGCCGTCCGGGGCGACCCGGGTGAGCGTGCCGCCGCCCGGCGCCTCGTCGTAGCGCATGGTGCCCGCCCACAGGGAACCGTCGGGGGCGACCGCCGCGTCGTTGGCCCGGCGGCCGGGGACGACCTCTCGGCGCAGCCAGCGGAATTCCTGCGGGTCACCGGCAGGGTCGCCGGCGGGGCTGCCGCCGGGAGCCGCGACGGAGTCCGGGCCGTACAGGCCGATCCCGTCGCGGAGGTTGACGACCAGGCCGCCGCCTACCCGCGGCTTGGCTGCGCCCACGTGCTGCTCGGTGGCGAGTACCGTGCGCCGGCCGGAGACCGGGTCGTACGTGAACACCCGGGACCCGAGGATGTCGATCCAGATCAGCCGCTGGGCGTCCGCGTCCCAGGTGGGGCCTTCCCCGAGGGCCGCCTCCGCCCGGACGGCCACCTCGTACGCGTGCGTCCCCGACGGCCGGCGCGTCATCCGACGCTCCGGTGTCCGAGCCGCTCCGACAGCTCGGCCGCGCCCTTGGCGGCGAGCCCTTCCAGCTCGACCTTGCGGTCCTCGCTCCACCGGATCATCGGCACGGAGATCGACAGCGCCGCCACGACCTGGCCCGTGCGGTCGCGCACCGGCGCGGCGATGCAGCTGACGTCGGGGTTCGACTCCCGGCTCTCCACCGCGATGCCGCGGGCGCGGATCTCGACGAGGGCCTCGCGCAGGGCGCCCGGTTCGGTGATGCTGTTCGGCGTCATCCGGATCAGGTCGGCGTCGTCGGGAATCCGCGAGGTCAGCTCCGGCTCGGACAGCGAGGCGAGCAGCATCTTGCCCACGGAGGTGCAGTGCGCGGGGAGGCGGCGGCCGGCGGCGGACACCATGCGCACGGCGTGCGTGGAGTCGACCTTGGCGATGTAGATGACGTCCGTGCCCTCCAGGATCGCCACGTGGACGGTCTCGTCGCAGGTCTCCGCGACGGACCGGGCGACCTGCTGGCCCTCGGCGGCGAGGTCCAGCTGCTCGGAGTAGCGGCTGCCGAGCTGGTACGGCCGTACGCCGAGCCGGTAGCGTCCGGGCTGCCCCGGTACGGGCGTGATGTACGAACGTGCGGCGAGTGTCGTCACCAGTTCGTGGACGGTGGTGCGCGGCAACTGCAGCCTGCGCACGATGTCGGGGGCGGAGAGTGTGCCGTCCCCGTCGAGGAAGAGCTCAAGTATGTCGAGAGCCCTGGTTACGGCAGGTACGAGGCGTCCCACAACTGGCCCCCTCCCTTATGTTCGAAATTTCAACAGCCGATCGGCATAGCGAACACAGGCTACTCACACGGGTTGGGCGGGGCAATGGGCGCGCGCGACCGGGGGGTGCGCCGGACCCTCTTTCTGAAGGCCCACGGGTGGGCTCCGGAGGCCCACGGGTGGACTGCCGTAAACGGGTGGGTGGGCGGGAAAGAGAGGCTGGTTCAGCGGCGGGCGCGGGGGTCGCCCAGTTCGCCCCGGAGGCGCTGTGCCCGGAGCACCAGTTCCAGCTCGAAGCGCCGGTCGGGGTCGTCGACCTCGTCCCCCCACAGCTCCCTGATCTGCCGAAGGCGATACCGTACGGTCTGCGGATGGACCCCCAGGCGCGCGGCCACCTCGGGAGCCCCGCCCCGCGTCTCCAGCCAGGCCAGCATCGTCTCGGCGAGCCGCCGCCCGTGCGTGGGACCGCAGTGGGCGAGCGGCTCCAGACAGCGCAGCGCCAGGTCGTCGATCAGCTCCTCCGGTTGCAGCAGGACCAGCGCCTCGGTGTGCTCGGTGCAGTACAGCACCTCTCCCGCGGGCAGCAGTCCCCGCTCCATCAGCCGTACCGCCGCCTCCGCCCAGCGCAGCGACTTCGCCGCGTCGCGCAGCGGCACGGGCGGGCCGATCGCGCCGGCCCAGCCGGTCAGCGCCCGGTGCAGCAGTTCGGGGCGCCCGGCGGCGTCGGGCTCGGGCACGACCATGCGGGGCTGCTCGTACTCCATGTCCAGCAGCACGCCCTGGCTCACGGCGGGGGCGACGGCCTCCCGGGCGGGCCGCAGCAGTACACCGACCGCGACCTTGCCGGGCAGCGGCCAGCCGATCCGCGCGGCCCGTTCGGTGAGCGCCTCGGCCGGGTCACCACGGTGGTGCTCGGCGAGGAGCAGTTCCATCAGCCGGCGCTGCAGCCTCAGGCGTTCACCGGCCTGCCGGGCGGCGGCCTCGGCGTAACCGCGTACGGACTGGTCGACCAGCCCGTCCAGGTACTCGTATCCGGCGTCGACCAGCTCGTACATCGCGGGCGGCGGGATCTCCACGCGCGTGCCGATCTCGGCGAACCGGCGCCAGGCGAGCCGTACCCCGAGCCGGTAGATCGCCTGGAGCGAGTCGAGGCTGCGGCCGTTGATGCCCTCGCCGCGGCCGAACTCCTGGAACACCTCGGGGTGGACGCGCGGCCGGCCCTCGGCGGTCTCCAGATGCTGGACGAACACCTCGATGGCCCGGCGGATGCCGACCAGCGCCATCGGTTCGCCCGAGTCGTCGAGCACCACGGGCAGATGCGGATACTCGTGCTGTATCTCCTGGAGGATCTGCTCGGCGAGCGCGGGCGCCTCGGCCATCGCGAGCGCGGCGAACTGCCGCACCTGCAGGCGCGGTACGTCGTGCCAGGCCGAGCGCACGGGGACGGGTGCCGGGCGGAGGGCCATGGTCAGCGCTCCCGGCCGGCCGTCTCATAGGTGATGAGTGGCGTGTTCGGCTGCTCCGGGGTCGCGTCGAGCAGCGCCACGAGGCCGAGGGCGGCGCCCACGGCGAGCACGGCGGCGGCCGTCACGGTCAGCAGGACGGCGGGCAGTCTGGACATCGCGGGTCAGCCTCTCTGTCGAAAGGTCACCCCCACCTGAGCGCTCCGCTGGGAGCGCCGTCCTGGATCCGCGGGCCGATGGTGGCCGGCCGCGCAGTTCCCCGCGCCCCTGGCGGGGCGCGGCACATCTCCCTCGCCACCGGGCCCACCTCGTCCCGGCCGACGAGTCCCCGGTGCCGGCAAGTCCTCAGTGTCATCAACGCATTGACACTTCGTCAAGGGTGCGCCTACGGTTCCCGGCCCATACCGCACCTGCACCCTCCCCCACCGTGCCGGCACCTGTCCGTGCCGCGTCACCAAGAGACCTTGGAGTGCCCGGATGCGCCGTACTGCCACACCCTTTTCCCTGGTCGTACTGGGTCTGGGCGTCTTCCTGCTCGTCCTGGCCCCCCTGCTCGCCCGGTACGTCGAACCACGCGCCCAGCGCACTCCCATCGACACCGACCAGACGACCGTCTTCACCGGCACGGGCAGTTATTTCGACACCGACGAGATCGAGACCGTCCGCGACAAGAAGATCACCATCACCCGGCAGGTCCGCGGGGACGTCACCGAGAGCGAGAAGAGCGGCCGGGCGGTCTGGGACGTGTCCACGTCCGTCGACACGAACAAGTCGCTGCCGGCGGCCGACCCGCACGACTCGCTCCAGTGGACCATGGAGCGCTGGGTCACCGACCGGAAGACGAACAAGCCGGTCCACTGCTGCGAGGAGAAGCCGTACTTCGAGGGCGAGGCCTACCTCAAGTTCCCCTTCGACGTGCAGAAACGCTCGTACATCTGGTGGGACAACACCCTCGGCTCGACCGTCACGCTGAAGTACCGGGGTGAGAAGCGGATCCAGGGGTACAAGGGTCTGCGGTTCACCGGGACCGTACCCGCCACCAAGACCGGCACCCGGCTCGTGCCGGGCACCCTCGTGGGCGTGGAGGACGCGGGCCAGGTGCTCGCCGAGGAGTGGTACTCCAACCACGGCGTCGAGCTGGTCGCCGACCAGCGCACGGGCCGGATCATCTACGCGGCGATCGGCCCACGCAAGACGCTCCGGGCGCCGGGGACGAAGAAGGACGCCGTCGTCCTGCTCGACAGCAAGCGGATCGCGTTCACCCCCGAGACCCAGAAGCAGCAAGTGGATCTCGCCGACACGGACAGCGGTCTGCTGCGCATGGTGGGGCAGACGGTGCCGTTGGGGGCGGGAATTGTCGGCTTCCTCCTGGCTGCGGTCGGTGCCGTTTTGGTGGCACGAGGGCGTCCGCATCCCGATACGCCCGAGAGCTCCCAGGAACCGCTCACAATGTGATGAGACGTCAGCTCCACAAAGCCCCGAAATTGTCACTTCGGTGAGTAGCCGCAGCGAACCAGCGGGCGAAAACTGTCCACCCCACCCGCACACGGTCCCTCCGCACCCCGGCACAGCAGGCCCCGCCCACCCCCACGGAACACACCCCACAGAAGTCCCGCAGAAACCCCCACAGAGACCCCACCGAAGCACCGGCAGAACGGTTTCACCGATCGGTTCCACCCCTCCATACGGATAGCCACCGCGGGACATTCAGGGTTCCCGCACCGAACGGACCGACCGCACCGCCACACGCACCTTCACACGCACCTTCACACGCACCGGAACGCACCAACCCCCCACGCCCCACGCTGGTTCCGCACCCCGAGACGAGTTGGAGCACCCATGCCCCAGCACGTGCCTTCGTCGTTGCGCGCCGCCTTCCCCCGCTCCGCGCAGCGACACCCGGCGCTCCCCCCACAGCCGCGCCGAATCGTTTTCCTCGCCCGCCGTGACTACGGCAACGAAGCAGCGGGCGGCTCCGAACTCCTCGTCGACAGACTCGCCGAGGGCCTGACCCACCTGGGCCACCAGGTCACCCTGCTGTGCGGCGGCCCCGCCGCGTATCGCGACTACCGCGTCGTGTCGGCGGGCGGCGACCTCGGCCACTATCTGCGCGCCAGATCGGCGTTCCAG
The DNA here is from genome assembly GCF_055584525.1 of Streptomyces sp. NPDC102514. NCBI lineage: Bacteria > Bacillati > Actinomycetota > Actinomycetes > Kitasatosporales > Streptomycetaceae > Streptomyces > Streptomyces sp. NPDC102514. The sequence goes on from NZ_JBVJLW010000014.1 coordinate 96,133, forward strand.
CGTCAGGTCGGCGACTGCGACCTGCTCGTGGAGGTCTGCAACGGCATGCCGTACCTGGCGCCGCTGTGGCACCGCGGACCGACCCTGTGCCTGGTCAACCACGTGCACACCGACCTGTGGCGGATGCGGTTCGGCGGACCGCTGGCCCCCGCCGCCCGGCTCGGCCGAAGACTCGAACACTGGGCACTGGCGGGCGGGCAGCGCGGCGGCCTGCTGGTCGCCGTCTCCCCGTCGACGGCCCACGCGCTGCGCGCCATCGGCGTCGAGCGCGAACGCATCCGGGTCGTGCACAACGGTGTGGAGGAGCCGGGCGCACCGGCCGAACGCTCACCGGAACCGCTGTTCCTGGCCGTGGGACGGCTCGTCGAGTACAAACGCATCGAACTGCTGCTGCGCCTGTGGGAACGGGTCCGCCCGGTCACCGGCGGCCGGCTGGTGATCGTCGGCGACGGCCCCGAACGGCAGCGGCTCCAGCAACTGGCCGGTCCCGGAGTGGAGTTCACCGGTCATGTCTCCGAGGCCGAGAAGCACCGCCTGCTCTGCGCCGCATGGCTGCTGCTGCACCCCTCCGCCGTGGAGGGCTGGGGTCTGGTGGTCACGGAGGCGGCGGCCCGCGAGACACCCGCGATCGCCTTCGACGTACCCGGCCTGCGCGACTCGATCGTGGACGGCGAGACGGGCCTGCTGGCCCGCGGCGAGTCCTCGTTCGCGGCGGCCTGGTGCACCCTCGCCCTGTCCACCCACCGTCGCACCCTCATGGGCAAGGCGGCCGGTGACCGCGCCGCCCAGTACCGCTGGCACCGCACGGTCCGCCAGTTCAGAGCCGTGGCGACGGAGGCGGTGAGGGGCTGGACACCATGACCCCCTGGCGGCGGAACTCCGGGCGGCAGGCTCCCCGGCCGAAGACCCCTCGATGGAAGACATCCCGGCTGAGGACTTCCCGGCTGAGGACTTCTCGGCGCAAGGGCGCGAGACCGGGGCCCGGTACGGGTCTGCGGGACCCTTCCCTGCGCCGCTCCCTGGCCCTCTTCCGTGCCTTCCGCCACGAGCAGGAGGACCCCGAGGGCTGCTACACGCTGCTCGCCCGGGACGCCGCCGACCAGGTGGAGGCGTACGACGGTCCGGTGAAGGGCCGGATCGTCGTGGACGTGGGCGGCGGGGGCGGCTATTTCACCGAGGAGTTCCGCAGGCGGGGCGCGCACGGCCACCTCTTCGAGCCGGACCCGCGCGAACTCGGTCCGAAGCCCCCCGAGGGATCGGTCGTCGCCGACGGCTATCTGCTGCCCCTCGCGGACGGTGTGGCCGACGTCTGCTTCTCCTCCAACGTCCTTGAGCACGTCGCCGACCCGCAGACCTTCCTCAGCGAGATGGTCCGCGTCACCCGGCCCGGCGGGCTGATCTACGTGTCGTTCACCAACTGGCTGTCCCCCTGGGGCGGTCACGAGTGGGCGCCCTGGCACTACCTGGGCGCCGACCGGGCCCGCGCCCGCTACCGGCGCCGTACGGGCAGGGCCGCCAAGCACACCCTCGGCGAGAACCTCTTCGCCGTGCACATCGGACCCACCCTGCGGCAGGTGCGCGCCCGGGACGACGTCACGGTCGTCTCGGCGCGCTCCCGCTACTGGCCGTTCCTCGCCCAGGCCGTCGCCAGAGCGCCGGGACTGCGTGAATTCGCCACCTGGAACCTCCTCCTCATCCTCCGGCGGTGTCCATGACCAGCACGGTCCAGGCCCCTCCCCCGGCGGCGACCCGCCCCCTCGCCCCGGACCCAGGCCCCGAGCAGGGGCCCCGGTCGCGGCGGTGGCTGCTGGGGTTCTGGGCCGTGGTCCTCGTGCTGTTCCTGGCCGTGGACCCGGGCCGGCAGACCTTCGACACCAAGCTCGGGGTCGCGCTCGACCCCGGGCAGTTCCTGGCGGACCTCGGCCAGCTGTGGCACGACCGGGGCGGCTTCGGCGGTATCGCGGACCAGTACGTCGGCTACGCCTTCCCGATGCTGCCCTACTACTGGCTGACCGACCTGATCAGCATGCCGGTGTGGCTGGCCGAACGGCTGTGGATGTCGCTCGTCGTGGCGGTCGCCTTCTGGGGCGCGCTGCGGCTCGCGGAGCGCCTGGACATCGGCAGTTCCGCCTCCCGGCTCCTCGGCGCGGTGGTGTACGCGCTGTGGCCGGTGTTCACCATCGTCGTCGGCTCGACCTCGGCCGCCGCCCTGCCCGGCGCGTTCCTGCCGTGGGTGCTGCTGCCGCTGACGAACGACCGCCACAGCGCCCGGGTGGCCGCCCTGCGCTCGGCACTCGTCATCCCCTTCATGGGCGGGGTCAACGCGGCCTCCACCCTGGCCTCCCTGCTGCCCGTCGGCCTCTACCTCCTGTCCCGCCCGCGCGGTCCACGGCAGCGCAAGCTGATCGCCTGGTGGGTGCCGGGCGTGCTCCTGGCGACGGCCTGGTGGGTCGTCCCGCTGCTGGTGCTGGGCATCTACGGCGAGAACTTCCTCCCGTACGTGGAGAGTTCGCAGACCACGACGGACACCATGGCGGCGACGGAGTCGCTGCGCGGCGCCGGCAACTGGGTCGCCTATCTGCACTTCAACGAGGCCTGGCTGCCCGCGGGCTGGACCGTGACCGCCTCGGTGGTCGCCGTCGTCTCCTCGGCGCTCGCGGCCGGCCTCGGCCTCGCCGGACTGGCCCGGCGTGACATCCCCGAGCGGCGCTGGCTGGTGCTGACCGTGATGACGGCCGCGCTCATCACCCTGGCCGGGTACGGCGGTTCGTTCGGCGCGCCCTTCCACGGTGTGGTCCAGGGCTGGCTGGACGGCGGGCTCGCCCCCTTCCGCAACATCTACAAGTTCCAGACGGGGCTCGCCCTCGCGCTGGCCCTCGGGCTGGCCCACCTGGTCGGGGTCGCCGCGCGGGCCCAGGGCGCCCGGCCGATCCGGGGACGCCGGTACGCGCCCCTGATCGCCGCGGTCCTCGTCCTCCCCGGGCTCGCCTGGCCCTACCTCAACGGGTCGATCCTGCAGCCCGGTTCGTTCCAGGAGCTGCCCAAGTACTGGAAGTCCACGGCGAGCTGGCTGGAGAAGTACTCGCCGGACTCCCGCGCCCTCGTCGTGCCCGCCACCGCGCACGGCATCTTCACCTGGGGCTCCACCATCGACCAGCCCCTCGACGTGCTCGCCGACTCCCGCTGGGCCCAGCGGGACTACGTGCCGTTCGGCACCGCGGGCAACCGGCGCGCGATGGACGCCGTCGAGCAGTCCCTGCAGACCGGCGGCCAGGTCCCGGGCCTGGCGGACTATCTGGGCCGGGCGGGCGTCCACTACGTCGTCGTACGCAACGACCTCGACCCCGACCAGCTGGGCTATGTGCCGACCACGACCGTGAAGCGGACGCTGGAACAGTCGGGCTACCGGCGTCTGACCGGCTTCGGGCCGCTGATGACGGGCGGGCGCATCGCGGAGAACACGCCCATCCAGATAGAGGGGCTGTATCCGCGGCAGCGGGCCGTCGAGATCTACGAGCCGGCCGCCGACGTGCCCCGTCCTGGCCAGGCCGGGCTGAAGGCCGTCGCCGACACCGCCGTCGTGTCCGGCGGGCCCGAGGCGCTGCTGCCGCTGGCCGCGGACCCGGCGATGCGGGACCGGGCGACCGTCCTGACCGGCGACAACCATCCCGGTCTCGGCTCCCCCGACCTCCAGGTGGTGGGCGACGGGCTGCGGCGCGCCGACACCCGCTTCGGCCTGGTCGGCGCCAACACCTCGTACACGTACACCCGTACCGAACGCAATCACTCCGGCAGCTACCAGGACGCCGGGGACGAGCCGCACCAGATCCTGCCGTCGGACGGGATCCGGCACCAGACGGTGGCCGAGCTGCGCGGGGCGCGCTCGGTGACCGCGTCGTCGAGCGGCAACTGGCTGTACTACCTGCCGCAGTACGACCCGGTGAACGCCTTCGACGGCAACCCCGACACGGCGTGGGCCGAGGGCGCGGTGGGTTCGGCGGACGGGCAGTGGCTGCGGATCGGCTTCACCGAGGAGACGGAGGTCCCGGCGTCGATCCGGGTCACCCCGCTGCCGCAGGAGAGTGTCCGCTCGGCGCCGACCCGGGTGCGTGTGGAGACGGAACGCGGCTCGGAGACGAGCACACTGCGGGCCGACGGCTCGCGTCAGCGCATCAAGTCACCGGAGGGGCCTTCGAGTTGGCTGAAGGTCACCGTCGTCGAGTCGACCGCCCGGCACTCCGGGCTCTCCGGCGCGGGCTTCTCCGAGATCAGCGTCCCCGACGTCCAGGTGACCCGCATGCTGCGGCTCCCGAGGGACGCCGAGAACGCCGAAGCGGCGGCCGAGACGGTCTCCCTGCACCGGGCCTCCGACCCCGGCAGCTTCTCCCCGACGGGCACGGAGGTCGGGCTGCACCGCCGCTGGACCTCGGACGCGGCCGGTACGTACGCGGTGAAGGCGAGCGCGATCCCCGTACCCGGTGACGCGCTCGACGCGCTGCTGTACGACGTGGCGCCCGAGCAGAACGACCGGATCACCGCGACGGCCGGTTCGACGGCCCGGCTCGGCACCGGCCTGTCGCCGCGCAACCTCACCGACGGCGATCTGACCACCGCGTGGATCGCCGGGGACGACCCGACCATCCGGCTGAGCTGGCCGGACAAGCAGCCGGTGGGCGAGGTCGTCCTCGCCCCGGCCGGCGGACTGTCCACCCGGCCCACCGAGGTGAACATCAGCTCCCCGGACGGCGCGGTCGTCGCCGGGGTCGACGAGAACGGCATCGTCCGCTTCGACCCGATCACCACGGACCGGCTCGACATCACCGTCACCGAGACGGCCCCGCTGACCGTCCACAACCCCCTCGCCGACGAGGACATGCAGCTTCCGGTCGGCCTGACCGAGGCGTACATCCCCGCCCTGGACGACCGCTACCGCACCCCGAAGACCCTCTCCTCCCGCCCCTTCGAGCTGCCCTGCGGTAAGGGCCCGACGCTCGCCGTCGACGACGAGCTGTACGAGACGAGCGCCAAGGGAACGGTCGGTGACCTCGTGGCGCGCCGGCCGGTCGAGCTGACGCTCTGCCAGGAAGGGCGCACGGACGCGGACTTGTCGCTCGGTTCGGGCGCGCACCGGGTCGAGGCGGGCGACGCGGGCCCGCTGGCCGTCACCGATGTCACGCTGACCCGCGGCACGGTCACCACCCCGACTGCGCAGAGCCGTGAACTGGGCATACGGGACTGGCTCGGCGACCGCCGCGAGGTCACCGTCGGCTCGGGCGCGGCCTCCTACCTGACGACGTACGAGAACTTCAACGACGGCTGGAAGGCCACGCTGAACGGCCGCGAACTCGACCCGGTACGCCTCGACGGCTGGCAGCAGGGCTGGCGCGTCCCGGCGGGCGAGGGCGGCACGGTGAAGCTCTCGTACGAGCCGTCCACGGTGTACGAGGCCGGGCTGATCGGCGGCGGTGTCGGGGTCCTCGTCCTGGCGGGCCTCGTACTGTTCCGGCGGCGCTCGCCCAATCCGGACGGGCCCTCGCCGGTGCCGCCGCCCGGCCCGATCCTGGGCACGGTCGCGCTGACCCTGGTGGGGATCGTGATCGCCGGGTTCCTCGCGCTGCTGGTGCCCGTCCTGGCGCTGCTCGCCCGGCGACGGCACGAGCTGCTCGTCCCCCTCGCGTTCCTCGCGCTCGCGGGGGCCGGGATCGCCGCCGCGACGGGAGCCGGGGAGCCGGTCGCCGAGGGCGCCGGGGCGTTCGGGCGCACCGCCCAACTGCTGGCACTGATCGGCCTGTTCGCCGGTCTGGTGACGGTCGGCGAGGCGTCGTACGGCGGGCGGGGCGGCCCGGGCGGCGCCCGGGGCTCCGGCCGGTCCGGCACGAGCGCGCTGCCGCCTCCGCTCCCGGGGTCCGAGGCCCCGACGGCGCCGCTGCCGCAGCGGACGCGAGGGGAGCACGCGGGCCCCGGGACGGACCCCGGGCCCGGCGCACCCGCGCAGCACGGCGTTCCCGGCGCACCGGGTGCACCACGTACTCCGGGTACTCCGGGAGCACCAGGCACTCCGGGGTCACCGCCGCCGCCCTTCGTGCCGACGGAGCCGCCCCGGCTCGCCTCCGGTCCGACGGTCTCGGCGCGCGGGCCGGGGTCACCGCGGACGGCGGGGCCCGCCGGCCGCCGGAGTTCCGGGAGCCGCGGGCGTCCCGGCGAAGGGGAGGGCACATGACCGCCGTGGAGCAGCCCGCACGGGACGGCACGAACGGCCCCCCGCGACCACCCGCCCGCATCCCGTTCCCCGTGGTGGACGAGGTCGCCCGGCACTGCCTCCAGGAGGAGGAACCGGAGACCGTCCACATCGAGGTCCATCTGCCGGGCCGCCTCGACCCGGACCGCCTGCGCAGGGCGTTCGCCGGGGCCCTGCACCGCCACCCCCGCATCCTGATGCGCGAGGCGGCCCGCCCCTGGTACGGCAGGCGGTACGAGTGGGAGCTGACCTCCGAGGCCGATGTGGAGGCCGTCCTGTTCCCGGCGCCCGACCGGGACGCGCTGAAGCACGCCCGGGGCCGGGCGCTGCGCGACGCCCCGCCGCTCTCGGCCGCCCCGCCGATCCGGCTGGAGGTCGTCCGGGACCCCGCGGCCGACGGCACGGTCCTGTTCCTCACCATCAACCACACCGCTCTGGACGGTCCGGCCTGTCTGCGGGTCCTGGCGACCGCGGCGGAGCTGTACGGCGGCCGGGACAACTCCCCGGCGGCGCCCCCGACCCGCACGACCGCCGAGGTTCCGCGCGACCCGGACACCCCCTCCACCTGGGCACCGCCCGCCCGGGTGGCACACGGCACCCCGGAGCCTCCCCAGCACCACGGCAACGGCATGCTCGTCACCGAGCTGGGCGTCCCGCGGCGGCCCAAGGGCTCCCCGTACACCGTGAACGACCAGCTGATGGCCGCCACCGCCCTGATGATCGCGCACTGGAACCGGGAGCACGGGGCCCGTCCGCGTCCGCTGCGCATCACGATGCCGGTGGACGACCGCCCGCGCGGCACGGACATGCCCATCGGCAACGGCACCCGGCTCGTCGAGGTCCCCTTCGCCCCCGAGGAGCTGGACGCCTCGGACATGGCCGCGCTGCTGCGCCGCACGGCGGACCGCACCCGCGCCCTCAAGGCCCAGCCCCGCCCCCAACTGGGCCACGGCGCCTCCCTGTTGACGGCTCCGGTGATGCCCGTCGCCTGGCGGGCCGCGGTCACCAGAGGGCTGCGCAGGGCCGCCGGGCCCTGGACGTCGACCACCCTGCTGAGCAATATCGGCCGGGTTCCGTACGCCCTGGACTTCGGGGAGGAGGCCGGGCGGGCGCACGCCGTCTGGTTCTCGGCGCCCGCCCGGATGCCCCGCGGGCTCACGGTGACGACGGCCGCCACGGCGGGCCGTCTGCACGTGGCGCTCCGCTGGTCGCGCGCCCTGCTGAGCCACGGCGACGGCAGCCACCTCCGCGACCTCTTCGAGCACTACCTGCACGCGACGGAACGCCATCCACCCGACGCCGCGGAGGGCACCCCATGACCACGGCCCCGCCCCGCAGGCCACCGCACGAGCCGCACGGGTCCCACGGACCGCACGGCCTGCGGGACTTCTACGAGGACCCGGCCGTCCCGGTCGCCTCCGGCACGCCCCGCAGTCTGCGCCAGGCCCGGATGCTCGCGGACGCGCTCGGCCCGGCCACCTCCGGCGCACGCACGGTCCTGGACATCGGCTGCGGCGACGGCACCGCCGCCGCGACCGCCGCCCCGCTCCTCGCCGGTCACCGCATCGTCGGCGTCGACTGGTCCCAGGACGCCCTCAGACGCGCCCACGCCCGTCTCCCGTACGCGGTACGCGGCGAACTCAGCGACGGCGGGCTGCCGTTCGGATCCGCCACCGCCGACGCCGTCCTGTTCAGCGAGGTCGTGGAACACCTCGTCGACCCGGACGCGGCGCTCGACGAGCTCCACCGGATCCTCCGCCCCGGAGGTCATCTCATGCTCTCCACACCCAACTTGGCCGCCTGGTACAACCGGGCCCTGCTCCTCGCCGGCGTGCAGCCCGTCTTCTCGGAGGTGAGCCTGCGCGCGATCCACGGCCGCCCCGGCAAGGAGGTGGTGGGCCATCTGCGGCTCTACACGGCCCGCGCGCTGCGGGAGTTCGTGACCGCGTCGGGCTTCGAGGTCGTACGGCTGCGGGGTGCGCCCTTCCACGGCGTACCGCGGCCGTTGCGCCCGCTGGACCGGCTGGCGTGCCGTGTCCCGTCGATGGCCTCCATCCTTCTCCTGCACGCGCGAAGGACGTAGACCATGTGGTGGGGAGTGGCCGCGGCCCTGCTGGCGAACGTGCTCTACAGCGCGGGATTCGTACTGGAGAAACGGGCGCTCGCGGCACTGCCCGAGGTGAGCGTCCGCCGCCCCGCCCGGCTGCTGCGGCTGGTCCTCGGCAGCCGGCTGTGGATCGGCGGCTCACTCGCCCTCGCGTCGGGCTTCGGCGCGCAGCTCGTCGTCTACCGCACCCTGCCGATCGCCGCCGCGCAGGGCATCTTCGTCTCCGGGCTCGTCATCCTCGTCCTGCTCTCCTCGGTGCTGCTCGGCGAGGAGACGTCGGGCCGCGAACGGTACGCGCTCGGGGCGATCCTGCTCGCGCTCCTGATGGTGGTGCTGTCCCTGAAGGAGGGCTCCGACACGGTCAGCGTCAGCGCCCCCGCTCCGCTGATCCTGCTGGTCTGCGTCCCCACGCTCGCGCTCGGCGTCTGGCTGTACGGGTCCGCCGAGCGCCGCGCCCGCCACCGGCACCGCATGCCGACGACAGGCGTCGAGTACGGCGTCGCGGTGGGCCTGCTGTACGGGGTCAGTTCGCTGGCCATCAAGGGCGTGTCGAGCCACCTCACCGGCAGTGGGCTCGGCGGCGCGGTGCTCGGGCTGCTGCGCTCCCCGTACCCGTATCTCCTGCTGTTCACCGGGGCGTTCGGCCTGGTCATGTCGCAGGCGGCGCTGCAGCGCTGCCGGGCCTCGCTGATCGTGCCGGTCTGCACGACGGTGACCTGTCTGTTCACGGCCGTCCTCGGCACGGTCGCGTTCGGCGAGGCGCTGCCCGAGGACCCGCTGCGGCTGGCGCTGCGGATCGGCGGTACGGCGCTGGCGGTCTCCGTACTCCTCGCGATGCCCAAGCACGACCCACCGCCGACATCTCAGTCCTTATCCCCCACAAGGGAGTTGACCAGCCATGAACCCGGACGACCCGCTGCTGAAGATACTGGCGTGCCCGCTGGACAAGGGGCCGCTGCATCTCCTCGGGAGAGAGACGGGGGGCCCGGAGACCACCGAGGGCACTGAGGCCGCTCTCTACAATCCGCGGCTGCGCCGCCGCTATCCGATCGTGGACGGCATCCCGCAGCTCCTGCCGTCCTCCGGCGAGCAGGTGACGGACGACGAGCACGAGGATCTGCTGCTGCGGATCACCGGGGGCGGCGACCTCGGCTCCCGCGGCGGGCCCCGGAAGCCGGGGTCGATGACGCCATGACCCTGGCAGCCCGTCTCGCCCCCTTCGTGCCGGTGCGGCTGGTCGCCGCTGCCGCCCGCTCGGTCTATCCGCGCTTCGAACCCGAGCTGGCCCGGCTCGGCGACCTCTGCCCGTCCGGCTGCGGAACCGCCGTCGACGTGGGCGGCTGGTACGGCCCCTGGACCCGCCGGCTCTCGGGCCGGGCCCGCCGCGTGGTGACGGTCGAACCGGTCCCGCACCTGGCCCGGCTGATCACCGCCGCGACCCCCGGCAACGTCCAGGTCGTCCGCGCCGCCGCGAGCGACCGCTCCGGCACGGCCCGCCTGTGGCTGCCGCCCGGCGACCAGGGCGACCGAGGTGTCTCGTCCCTGGTCCGGCGGGACATCCACGCCCGCGCCCTGGACGTCCCCTGCCTCACCCTGGACAGCCTGAACCTCCACGACGTCGGCTTCATCAAGATCGACGTGGACGGCAGCGAACTGGCGGTGCTGCGCGGGGCGGGCACCCTCCTCACCCGTGACCGCCCGGCCCTGTTCATCGAGCTGGAGGCCCGCATCCAGCCCGTCGACACGGTCGTCTCCCACCTCTCCGAGCGGGGTTACGAGGGCTGGGTGCTGCCCGGCGACACCTGGCTGCCGCTGTCCTCCTTCGACCTGGAGGCCCACCAGGCGCGCGCCGCGCACGTGGTCTCCCAGGGCCTGCTGCGCCGGGTGCTGCCGTTCCGGGGCCCGGGATACGTCCGGTACGTGAACTCGGTGCTCTTCCTCCCCGACGGCCGCCACCCGGGCGGGCGGCACGAGGGGCACGTACGGCATGCGGGGCACGTGCGCGACGATGGGTCGCATGCCTTCCGCCAAGCCGGCTAGCGCCGGACCGTTCACCCCGCTCGACTTCCAGCTCGTGCTGCTGCGCCGCATGGCCGACCACAACGCGGACCTCGTGGAGGACGCCCGCCACACGCTGGGCGCCTCGGTCGCCGAGATGCGTGAGGCCAACCGGCGCTGGCAGGCGATGCGGCACGCGCCGCGCAGCCGGGGCGCGGTCGCCCGCTACCGCTCGATCCTGGGCGACCCCGAGTCGGTGACGCCCCGGCGGATCGGCGACCTGTCCTGCGAGGCGCTGCTGTGGCCGGTCCCCCTCTGGCCGGACCTGCGCTTCGAGGTGCTGGTGGCTCCGGGCGGGGTGGCCTGGAACGAGTGGCTGGTCCGCGCGCCGGGCGCCCCCTCGCCCGAGCTGCGGTCACTGGCCGACCTGACTCCGTGGTCGTGCACGGTCGACGAGGCCGCCCGCGCCTTCGCGCCGGCCCGCCCGCTGGAGGGGTCGGCGCCGACGCGCTGGGGGCTCGCCTTCACGGCACCGGACGGCACGGGTGACTCGGAGGGCTCGGGCAGCTCGGACAGTGTTCGGCGGGACTGCGTGGCCGAGTTCACGTACGGGCTGCTTCAGCGCGTGGCGGTCACCGAGCGGCGGCCTTGACGAGGGCCTGGGCGACGACCGGCACGGAGTCCTCGTGCAGGAAGAGGAAGAGATTGGGCTCGACGAGTTCCAGCTCCATGACGCGGGGCGCCCCGTCGTCGCCGTCCACCAGGTCCACCCGGGCGTAGAGCAGTTCGGGCGCACCGGGCACGGCGGCCAACGCCCGCTCGGCGACGGCGAGTTCGGCCGCGCTCGGCTCCCAGGTCCGCAGATTCGGGTGCGGGACCTTCTTGTCGTCGAAGGCGGTACCGGGTTCGAGGACGGCCCCCTTGCGGATGGCATGGAGAAACCGCCCGCCGAAGAACTGCAGGGCCCTCTCCCCCGCCGTGTCGATGCTCCGCACGTACGGCTGCACGATCGCCGTCAGCCCTTCGGCGTGCATGCGCTCCAGGTGCCGTACGGCGGTCTCGTGGTCCTCGGGCGTGTAGCGGGCCGCGTACCGGGCTCCGGCCCCCGAGGTCGGCTTCACGACGTACTCGCGGTCGCCGGGCAGGTCGGCCGGGTCGCCCGGGGCGAGGTAGCGGGTGTCGACCACGGGCACACCGGCGGCGGCCAGGTCGCCCAGGTACCGCTTGTCGGCGTTCCACCGCACGACCTCCGGCGGGTTGGCCAGGGTCGTCGCGGCCCCGCAGCGGTCGGCCCACGCCAGGAACTCGGCGGCCCGCCAGCTGTAGTCCCAGGTGGAACGGATGAGCACGAGGTCGAAGCGGCCCCACTCGACGCCGGCGTCGTCCCAGCACACGACGGCGGGGTCCGCCCCCGCCTGCCGCACCGCGTCCGCGAGGACGGGCAGGTCACGGTCGTACCCGGCTTCCAGCACCTCCTGGCAGGTGACCAGGGCGATACGGGGAATGGTGCGTGCCACGGCGGGCTCCTTGGACGGTGTGTCGGCTCACTCCGGTCATACCGGTCGCAGGTTAACAACCGCGCTTGACCTTCCCCTTCGGGGAGACCACACCATCGGTGACGGAAGGGAGGAACACCATGAACAACGGCACGGGCACCGACATGAGCAACGGCATGGGCGACGGCATGAGCAGCGCCTCGATGACCATCGGGGCCTTCTCGAAGGTCTGCCGACTGTCACCGAAGGCACTGCGGCTGTACGACGAGCTGGACTTGCTGCGCCCCGCACGGGTGGACCCGGAGACGGGCTACCGCTACTACGCGCCGGAGCAGTTGGAGCAGGCGCGCCTGGTGGCCTGGCTCCGCCGGCTCGGCATGCCGCTGGCGGAGATCCGCAAGGTCGGCGTCCTCGAACCGGCTGCCGCCGCGCGGGAGATCCGGGCGTTCTGGTCCCGGGTCGAGGCGGAGACGGCGACGCGCCGCGACCTGGCGTCCTTCCTCGTGGCCCATCTGACGCCCCCGCACCCGAGCAAGGAGACCACCATGCCCACCACTCCCAGCAGGCTGGAACTGCGGTACGCCGCCCTGTCCGACACCGGCCGGGTCCGCGCCGCCAACCAGGACACGGCGTACGCGGGCACCCGCGTCCTGGCCGTCGCCGACGGCTTCGGATCCGGGGGCGCGCCCGCGAGCGGCGCCGCCGTGGAGGCCCTGAAGTTCCTCGACCGCGAACCGCTCAACGCCGGGAGCGTCCTCAACCTCCTGGAGGACGCGGTCCAGGGCGCCACGGAGGCGGTCCGGGAGGTGGCGGGCCCGACGGACCCGCAGACCGGCACGACCCTCACCGCGATGGTGTGGACGGGCTCCCAACTCGCCCTGGTCCACATCGGCGACTCCCGCGCCTATCTCCTGCGCGACGGCGAGCTCTTCCGGATCACCCACGACCACACGGTGGTCCAGTCGCTGCTCGACGAGGGCCGCCTGACTCCGGAGGAGGCCACCGCCCACCCTCAGCGCACGCTGCTCGCGAAGGCCCTGACGGGGGCCGGGGCACCACGCCCCGACATCCGCCTCCACGACGCCCGTCCCGGCGACCGCTACCTCCTGTGCTCGGACGGCCTGCCGACGGCAGTAGCGGAGAACACCATCAGGGAGACCCTCAGGACATCCCCCACCCCGGCGGAAGCCACCCAGTCCCTGATATCCGAGGCAAACACCTCCGGCGCCCCGGACAACGTGAGCTGCGTAGTAGCAGACGTGACAACCACGTAGGTGAGGGGCGCGTAGGTGAGGGGCGCGGGAAACGGCGCAGTCTTTCGTCTTCGGGGGCGCGGGGAACGGCGCAGTCTTGTGTCTTCAGGGGCGCGGGGAACTGCGCGACAAGCCCCCACCGGCCCGCACCCGCCGTACGTCCCGCACCCCCACCCCCTACCGCGCCCCCTACCCGACCCCCGGCAGCAGCCGCGGCTCAACCCGCTCCTCCACCGCTCCGTCCCCTTCCCGCGTCACGACGTACGCCCCCTTCCCGGAGACCTCCGCCACCGCCTCCACCAGCTCCGTCCCCCGGTACACCAGCCCTACCCCGTCATCCGTGCAGTGCGTGGTGGGCAGCGTGCCGTCCGCGACGAGGTCGTGGATCAGGGGGCGCCGCCCCGGCTCGGAGTCGTAGTGGACGCCGTTGCCGTACGGCAGGAAGCCCAACGAGTTGGTCACGGGCCGCAGTTCAGGACCGAACGAGTCCGTCGCGCCGCCCTGGAACCAGCAGATCGACCCCGCGCTGACTCCACTGAGGACGACCCCGGACCGCCAGGCCCTGCGCATGACGTCGTCGATGCCGTGCACCCGCCAGATCGCGAGAAGGTTGGCCACCGAGCCGCCCATCACCCAGATGACGTCCTGTTCCAGGACAGCGCCCTCGACGTCGTCGAAGTTGGGCCGCGGGAAGAGGTTGAGGGGAACGAGGTCGAATCCCGCGACCCGCGCGGCCTCGGCCATCCGCGCCGCGAAGTGTTCGGCGTCACCGATCGCCGTACCGACGTACATCACCCGGGGCCGGCGGCCGTGCGCGCCCGACAGGTCGACCGCGTGGTGCACCAGCGCGTCGAACTCCACCATGGTCCGGGCACCCCAGCCACGGTGGCCGCCGGACGTGGCGAGGATGGTGGGCTCCCGGCCGCCCGCGGGCGGGGACGCCTGAGGCGACGGGGACGGCTGGGACGAGGGAGGTGCGGAGGACACGGTCATAACACCCGATCCTAACCACGCCCGTCACGGCGTCTGCCGCTCGCTCTCCTCCGGGTCCCAGTCCAGCAGCCGTACCCTCGCCACCGTCTGGACGTGCCGTCGCATCGCCGCGGCGGCCCGCCCCGGCTGCTGGGCGACGATCGCGTCGAAGATCGCGCGGTGCTGGGTCAGGGACCGGGTCGGCCGGCCCGGCTGCCGCAGCGACTCATGGCGGCTCTCGGTGATCTGGTCGGAGATCGAGCGCATGAACTCCGCGAGGATCGTGCTGTGCCCGGCGGCCGTGACCGCCGCGTGGAAGAGCCGGTCGCCCTCCACCCCGTGGCCGCCCGCCGTGATCTCGGCCCGCATGTGCGCGAGGGCGGAGTCCATGGCGGTCACGTCCTCGTCGGTGCGGCGCTCGGCGGCCAGCTCCGCGAGCTTGGTCTCCAGGGCCTCGCGGGCGTCGAGCACGTCGGGCAACCGGCGCCGCCGGTCGACGAGTTGTTCCACCGGCTCGGCGTCGAGGGTGTCCCGGACGAGGTAGGTGCCGCCGCCGTGGCGGACCTCGACCAGGCCCTGGACCTCCAGGACCACTATGGCCTGCTTCACGGAGGCGCGGCTGACACCGAGTCTGGCCGCGAGGTCGCGTTCGGGCGGCAGCCGGTCACCGGCACCGAGGCCGCCCTCGGCGGCGTAGCTGCGCAGCCGGTCGAGGACCTGCTCGTACAGGCGCGGCTTGGACCCCATGGGCCGCAGTGCGTCGGTCATGTCCGGTCTTCCCCCTTACCTCTCGATCTGGTGGATGAGTGGCTGAGCCAATTTACGTCATCTCTCTTGACGCTCTCCACCACGGCCGCCCAATGTGGTTCAGCCACTTGGCCACTCAGCCAGTTGACCACCCCACGCACATCCCCCACCTCCCCCACCCCCCCCTCGGCCCCCCACTCGACAAGGGACCCAAAGACGGGAGCCCGTATGTCCGCCGAACTGATATCGATCCTCGTACTCGTCGTGGTGTTCGTCATCGCCACCACCCGCTCCATCAACATGGGCGCCCTCGCCTTCGCCGCCGCCTTCGGAGTGGGCGGACTCGTCGCCGACCTCGACGCCGACAAGATCTTCGCCGGTTTCCCCGGTGACCTCTTCGTGGTGCTCGTCGGCGTGACGTACCTTTTCGCGATCGCCCGCGCCAACGGCACGACCGACTGGCTGGTGCACGCCTCGATCCGGCTCGTGCGCGGGCGGGTCGTGCTGATCCCGTGGGTGATGTTCGTGCTGACCGGCGCGCTGACCGCGATCGGCGCGGTCAGTCCGGCGGCCGTCGCCATCGTGGCGCCGATCGCCCTGAGTTTCGCCGCGCGTTACTCCATCAGCCCGCTGCTGATGGGTGCGATGGTCGTGCACGGCGCGCAGGGCGGCGGTTTCTCGCCCATCAGCATCTACGGATCGATCGTCAACGGGATCGTCGAGCGCGAGGGCCTGCCCGGCAGCGAGATCGCCCTCTTCCTCGCCTCCCTCATCGTCAACCTGGTGATCGCCGCGATCGTGTTCGTGCTGTTCGGCGGCCTGAAGCTGAGCCGCGCCGAGACGATCGACCGTGACCGCGACCGGCAGAAGGCCGCGGCGGTGGCCGGAGGGCCGACCGGAGAAGCGACCGGGAGCGGGGCCGGAGACGGAGACGGAAGTGGAGGTGGGAGTGGGAGTGGGGACGTGGTGGCGCTGGACACCGACGACGACACCTCCCGGCTCAACCCCGCCCGGATCGCCACCCTCGCCGCGCTCGTCGCCCTCGTCGTCGCCGTGCTCGTCTTCGACCTGGACGCCGGACTCACCTCGATCACCCTCGCCGTCCTGCTCAGCACCGTCTGGGCCGAGGACAGCCGCAACGCCGTCAGCCAGATCGCCTGGCCGACGGTCCTGCTGATCTGCGGTGTGCTGACGTACGTCGGAGTCCTCGACGAGATGGGCACGATCGACTGGGCGGGCGAGGGCGTCAGCGACATCGGTGTCCCGCTGCTCTCGGCCGTACTGCTCTGCTACATCGGCGCGCTGGTCTCCGCGTTCGCCTCCTCCGTCGGCATCATGGGAGCGCTGATCCCGCTGGCGGTGCCGTTCCTGGCGCAGGGCGAGATCGGCGCGATCGGCATGGTCGCGGCGCTCGCGGTGTCGGCGACCGTGGTGGACGTGAGCCCGTTCTCGACGAACGGCGCCCTGGTCCTCGCCGCGGCACCCGGTGTCGACCGGGAGCGTTTCTTCCGGCAGCTGATGATGTACGGAGGGATCGTGGTGGCCGTGGTCCCCGCCGTGGTGTGGCTCGCGCTGGTGGTACCCGACTGGGGGTGACACCGGCCCGCCCACCGCGTCCGGCACCCTGATACGAACGAGAACGAACGACAACGGACGACAACGAGAACGACCGAGCACCGACGCCCGACGAGCAAGGAGTACGCACGCGTGTCCCCTCTCTTCCCGGCCCTGACCGAGGCACTGGCGGACCCGGACGGCACCGCCGCGCACCGGTCGGCCCTGCGTTTCGGCGACCGCTCCCTGACCTACGGCGAACTCGCGGCGACCGCCGCCCCGCTGGCCGCCCGCGTCGGGGAGGCGGGCCGGATCGCCGTATGGGCCACGCCCACCCTGGAGACGGCGGTCGCCGTGGTCGCCGCGCTGCTGGCCGGTGTCCCCGCCGTGCCGCTCAACCCGAAGTCGGGCGGCAGCGAGCTGGGGCACATCGTGGCGGACAGCGCGCCGGCCCTCGTACTCGCCGCCCCGGACGACCGACTCCCCGACGCCCTGGCCTCCTTGGCGCGCGTCGACGTCGACATCGACGCACGGGCGACCGGCCCGGCCTCGTCGGCCCTCGCCCCGGACACGGACCACCTCGCCGACGAGCTGCCCGCCCTCGTCGTCTACACCTCCGGCACGACCGGCCCCCCGAAGGGTGCCGTCATCCCGCGCCGGGCCGTCGCCACCACCCTGGACGCCCTCGCGGACGCCTGGCAGTGGACCGGCGACGACGTCCTCGTGCACGGCCTGCCCCTCTTCCATGTGCACGGCCTGATCCTGGGCATCCTCGGCCCACTGCGCCGCGGCGGATCCGTACGGCACCTCGGCCGCTTCGAAACGGCGGGCGTGACACGGGAGTTGACCGACGGCGCCACCATGCTGTTCGGGGTGCCGACGATGTACCACCGGATCGCGGAGTCCCTGCCCGACGACCCGGCGCTCGCGAAGGCGCTGGGGCGGGCACGCCTGCTCGTGTCCGGCTCGGCGGCCCTGCCGGTGCACGACCACGAGCGGATCGCGGAGGCGACGGGCCGGCGGGTCATCGAGCGGTACGGGATGACCGAGACGCTCATGAACACCAGCGTCCGCGCCGACGGCGAGCCCCGCGCGGGCACGGTCGGCGTACCGCTGCCGGGCGTCGAACTGCGGCTGACGGAGGAGGACGGCAGGACGGTCCTGGAGGCGTACGACGGGGAGAGCGTGGGCGAGATCCAGGTCAGGGGCCCGAACCTCTTCACCGAGTATCTGAACCGGCCCGACGCGACGGCGGCGGCCTTCACCGAGGACGGCTGGTTCCGCACCGGTGACATGGCGGTGCGCGACCCCGACGGGTACGTACGCATCGTCGGCCGCAAGGCCACCGACCTCATCAAGAGCGGCGGTTACAAGATCGGGGCGGGCGAGATCGAGAACGCCCTCATCGAGCACCCGGGCGTACGGGAGGCCGCGGTCACGGGCGAACCCGACGCCGACCTCGGCGAGCGGATCGTGGCGTGGATCGTGCCCGCCGACGCCCAAAGCCCCCCGTCCGCATCCGAGTTGGCGGACCATGTGGCCGACCGTCTCGCGCCGCACAAGCGTCCCCGCGTCGTCCACTACCTCGCCGCCCTGCCCCGCAACGACATGGGCAAGATCATGAAGCGCGCGCTGGCCCATGACTGAGGCCGCCGCGGTCCACGGCTCCCGCCGGTTCACGGCCCGCGAGGCGATCGCCCTGGTCGGCACCGGCTTCACCGACCTCGCACCCCCCACCCCACGGGGCTCGTACGGGCCGGACGGCCCCCTGTCCTGGCAGGGGTACGACGCCTCGCGCGCGCGGGCCGCGGACCGCACCGGCGAGGAGGAGTCCGTCGTCTGCGGCACCGCCACCGTCGAGGGCGAGGACGGCCGTACGACCCCGGCGGTGCTGATCTCCTTCGAGTTCGGGTTCCTCGGTGGCTCGCTGGGCGAGCGCACGGGCGACCGGCTGGAGGCCGCGCACACCTACGCCCGCGCACACCGCCTCCCGGTCGTCTCCCTCGTCGCGACGGGCGGCAGCCGGATGCAGGAGGGCATGCGCGCACTGGTCCAACTCCACCGGGTGGCACGGCAGTCGGTGCTCACGCGGGCGGCCGGCCTCCCTCAGATCGCCGTACTGCGCGACCCCACGACGGGCGGCGGCTGGGCCACCCTGGGCGCGGGCGCCGATGTGATCCTCGCGCTGCCCGGCACACAGGTGGGCTTCGCGGGCTCGCGGGTCCGGCCCCCCGACGCGGACCCGGCCGCCTACACGGCCGAGGCGCAACTCACGGCGGGAGCGGTCGACGCGGTGGTGCCCGAGCGGGAGCTGCCGAAGGCGCTGGCGCTCTGGCTGCGGCTGCTGACCGACCCGTCGCCGGACCTCCCGACGACGGACCCCGTGCCGCCGCCCCCGGCGCTGGGCGACGCCGGTCTCCCGGCCACCGGCTGGGATGCCGTACGCGCTGCCCGTGCCCCGCAACGGCCGCACGCCGAGGCCTATTTGGACGCCTGCTTCACCCGGCGCGCGGCGATCAGCGGTGACCGTTGCGGCGGCACCGACGAGGGCATGCTCTGCGGTTTCGGCATCCGGGCGGAGGACGGCCGTACGGTCGCGTACGCGGCCCAGACCGGCACCGCCACGCTCCCCGCCGGCTATCGCACCGCCGCCCGGCTGATCCGGCTCGCGGACCGGCTCCGTATCCCCGTGCTGACCCTGGTGGACACCCCGGGCGCCGCCAACGGCGCGGAGGCGGAACGGCAGGGCGCGGGGGCGGCGATCGCGGAGCTGTTCGCCGCGGTGGCGGCGGCGGAGACCCCGGTGACCACGCTGCTGATCGGGGAGGGCGGCTCGGGCGGGGCCCTGGCCCTCGCCGCCCCCGGCAACACGTGGGCCACGCCCGACAGTTACTTCTCCGTCATCGCCCCCGAACTCGCGGCCGCCATCCTCAAGCGCCCGGCCGAGGAGGTACGGGCCACGGCCGACCAACTCCGCATCCGTCCACAGGACTTGGTGGAGCTGGGTGTGGTGCGGGGCGTTGTGGTGCGGGGCGTTGTGGAGCGGGGCGTTGTGGAGCGGGGCGTTGTGGAGCGGGGCGTTGTGGAGCGGGGCGTTGTGGAGCGGGGCGTTGTGGAGCGGGGGCGGTGAGTCGCGGCCCACCGCACGCCCAGCGCCCGTCTACCGCACGCCCACCGCCCGGATGATCTCCTGGGTCACGGAGCCGCCGCGGTCGTCGGCGGCCGAGGCCCGCAGTGACATGTAGGTGGCGCCGCGTGGCACGGTCGGCGTGCCCTGCCAGGTGTCGGTGCCGGTTTCCAGCAGGCTGATCTTTTGCCATGACGTGCCGTCGTCGTACGAGACTTCGAGGGTTGCTCTGCCGAGGGTTCCAGGGCCGGGGGACGGATCGTCGGTTGTCGGGTGCGGGTCGAGTCGGGCTGGGCGCGCAGTTCCCCGCGCCCCTCGGGGGCTGCGCCCCCTGAGGGATTCCGTGGCCCCCGGCACGTACGACGCGCTGATGGCCACAGGCAGCCGGCCACCCGCCCTTACGTTCCCCGTCAGGTCCGTGTCGAGGTCGAAGCCCAGGTTGATCAGGGGGAGGGTCGTCCAGCGGTTCTCAGGGGTGGCCGCCGATCTGAAGGTCCACTCGGAGTGGCCCTTCGTCGCGAGCTTCCAGCGGTCCGCGTCCAGGGTCGTGTCCGTGACGACGGTGTACGTGTGCTCGTCGGCGGGCGCGTCCCGGACGAACGCGGCGGAGCCGGTCCGCCGGTCGACCGGTTCCCCGTCGAGGTGGACCTCGGTGAACTGCGTCATGCCGCTGTTCTCGTCCCACACGTTGCCGAAGCCGGTGTGGTCGGGTCCGGAGTCGCCCCAGCCGGGGACGTTGAACTGCAGGGTCGAGCCGGAGCGCTGCTGCCCCCAGCCGAGCCCGGTGCCGAGCCAGGGGTGCCAGACCGGCCGGAACCAGTCGAGGTCCTGCCGCGTGCCCCCGCGGTGGCGGACGAGTCCGCTGCGCTCCTCCAGGTCCCCGGCGCCCACGTCGACGGACTCGTACCACAGCTGGCCGGGGCCCGTGGACACGTAGTCGGTCCGCTCGGCCGGGAAGTCGGCCCGCTCCTGGAAGCCGATCCCGACGGGGAACGCGTCATCGGTGAGCAAGTACCGGAACTCACTGCCCGAGACGGGCTTCACCGCATGGAACTTCGTGTTCAGCACGGCGAGTTGGCGGTACGACGGCTCATAGGTGAGGTCACGCGCCGGGATGCTCCCCTCGTGCCCTTCCGAAAGGTCGTACGTGTAGGGCGTGTTGCGTGTCCCGTTCATCCCGGCCCGCCCCGCCGAGCGGAGTCGCGCCGCGTCCGCCGCGTTCAGGGTGGCGATCTGGATCGGCCGGTCCGTGTTGTCGTCGGTGCCGAACCAGGCGTTGAGGCGGCCCGGTACGTCGTCCGTCACGAACAGCGCCGCGGCGCCCGCGTCCTGGGCCGCCTGAGCGATCTCCGACGGCACCGCACCCTCCTCCATCCGGACGAGCACGGCCTTGCCCCGCACGTCCTTTCCGCCGTATCCCCCGACCTCGGAGCCCGTGTCACCGGAGCGCGTGTCACCGGAGCCCGTGTCGCCGCTGCCGACATCGACGAGCGGGAGCGTGCGGCGGCCCTCGACGAGCATGCCCCCGGGCTGGACCACCGCCTCCCCGACGCCCTTCACCTCCAGCAGCGGCTTCCCGAGCCGCCATACGGTCCGGTACTCGAAGCTGCCCTGTGTCACCTTCGCCGTGGGCGCCGCGAAGACGCTGTCGTACTGGAGCGGCACCTGGACGGCCCCGAACAGGTCCGCGCCGTTCGCCGCCCGGTCGTACTCCATGAGCAGCTGCCGGGTCTCGGTTCGCCGGTCGACATGGGCCGCGATCTCCCTCAACCGGCGCCCGTCGAGCGTGACTTCGCGGTCGCGGTCGAGTGCGATCTCGGGTGCCGCGAGGAAGCCGAGCCCGAGCGAGTCGGCGCCACGGCTGCCCCGCACGTCGAGGAAGGTGTTCAGGCTGTACGTGCCCGGCCGGAGCCTCAGTTCGACCGTGCCGGTGTCACCGACGTGCTCCGGGAACGGGTCGACACCCTCGGCGAGCCGCTGCACCACGAGGTCGGCCGCGGTGACGCCGCCGTCCCGGTCCCTGACGTGCACGGTGAGGGTGTACCGCTCCTCCTCCTTGACCAGCCCGAAGGCGGTGTGCGCGACGGGCGTGCCGTCCGCCGCCGAGGCCACGATCCGCCCGCTGGTATTGCCGACCGGCGCCTTGCCGCCGTCCCCGGTCACGGTCGTGGTGGCGGTCCCGTGCGCGGGCACGGTCAGCGTGGAGTCGGCGAGCGTCGCGACCCCCTCGGGTGCGCCGGACACGGTCAGTCTCAACTCGGCAGGCCGGTCCCCGGAGTTGGAGTAGGTGAGAGTCCTGGTCACCGGCTCGTTCGACGCGTAGGGCCAGCGGTAGTAGCCCAGATCGGCGCTTCCGGTGGCCGTGACCTCGGCCTTCACCGCCTCGGGCACGCTCACTCGTCCGGCGCCCAACACGTATGCGGACGCGTCGAGTTGCCTGGACGTCGACATCAGCGCGTCCTTGAGTCGGCCGCCGGTCCAGTCGGGGTGCCGCTCGGCGAGGAGGGCGGCCACGCCCGCGACATGGGGTGTCGCCATCGACGTACCGCTCATGGCCGTGTAGTCGCCGCTGCCCGCGGAGAGCCGGGAGCGGGCGGCGAGGATGTCGACGCCCGGGGCGGACAGATCGGGTTTGAGGGCGTTGTCGCCGTGGCGGGGGCCCGCGCTGGTGAAGTACGCGGCCCGGTCCGCGGAGTCGACCGCGCCGACCGTCAGCGCGGAGTCGGCGGCGCCGGGCGAGCCGATGGACGAGGGGGCGCCGGTGTTGCCCGCGGCGACGACGAAGAGCGCGCCGGTCTCCGCGGTGAGGGTCTCGACGGCCCGGGCCATGGGGTCGGTGCCGTCGCTGGGCTCGGTCGAGCCGAGACTCATGGAGACGACCGTGGCGCCGACGTCCCGCGCGGCCCACTCCATGCCCGCGATGATCTGCGACTCGCTGCCCGAGCCCTGGTCGCCGAGCACCTTCCCGACGGCGAGCGTGGCGCCGGGCGCGACGCCCTTCTCCTTGCCGTCGGACGCGGCGCCGCTGCCGCCGACGGTCGAAGTGACGTGCGTGCCATGGCCGTTGCGGTCGGCCACCTCTTCACCCTCGACGAAACTCTTCGTCACGGAGACCCGCCCGGCGAGATCGGGATGGCCGACGTCCACCCCCGTGTCCAGTACCGCCACGGTGACGCCCTTGCCGGTCAGCCCCGCCTCCCAGGCCTCGGGCGTACCGATCTGCGCGTTGCTTTCGGCCATCTCCGCCCGGACCCGCCCGTCGAGCCAGACCTTGTCGATCCCGTCCGCGTCGATCCTGCCCGTGTCGCTCCCGTCCGCGTCGATCCCGTCCTGCCGGGTGAGGGCCCGCCAGAACGTCCGCCCCTTGTCGGCCGCGACGGCGGCCCCGCGGATGCTCGGCAGCCCACGCGTCCGCTCGGCCCCGCGCGGAGTCACCACCCGCGCACCCTTCCCGTACGTGACGATCAGCGGCAGCTCGTCCGTCCTCCGGTCGGTCAGCCCCTGGCGTATCAGCTCGCCCACGTCGAACAGCCGCCGGTCGAGGGTGCCCGCCCGCAGATACGGCAGCGCCTCGTCCGGTACGACGGTCAGGTCGCCGTTCGCCGTCTGTGTACGGACCGCGCCACTCGCCCCCTCCGCCCGCTCGACGGTCACCGTCTTCCTGCCGCCGCCGAGTTCGGTGACGGTGACCAGGTCGCCGGTGACGAGGGTGACGGTGTGGGCGGCGGACGCGGCGCGGGTGCGGGGCCGGGCGTCGGTGTCCTGCGCGTCGGCCCCGGCCCCGTCGGCCGGAAGGAGGGCGAACACGAGTCCGGCCGCCGCGAGCGCCATCCCGTGCCTGGCGGAACCTCTGATCATCGGTGCCCCTCTTCTCGACGCGTCGACGCTGCTGCGAGCCAAGCCGGTGTCAGGGTGCTGCGAAGAGTGTCGGGGGGCCGGTGGTGCGGTGGCGCCGACGGAACCTGGCGGGAAGCTGCCCTGGCGGTTTTCCGCCACCGGAACGGTGAACGACCGGTGGAAACCGCGACAGCGGCAAGTACCGTCCGTGACAATGAAGGCGGTCAGCAGTGACGGACTACGGGGGTTGTGCGGCGCCATGGACGGATTAGTGGAGTTCAAGACCGACGACGGGACCCTTGTCGTCGTCGAGGGAGCCGAGGACGAGTCGGGTTCCCGCCTGGTGGCCCGGGGCGACGGAACGGTCGCCGCGACCCGCACCTTCGAGGGCTCACTGGAGGGGGTACGGGCCGCCGCCGGCGCCGCGCTCCGCGTCTTCAGGGACGGTTCGCTGAAGCCCGACTCCGTGGAGATCGAGTTCGGCGTCAAACTCACGGCGGAGGCGGGCGCGTTGATCGCCAAGAGTGCCGTCGAGGGCCACCTCGTGGTCAAGCTCTCCTGGTCGCCCGAACGGCCGGACGGCCCCCCGGCGGCCTCCCCCGCCTCCCTCACTTCTCCGGAGACCACCCCGCGCCCATGAGCAGCGCTTCCTGGCACGCGAGAATCAGCTGCGGGCGGGACACCGGTGCCGGTTTCCTCGTCACCGAGCAGCACGTTCTGACCTGCGCCCATGTCGTGGCGCGCAGCGACACCGAGACGGTCGCGGTGTCCTTCGCGCACGGTGGCTACGAGCAGGTCCCCGCCCGGGTGGTCGCGCACGGCGGCTGGGACGGCCACGAGAGCGACCCGGGCGACCTGGCCGTACTGGAGCTGGACCGGCCGGTGCCGATGAAGCCCGCGGAGTTCGCGACACCCGCCGACGCGTACGGCGATCCCCCGCGCAGGCTTCTCGCCTACGGCTTCCCCAAGCGGTACGACGAGGGGACGCTCGCCGAATACCGGGCCACCGCCCAGCAGTTGATTGCGGGCGAGTGGGTCCAGCTGGAGTCGTGGGCCGCGCACGGGCAGCCGCTCGCACCGGGGTTCAGCGGCGCCGCCGTGACCCTCGCGGACACCGGCCGGGTCGTGGGCATGGTCTCGGCCGCCGCCCGCAGCCCCGAGATCCGCAACGGCCGCATGCTCCCGGCCCAGATCATGGCCCGCTACTGGCCCCGCCTGGCAGACCTGATCCCCACCCCGACCCACGACCAGCACCAGAAAAAAACCCTGAGACACCTACTGGAACAACTGGAGCCCCCCGCACCCCAAGCTCAGGCAGGGGCGCAGCCCCGCCTGCCAGGGGCGCGGGGAACTGCGCGACAAGCCCCCACCGGCCCGCAGCCGCAATACACCCACTCCCCGGAACGGCTGTACCAAGAGGCCGTGGGCCCCCTGGGCCCCCCACTCCCACCCCACGGCTTCACCTCCCTGTGGGACGCAGCCTGGTACCTCCTCTCCGAGGTACAGGACCCGGAAGCGATCACCCGCTTCACCACCCGCCTCGCCGACTTCATCGACGACACCCCCACCCGCACAGCCCTGCGCGCCTGGCCGGCAGCCCCCCAGCCCCACCACCCCGCCCCGCCCGCCCCCGCAGGTCCCGCAGGTCCCGCAGGGCCCGCACATTCCTGGTCCCCGATCCTCGTGGAGATCGCCCCCAGCGGCTCAGGCGACGGAGCCTTCCTCGTGGAGGTGTCCGCGTACAACGGAAGACACCGAAGGGTGGTGGGCTCGCGCCGCCTCCCCGTCGACCGCGTACGCCCGTACACGCTGGAGCGGATCGACGAGGCGTACCGCGAACTGCAAGTGGGCGCACGCGAACTGATCGCCTTCGTGCTGCCGCGCCGCTGGCTCAACACGGACGTCGCGCACTGGCAGCGCAGCGCGGACGACGACAGCCCGCTCGGCTCCTTCGCACCGCTGGTCGTGATGGACCTGGAGCGTCGGCGCAGCGGCGGCCTGCAGCACAAGCTCCGGCAGAAGTGGCAGTACCTGGACGAGCGGCCGACGGCCCGGCTGCACCGTATCGACTGCTGGTCGGTCGGCCAGGACCAGGTGAAGCTGACCATCGGGCTGCGCCGCGACGCGGACATGGTGGGTTTCGCCACGCCGCCGCGCGCGGACCGGGTCCGGCGGCTGTTCCAGGCGAGCCTGAACGCGGCGGTTCCGGTGATGCTGTGGCCGCGTACCGGCTGCCGGGGCGAGCACCGGTGCGGGGAGTCCGTCGACTGCCGGGGTTCGGAGTTCCTGGACCGTCTCGCCGCACATCTGGCGAACCTGCCGCCCCGCGAACTGCCGCGTCACATCCATGAGTTGCGGGAGACGGCGTACGCCTCCGACGCCCCGGAGCCGCATTGGGCGTACGACCTGGCCCTGCTCTGGGAGGACCCCGAATGCCTGCCTGACCCCACCGGCTACCTGCACAACCCGGTGGGCTAGGGCGTGTCCGTCCTGGCCCACCGAAGCCGCAACCGCACACCGGAACACGTTCGGAGAGATCATGTCCCTGTGGCCCGTCTACACGGGTGCGAGCGAGCCCCACGACGGCATCGCCGAGCTGCCCGCGCCGCCGCCCTGGCGCGACTTCGACGGCGGACCGGAGCTGGCGACGCCCGCCGAGGACGACGACGCCTCGGCCACGTCCCCGGACCGCCGGCACCGCGCCCGCACCTACCGCGCCACGGACCGCGCCGTACAGCTCGTCAACGCGGCCCTCTACCTGCGCAGGCCCCTGCTGGTGACGGGCCCGCCGGGCAGCGGCAAGTCGAGCCTGGCGTACGCCGTGGCGAGGGAGCTGCGGCTCGGCCCCGTCCTGCGCTGGAACGTCACCAGCCGCACCACGCTGCACGACGGGCTCTACCAGTACGACCCGCTGTCCCGCCTGTACGCGGCCGCACGCGACGCCCGCCCCGGCGGTGAGGCCCCACCGGACTCCGTCCTGCCGAAGGACAGCGAGCTGCAGGACCATCTGCGGCTCGGCCCGCTCGGCACGGCACTCCTCCCGTACGGCCGGCCGCGGGCCCTGCTGATCGACGAGATCGACAAGAGCGACCTGGACCTGCCGAACGACCTCCTCAACATTCTGGAGGAGGGCCAGTACGAGATCCCCGAGCTGGTCCGCTCGGCACGGCACACCCCCACGGCCGAGGTCATGATCGACGGCACGGACGAGCGGGTCGGGGTCTCACGCGGCCGGGTCCGCTGCCGGGCCTTCCCCTTCGTGGTCCTCACCAGCAACGGCGAGCGCGAGTTCCCGCCCGCCTTCCTCCGCCGCTGTGTCCGCCTCGAACTCCACCAGCCGCGCGCCGCGCACCTGGAGCACATCGTCCGCGCCCACCTGGGCGAACCCGACGAGAACGCCCGCGACCTGATCGAACGCTTCCTGTCCCGCGGGACCGAGGGCGAACTCGCCACGGACCAGCTGCTCAACGCGATCTACCTCACGGGCGTGGCGGGCCTCGACGCGTCGTCCCGCGACGAACTGGCGGAGCAGCTGATGCCGTATCTGAGCCGTTCGGGAGAGGAACCGGATGCGTTCTGACCGGGGCGCGGACGCGGACGAAGGCGGGAGCGCGGGCGCCGCGTTCCTCGCCGACGTACTGGCCCGGGCATCGGGCGCCCCGCACCCGACCTCGGTGGAACTGGCCGAACTCCTGTGGCTGGCAGCCCACATGCCATCCCCGGAGCCCACCACCCCACCCACGCCCGCACCCACCCCGGACGACCCGAGCCGCCCCACTCCCTCCACCCCCACCCACCCAAGGGGCGCGGGGAACGGCGCGCCCAGCCACGACGACCCCGCACCCGACCTCCCACCCCACACGACCCCACGCCCACCGGATGCCCTGGTCCCCCTTCGGCTGCCAGGCAGGCGCACCCCCGCAGCCGCCCCGCAGGGCCCGCGCCGGCACGGACGTCCGGAGGAGGCCCCGCCTCCGAACGGCCCGTACACGTCCCTCCTGGCCCCCGCACCCCCGATGCTCCCCCACCCCCTCAGACTGCAACGAGCCCTCCGCCCCCTCAAGCGGAGCGTCCCCGCGCCGGTCGGCAGGGAGCTGGACGAGGCGGCGACCGCCCACCGCATCGCCCGGCTCGGCGCCGCACCCCAGTGGTGGCTGCCCGTGCTGCGGCCCATGGCCGAGCGATGGCTGACGCTGCACCTCGTGCACGACACCGGTCCGACGATGCCCGTCTGGCGCCCGCTCGTCCGCGAACTGCACGCGGCACTGGTCCAGTCGGGCATCTTCCGCACGGTGGAACTGCACCGGCTGGAGGCCGACGGCACGGTACGCCGCCCCGGCTCGCAGGAGTCGTTCGCCGACGGTCGTACGGTCACCCTCCTGCTCAGCGACTGCATGGGCCCGCAGTGGCGGGACGGCCCGGCGGGGACCCGCTGGTACGGCACCCTGCGCCGCTGGTCGGCCCGGATGCCGGTCGCCCTGGTCCAGCCGTTGCCGGAGCGCCTGTGGCGCACGACGGCGCTGCCGGCCACGACCGCGCGGATCACCGCACCCGGACCGGCGGCGCCCAACTCGGCGTACGACGTGGACTCGTACGCGCTGGACCCGTACGCGCTTGAGGGTCTGCCGCGCGGTCTGCTGCCGCTGCCCGTGCTCGAAGCGTCGGCGCCCTGGCTGGGGAACTGGTCGTCCCTCGTGGCGGGCGGCGGCCGACTGCCGGGCGCCGTCGCCCTGTTGGGCTCCGGGCCGCCGCCCGCGCCGGTCGACGAGAGGGGCCGCAGCGATGTCGAGCGACTCTCCCCGGAGGAACTGCTGCTGCGCTTCCGCTCCCTCGCCTCGCCGGAGGCCTTCCGGCTGGCCGGTCATCTCGCGGTGGGGCCGGTGGAGTTGCCGGTCATGCGGCTGGTCCAGGCGGCGGTCGAGAAGAACCCGCGCCCGCAGCACCTGGCCGAGGTGATCCTCAGCGGCGCGCTCGTCGCGGTCCCGGGGACGGCCGGTTCGTACGTGTTCCGGCCGGGCGTACGGGAGCTGCTGCGACGCACCCTGCCGCGCTCGGCGTACGGCCGTACCTCCGAACTCCTGGCCCGGATAGGCGCGTTGATCGACGAGCGGGCCGGACTGTCGGCGGGCGAGTTCCGCGTGCTCGCCCCGGGCGGCGGGGGCCCCGGGGGCGGGCCGGCCGCGGGCGAACCGTTCGCGGCGGTACGGGAGGAGTCCGTACGACGGATGGGCGGCCCGCCCTCGAAGAGCGCCGCGGGGCTGGTGCTCGACAGGTACCGGCTCGTACGCCGCCTCGGTCTTGGCAAGCGCGTCATGGAGGCCCATGACACCCGGCTCGACCGGACGGTCGCGGTGCACCGGTACGTCGTCGCGCCGGAGCGGCGGCAGCGGTTCCTGGAGTCCGCGCGGGCCCTCGCGGGCGTGGAGCATCCGAATGTGCTCGCCGTGTACGACCACGGCGTCGAGGAGGGCACCGCGTATCTCGTCACGGAGTTCGTGGACGGGGTCACGCTGGCCGAACTCACCACCCATGGCGGCTTCCGGCTGCCCTTCGCGCTGCTGGCATCCCTGGCCCGGCAGGTCGCGCAGGGCCTAGAAGCGGTGCACGCACGCGGCCTGGCGCACGGCGAACTCACCCCCAATCAGCTGCTGTTCGCGCCGGACGGCACGGTCAGGATCGGCGGCTTCCCGCTGGGGCGGTCGGAGCGGCCCCGGGGTCTCGACGAGTCGCGGGACCTGCACGACTTCGGGCTCCTGCTGCGCGAGCTGGCCGGCGGCAGGACGTCGGAGGACCTGCCCGGCATCCCGGCCGAGCACCGGCGGCGGTTCGCCGACGCCTTCGCCCGACTGCTCTCGCCGGACACGGAGACCCAGCACCGCGGCAAGGACCTCTTCCTGACCCCCACCTTCGGTGCGGTGGTCGAGGCGGTCGCGGCGGACCGCCCCCGGTACCGGCTGCTCGGTCCCGTACGCGTCGGCCGCGGCGACCTCTCCCTGACCACCCACTCCCCCGAGGAACAGGCCCTGCTCTGCCGGCTGCTCCTGCGCAACGGCAGACCGGTCGCCGACGGCGAACTGGCCGAGGGACTGTGGGGGAACCGTCCCCCGCAGCACCCCGAACGCCTCCTGGCCACGTACGCCGCCGCCCTGCGCGGAACCCTGGGCCCCGGGCTCCTCGCCACCACCGCCGACGGCCACGCCCTGCACGCGGGGCTCGGCACCGTCGACGTGGAACAGTGCAAGACACTCGTCGCCGAAGCCGAGTCGCACCGGGAGAGCGGGGACCTGACGGCGGCCCGCGAGGCCGTCCGGCGCGCGCTCGGCCTCTGGTACGGCGATCCCCTCGACGGCGTCCCCGGCCCCGCCGCGCACGCGACCCGCGTCCGGCTGCGCGCCCTGCGCCTCACCCTCTGTGTCACGCGCGCCGAACTCGACCTGGAACTGGGCCGGTTCGAGCGCGCTGCCACCGACCTCGGCGAGCTGCTGCGCGACCACCCCGAGCGCGAGGACTTCCGGCGTCTGCACATGCTCGCCCTCAAGGGCCAGGGCCGCATCGCCGAGGCCATCGACTCGTACGAGGCGTACGAGGAGCTCCAGGACCGGCAGTTCGGCGAGCCGAACCTCACCCTCCTTGAGCTGTACCGCGAACTGCGCGCCGCCCCCGACGACAGCCGGCCGACCGTCACCATGGAGTTCACGGACTCCGGCGGCCACCGGGGCGCCCACAGCACGCTCTCCCACACCATGGCCTGGCTGCTCTCGCTGAGCGGTCTGACCTCCGACCAGTACGACATGCAGGCCGTCGACAACGGCTACCTCGTCCTCGTCGCCCCCGGGGCATCCGTCCTGGACGTGCTGAACGCGACCCTGCGCGATCTGCCGGACATACTCCTGGAGGTGCCGGACCCGCCCAGGATCCGGCTGACGTTCTGGCACACCGCGCGCCCTCCCCGTACCACCCCTCTGCCCTCTTCCCCGGAGCAGTCGGAGCCGTCGGACATCGCCGTGGTCGTCTCCCCCGTCCTCTACGAGGAACTGACGAGCGGTGACGTGCCGGTGGGCCCGGTCCACTTCCGGCCCCTGCGTCCGGGGGCGGGCGACGGTCCGCCCCTCGCCTGGTCCTGCCGCCTGGACATCCCGGACCGCGCTCCGGACCCGCCGCCCGGACAGCGCGACCTGGTGCGCGGCCCGTTCAGCACCCGCCGCCGGATGTCGATCCCCCTCCCCGAGCCCGGCCGCACCGCCGTGGTGTTCCAGCCCCCCGACGGCGCACCGGCCCTCTTCGACCCCGACGGGTTCGCCGGCACGCCCACCTCGGGGCCCCGCCTCACGTACTACGAGGTCGACCTCACCACGCAGCAGGCCGCCCACGAGTTGTCCCTGCCCGGTTCCGGCGGCGGCGCGTTCGCCGCGTCGGTCGAGTTGTCCTGGCACGTCGAGGACCCGGTGGCCTTCGTGCACGGCGAGACCGCCAACGTGTCCGAACGCCTTCTGGACCACCTGCTCAGGGAGGCGCGCCGCATCACGCGCCGCCACCCGCTCCGCCGGGCGGGCGCGGCCCAGCACGCCCTGCACAGCGGGCTGCGCAAGTGGCCGGTGCCGGGCCTCTCGGTGGCGTGCTCGATCCGCCTCATCCCGGAGGGCGAACCGCAACCGCCCACGGCCCCCCGCCCGGAAGCCGCTCCTCCGCACGGGACCGCGTCTCCACCCGGGTCCACCTCACCGGCCGAGACCGCACGACCGTCCGAGACCGCACAGCCGTCCGGATCCGCCGACCGACCGGAGCCCACACCCTCCGCGTCCTCCGCGACCGCCCGGCGGGCCGCCGCCGCGCGGCCGGAGGACGCCGCCGCGGCCCTGATGGAGAGCCCCTGCGTGCTCCTCGGGTTCGACGGGCCCCTCGTCCGGCTCTATACGAGTGACGCCGAGAAGCAGGTCACCAGGGAGCTCGCCGCGCTCCTCGCCGAGCTGCGGGACCCCGGGGCCGCGCTGCGGGGCGAACCGCTCTCCTCGCACGGCGGGCCCGCGCAGCCGCTGGAGGGGCGCTCCAACCCCCTCGACCTGCTGCGCGCCTTCGCGGACCATCCGCTGGGCGCGGACCTGCGCCGGCGGCTCAACCGGATCGAGGAGCGGGCCGTGTCGACCGCGGCGTCCACCCCGTTCTCGGACGCCCTGATCACCACGCTCAGCTCGCTCGGCCGACGTACCGCGGTCGTCGCGGACAACGCGCCCGGTGCCGTCTGGAAGTACCTGCACTCCCACGGCCGGCTGACCGGCCTGGTGACCGGTGGAGTGCACGGCCGCGCGGACGACCTCACCCTGCTGATGCCGGACCCCGACTGCCTCCTGCGCGCCCTGGACCACCTCGGCGTACCGGCGAAGGACGCCGTACTGGTCGGTTCGTCGGTCGCCGAACTGACCGCGGCGCAGGCGGCGGGCCTGCGCTTCCTCGGCTACACCCGCTCCGAGGGGCACAGGCAGCGCCTGGTCCGCGCGGGCTGCGGGGCGACCACGGCCTCGTGGGCCCCCCTCCTCCGGTCCCTCCCCCACACCTGAACCCCCTCCGGCGTCCGCGAAGACCACCCGTCCAGCCGCACCCCGCCCGGCCCACCCCGAAAGGCGACACCCCGTCAGTTCCCGCACGATGCGTAGGAGGACCGCCGCCCGGTGGAGTCCCACGGTCTGTGCTCTCGGGAGGACCCGCCATGACCGCCAGCCTGGAGCAGTTGCGCCGCTGCCATTTCGCCGTCGACCTCGGAGCGGCCAGAACGCGCGTCTTCGTGAAGGGCGCCGGGCTGATCGTCGACCAGCCCAGCGTCGCCGCGGTGAACACGAGGACCGGCGCCCTGATCGCGGTCGGCGAGTTCGCCGAGAGGATGACGGGCCGTACCCCCCACTACATCCGTGTCGTACGCCCCGTCTCGGGCGGCACGGTCGTCGACATCGAGATGGCCCAGCGCATGCTGCGCCAGCTCCTCGGCGACAAGGTCCGCCGCACCCTGCGCCGCAAGCCCCGGCTGCGGGCCGCCGCCTGCACCCCGCACGACTCCGACCCGCTGGCCCAGCGGGCCACGGTCGAGACGCTCGTCGGTCTGGGCGCGCGCCGCGTCGAGCTGGTCGACACGCTCATCGCCGCCGGAGTCGGCTGCGGGCTGCCCGTGGAACGCCCCGAGGCCACCATGATCATGGTGTGCGGGGCCGCCGCCACCCAGGTCGCCGTGCTGTCCCTCGGCTCGATCGTCACCGCCGAACGCATCCCCGTGGGCGGCGAGGCCATCGACCACGCGATCGTGCAGCACCTGCGCCACCACCACGAGTTGATGCTCCCCTCGCAGTCCGTACGCCCCCTGCAGCTCGCCCTCTCCGGGAACGGGCTCACCTCGCAGGGGCCCACGTCCACCGAGATCCACGGCCGGGACGTGGCCACCGGCCTCGCCCGTTCCGTACAGGTCGACACGGCCGCCGTGCGCGACGCCATCCAGACCCCGCTGACCGCCGTGCTCGACGGCATCGGCAAGGTGCTGCGCGTCTGCCCGCCCGACCTGGTGGCCGACCTCGTGGACCGCGGGATCATGATGGTCGGGGGCAGCGCGCTGCTGCCGGGCCTCGACCAGATGCTGCGGCAGGCGACGGGCATGCCGGTGCACATCGCCGAACGGCCCGACGTGTGCGCGGTCCTCGGCCTGGGCGCGATGCTGGAGGGCCGGATCGAGCCCCTGGTCCTCGACCCGACGGCCGGCTGAACGCCCGCACGCACCCCGTCGGCACGCCCCCCCCGAGCCCCCACCACCGCGGCACCCATGACGGAACCCACGCCCACGGACCCCGCGGAGCCCCCCTCCCAGGGGCTCCCCCTCCTCCCCCTGCCCCGCCTCCTCGAAGCCGTCCTCGGTGTCGGCAGCGATCTCGAACTGCGCGCCACGCTCCAGCGCATCGTGGAGAACGCGGCGGCGCTGACCGGCGCCCGGTACGCGGCGCTGGGCGTGCTCGCGCCCGGCGACAACGGCCTGGCGGAGTTCTGCACGACCGGACTGCCGGAAGCCGAGCAGGCCCGCATCGGACATCCGCCCAGCGGACGCCGGGGCCTGCTCGGCGCGCTCCTCCACGAGGCCGTGCCGCTCAGGCTCACCGACCTGACCACCGACCCGCGCGCGTGCGGCTTCCCGCCCGGCCACCCGGAGATGCGCAGCTTCCTCGGCGTACCCCTGCTCGTACAGGACGAGGTGTACGGCACCCTCTACCTCACCGAGAAGCGCGGCGGACCCTTCACCGCCGAGGACGAGCAGATGGCACGGCTGCTGGCCGCGCAGGCGGGCATCGCGATCGGCAACGCCCGCCTGTACGAGACGGCCCGTCAGCGGGAGCGCTGGATCGACGGCGCGGCGGCGGTGACGACGGCGCTGCTCACCGGAGAGGCGGCGGCCGACGCGCTGATGACGGTCGCCGAGCGCGCCCGCGTCCTCGCCGACGCGGCGGCCGGGGTGATCCTCCAGCCCACGGACGAGGGCGGCATGGAGATCGTCACGGCGTCGGCGCCGGCCGGCCGGGACGGCCTGATCGGCACGACCATCGCGCCGGGCAGCGCGGTCCTGGAACAACTCCTCGGGGGCGAGCCGGTGTTCCTGGACGACTCGGCGACCGACGCGCGCATGACGACCCCCGTACGGGTCCGGTTCGGGCCCAGCATGATGCTGCCGCTCCAGGCCGGAGGCCGGCTCATCGGCACCCTCGCCCTGCCGCGCCGACGCGGTGATCCCCCGTACAGCCCGGCGGAGAAGCTGCTGGCCACGCAGTTCGCCTCGCAGGCCGCGCTGGCGCTGGTGCTGGCGGACGCGCGGCAGCGCCGGGAGCGGCTGGCGGTCTTCGAGGACCGCGACCGGATCGCCCGTGACCTGCACGACCTGGTCGTGCAGCGGCTCTTCGCCACCGGCATGATGCTGGAGTCCACGCAGCGCCGCGCCGCCGCGGAGGAGCGGGAGGCGGAGGTCCACGCGACGATCGGCCGGGCCCTCGACGAACTCAGGTCCACCGTCCAGGAGGTCCGTACGGCGATCTTCGCCCTGCAGCAGCCGCCCGCGGACGCCCCGACCAGCTTCAGGGGCAAGGTGCTCCGCGAGACGGCGGGCGCCGCGGCGGTTCTCGGCGTCCAGCCGTCGGTCCAGTTCACGGGACCGGTCGACACCCGCGTCCCGGACACGGTGGCGGGGCACCTCCTCACGGCCCTGCGAGCCGCCCTCGCCACGGCGTCGCACCGCGCCGGCACGACCCGTGTCGCGGTCGCGGTCGACGCGACGGTGAGCCTCCCGGACGGCCGCCCGGCGGTACGCCTGACGGTCTCGGACGACGGCACCCCGGACACCCCCGCCCGGCAGGGAACCACGACAACGTGGCAGGCCCCTCTCTGACGCTCACGGATCAGAAAGCCGTCCCCGGTCACCGGTCGGACGCGAACACGGCGCACGAGGGCCACCAGAGCCGCCGGTCCGGCACACCCCAGCCGATACACGGCTGCGGCTGCGCCGACTCCGGCTCTAGCTCCGGCTCTAGCTCCGGCTGCGCACGGTGGGCCCGGGCCGGACACGCGCCGAGAGCGAGCACGAGGCAGCCCGACCGCCCACGAGCGCCCGGCCACGCGGCAGCTCTCCGGGGCCGTCACCCGCGTCCGCGCCCACCCCGCCGGCTTCACCCGGAAGGAGCCGCGACGGGCATCGGGAAGGCCTTTTGATCAAGGCCGGACGGGCGGCTCCGCGGGGCCCGCGCGATGAGGTGGCGTGGGCCGTTCCGCGGACGGGCCGATGGTGCGTGGCCCTGTCTCTCCTAAGCCGCGAGGAGGGTCCCAAGGACACCTCAACTCGCCTGATCCTCCAGCGACGTTGCTGGTCAGATCGTTTCTCCACGCGTAGCGTTGGTGGGGCGGGTGGGACTCGAACCCACGGCCGGCGGATTATGAGTCCGCTGCTCTAACCGGCTGAGCTACCGCCCCATTACGGCGCGTCGCGCACATGTGTGCGCGCCGTCTGCCGCAGCATAGCCGCTCATACGATCTCCTGCTTCGGATGGTCGACTTCGCCTGCCCTCTAGGACCTCACCTGGGGCGCAGCGGTTCCCGCGGCCATGAAAAAGGACCCCGATGGGCTTCATGGGGTCCTCGTTCGCACTGCTCTCCCGACTGGACTCGAACCAGTAACCTGCCGGTTAACAGCCGGCTGCTCTGCCAATTGAGCTACGGAAGATCGAAGCTCCCCCGACTGGACTCGAACCAGTAACCTGCCGGTTAACAGCCGGCTGCTCTGCCAATTGAGCTACAGGGGATTGCCTCGTTCGCATCGAACGTAGCTCCCTGGGTATTCGCCAGAGGGCGTGCGCTCGCTGCGACACATACATTAGCGCAAGCAGGGGGGTGCTTCGCCAATCGGTAACCCGCCTGCGACCGACGCCGCCGTAAAGGACCGATCAAGAGGAAGGGTGGCCCCATGCGCTACCGGCTCACGTTCGTCGTCGGACTGGCTCTGGGATACGTGCTCGGCACACGCGCCGGGCGCGAGCGCTACGAGCAACTGAGGAAGACCGCCCGGCAGGTCTCGCAGAACCCCGCGGTGCGCAACACCGCCGAATCGGCGGCCCTGCAGGGCCGGCAGTTCGCCGGGAAGGCGTTCCACGTGGTGAGCGAGAAGGTCGGTGACCGGGTCCCCGACTCGGTCTCCGAGCGGGTCCGCTCCCTGCGCGACCGCAACGCGAACGGCACCCGCACAGAGGACGACTGGGGCACGAGCAACACCTAGCGGTACGTGTACGGACCAGGTCCGCCCCCACCGACCTCAGGGGCGCGAGGAACTGCGCGACCAGCCACGACGGCGCCGCAGACGGAGAAGATCGGGCGCCCCGACGCCGCCCACGGCCCGAGCCGGCGCAGCGATACGGCAGAATTTCCGCCATGGGGATAGTCGCCGGGCTGGACAGTTCGCCCGATTTCACACGCATCGTCGTCTGCGACGCGGACAGCGGAGCCGTACTCCGGCAGGGGTATGCCCCGCATCCGCTGGACGGCGCCGCGGAAGGCTCCCGTCCCTCGGACGTCGACCCGCAGGCCTGGCTGCTCTCCCTGGGCGAGGCCGCGGGCGGCGGGCTCCTGGAGGGCGTCCAGGCCATCGGTGTGTCCGCACAGCAGAACGGGCTCGTCCCGGTGGACGGCCAGGGCAACACCGTCCGTCCCGCGATGGTCGGCGGGGACAAGCGCGCCCAGGTCGCCGCCGCCGATCTCGTCGACGCGCTCGGCGGGCGGGAGGCCTGGGCGCAGGCCGTGGGCTCCGTACCGCAGGCCGCCCAGCCCGTGACGAAGCTCCGGTGGCTGGCGAGGACCGAACCCGAGGCGGCGGCGCGCACCGCGATGCTGTTCCAGACGCACGACTGGCTGGTGTGGCAGCTGCTCGGCAGGCCCGCCCGCCGGACCACCGACCGGGGTGGCGCCTCCAGCACCGGTTACTGGTCGGCGGCGACCGGCGCGTACCGGCCCGATCTGGTGGAACTGGCGCTCGGCCACCAGGCCCTGCTGCCCGATGTGCTCGGGCCGTGGGAGGCCGCGGGGACGACGCCCGAGGGGCTGCTGATCTCGGCGGGCACGGGCGAGACGATGGCGGCGGCCTTCGGGCTCGGCATCGGCCTCGGGGACGCGGTGGTCTCGCTCGGCGCCTCCGGTTCCGTGATGGCCGTCCACCACGAGGCGCTGGTCGACTCCTCCGGGATGATCACCTCGCTCGCGGACGCGACCGGCATGCACCTCCCGGTCGTCACCACGCTCAATGCCGTACGGGCCCTGCGCGGGGCCGCCGAGCTGCTGGGCGTACCGGATCTCGAGGCGCTGTCCGATCTGGCGATGAAGTCGACGCCGGGCTCCCACGGGCTGGTCATGCTGCCGTATCTGGAGGGTGAGCGGACGCCCAATCTGCCGCACACGGCGGGGACGCTGGCCGGGCTGCGGCGCGAGTCGATGAAGCCGGAGCATCTGGCGCGGGCCGCCTTCGAGGGCATGCTGTGCGGGCTCGCCGACGCGCTCGACGTGCTGCGCAAGCGGGGCGTGGAGGTACGGCGGATCTTCCTGCTGGGCCAGGCCGCGGAGCTGAGCGCGGTGCAGGCGTGCGCGCCCGCGCTGCTCGGTACGCAGATCGTGGTGCCGCAGCCCGCGGACTACGCGGCGATCGGCGCGGCCCGGCAGGCCGCCTGGGCGCTCGGTGTCCAGCAGGGCACGATCCAGCCGGGTCTGCCGCCCGTCTGGCAGGGCGCCGCGGCGCAGGTCCTGGAGCCGGGCGAGGAGCTGGCGGTGGGGCAGGCGGTGCGGCAGCAGTACGTGTCGGTGCGCAACCAGACGCACCCGGGCGCCTTCCGGTCCTGAAGCGGCCACCGGGGACCCGGTGCCGCGAGGTGTCTCGGGCGGCCTACGACTTCGGACCGACACCGGCTCCGCTCTTGGCCCTCTCTTGGGTTAATCAGTTGAGGTAACACGGGGGGAGTGTCCGACGATGGGGGCCAAGGGCAACCAATCGCCCCGCCGCCGACCCCGAGAGACCCAGCGTGCTCATAAGACTTCTGCGTACCTATCTCACGCCGTACAAGAAACCCATCGGCCTGCTCGTCCTCCTGCAGTTCCTGCAGACCTGCGCCACGCTCTTCCTGCCGACCCTGAACGCCGACATCATCGACAACGGTGTCGTGAAGGGCGACACGGGTTACATCCTGTCCTTCGGCGCCCTGATGATCGGCATCTCGCTGGCGCAGGTCGTCTGCAACATCGGCGCCGTCTACTACGGCGCCCGTACGGCCTCCGCGGTCGGCCGGGATCTGCGGGCCGCCGTCTTCGACCGGGTGCAGTCGTTCTCCGCGCGTGAGCTGGGCCACTTCGGGGCGCCATCCCTGATCACCCGTACGACGAACGA
Organism: Streptomyces sp. NPDC102514; assembly: GCF_055584525.1. Classification (NCBI taxonomy): domain Bacteria; kingdom Bacillati; phylum Actinomycetota; class Actinomycetes; order Kitasatosporales; family Streptomycetaceae; genus Streptomyces; species Streptomyces sp. NPDC102514. Next base: position 134,391 of record NZ_JBVJLW010000014.1, read on the forward strand.
CGTCCAGCAGGTGCAGATGCTGGCCCTGATGACGTTCACGCTGCTGGTGTCGGCGCCGATCATGTGCGTGGGCGGCATCGTGCTGGCGCTCGGCCTGGACGTCCCGCTGTCCGGCGTGCTGCTCGCCGTCGTGCCGGTGCTCGGGATCGCGGTCAGTCTGATCGTGCGCCGGCTGCGGCCGCTGTTCCGCACGATGCAGGTGCGTCTGGACACGGTGAACCGGGTGCTGCGCGAGCAGATCACCGGCAACCGCGTCATCCGTGCCTTCGTGCGCGACGGGTACGAGGAGGAGCGTTTCCGGAAGGCGAACACCGACCTCACCGAGGTGTCGCTGGGGACCGGGCGGATGCTGGCGCTGATGTTCCCGATCGTCATGACGGTGGTGAACGTCTCGTCGATCGCGGTGGTGTGGTTCGGCGCCCACCGGATCGACAGCGGCGGGATGCAGATCGGCGCGCTGACCGCGTTCCTCGCCTATCTGATGCAGATCGTGATGTCCGTGATGATGGCCACCTTCATGTTCATGATGGTGCCGCGCGCGGAGGTGTGCGCCGAGCGCATCCAGGAGGTCCTGGAGACCTCCAGCAGCGTGGTCCCGCCGAAGGCTCCCGTCCTGGAGCTGCGGCGGCACGGCCATCTGGAGCTGCGCGGGGCCGGGTTCCGCTACCCGGGCGCCGAGGAGCCGGTCCTGAGGGCCGTCGACCTGGTGGCGCTGCCCGGCGAGACGACCGCGGTGATCGGTTCGACCGGCAGCGGCAAGTCGACCCTCCTGGGTCTGGTCCCCCGGCTGTTCGACGCAACCGACGGCGAGGTGCTGGTGGACGGCGTCGACGTCCGCACGGTCGAGCCGCGGCTGCTGGCGCGCACGGTGAGCCTCGTACCGCAGAAGCCGTATCTGTTCGCGGGGACGGTGGCCACCAACCTGCGGTACGGGAATCCCGACGCGACCGACGAGGAGCTGTGGCACGCGCTGGAGGTGGCGCAGGCCAAGGGGTTCGTGGAGGGCCTCGAGAACGGGCTCGACGCCACGATCGCGCAGGGCGGCACGAACGTGTCCGGCGGTCAGCGGCAGCGGCTCGCCATCGCCCGGACCCTCGTACAGCGTCCCGAGATCTATCTCTTCGACGACTCGTTCTCCGCGCTCGACTACGCGACGGACGCGGCGCTGCGTGCGGCGCTCGCGCGGGAGACCGCCGAGGCGACCGTCGTGATCGTCGCCCAGCGGGTGTCGACCATCCGCGACGCCGACCGGATCGTGGTCCTCGACGAGGGCCGGGTGGTCGGGACCGGCCGCCATCACGAGCTGATGGCCGGCAACGAGACCTATCGGGAGATCGTGCTCTCGCAGCTGACGGAAGCGGAGGCAGCCTGATGGCCGGGCCCATGGGGCGCATGATGGCCGGGTCGGGACCCGACCATCACTCGATGGATTTCAAGGGTTCCGGCAAACGGCTGCTGGCGCAGTTCAAGCCGCAGCGCGCCACGCTGTACGTGATGCTCGCCGCCGTGGTCTGCAGTGTGGGCCTGTCGGTCCTCGGGCCGAAGATCCTGGGGCGGGCCACCGACCTGGTCTTCGCCGGGGTCGTCGGACGGGAGCTGCCCGCCGGGCAGTCGAAGGCCGAGGTGCTCGCGGCGATGCGGGAGCGCGGCGACGGCGGGATGGCCGACATGCTCTCGGGCACGGACTTCACCCCCGGCCAGGGCATCGACTTCGACGCGGTCGGCGAGGTCCTGGGGATCGCGCTGGTGGCGTTCCTGCTGGCCGGCCTGCTGATGGCGATGGCGACGCGGCTGGTGAACCGGGCCGTCAACCTGACGATGTACAAGATGCGCGAGGACGTGCAGACCAAGCTGTCGCGGCTGCCGCTCTCCTACTTCGACAAGCGTCAGCGCGGTGAGGTCCTCAGCCGCGCCACGAACGACATCGACAACATCGGGCAGACCCTCCAGCAGTCGATGGGCCAGCTCGTGAACTCGCTGCTGACCATCGTCGGCGTGCTGATCATGATGTTCTACGTGTCGTGGCTGCTCGCGCTCGTCGCACTGGTCACCGTGCCGCTGTCGTTCGTCGTGGCGACCCGGGTGGGCAAGCGCTCGCAGCCGCACTTCGTGCAGCAGTGGCGCACCACCGGCAAACTCAACGCGCACATCGAGGAGATGTACACCGGGCACACCCTGGTGAAGGTCTTCGGACGGCAGGACGAGTCGGCGGCGCAGTTCGCCGAGGAGAACGACAAGCTGTACGAGGCCGGTTTCCGGGCGCAGTTCAACAGCGGGGTCATGCAGCCGCTGATGATGTTCGTGTCGAACCTGAACTATGTGCTGGTGGCGGTGGTGGGCGGTCTGCGCGTCGCGTCCGGCTCGCTCTCCATCGGTGACGTGCAGGCCTTCATCCAGTACTCCCGGCAGTTCTCCATGCCGCTCACGCAGGTCGCCTCCATGGCGAACCTCGTGCAGTCCGGGGTCGCCTCGGCGGAACGGATCTTCGAACTGCTGGACGCCGAGGAGCAGGAGGCCGACCCGGTGACGGGGGCGCGTCCCAAGGAGCTGCGCGGCCGGGTGGCCCTTGAGGGGGTCTCCTTCCGGTACGACCCGGAGAAGCCGCTCATCGAGGACCTGTCCCTGTCGGTGGAACCGGGCCACACGGTCGCCATCGTGGGCCCCACGGGCGCCGGCAAGACCACGCTCGTGAACCTGCTGATGCGCTTCTACGAGACCACCGGCGGCCGGATCACCCTCGACGGCGTCGACATCGCCACCATGTCCCGCGACGAACTGCGGGCCGGTATCGGGATGGTGCTGCAGGACACCTGGCTGTTCGGCGGCACGATCGCGGACAACATCGCGTACGGGGCCTCGCGCGAGGTCACCCGCGGGGAGGTCGAGGAGGCGGCACGGGCGGCCCACGCGGACCGGTTCGTGCGGACGCTGCCCGACGGGTACGACACCGTCATCGACGACGAGGGGTCCGGGGTCAGCGCCGGTGAGAAGCAGCTCATCACGATCGCGCGGGCGTTCCTGTCCGATCCCGTGATCCTCGTTCTCGACGAGGCGACGAGTTCCGTGGACACGCGGACCGAGGTGCTCATCCAGAAGGCGATGGCGAAGCTCGCGCACGGTCGTACGTCGTTCGTGATCGCTCACCGTCTGTCGACGATTCGCGATGCCGACACGATTCTCGTCATGGAGGACGGGGCGATCGTGGAACAGGGCGCTCACGCGGACCTGTTGGCGGGGGGTGGGGCGTACGCCCGCCTGTACAAGGCGCAGTTCGCGCAGGCGGCGGTGGAGGTGGACTGACCTTTCTTCCGCCCCCGCCGCCCCTACCCGTTCCCGTCACTGACTCGGGGGCCAGCCCCCGAACCCCCGCTCCTCAAACGCCGGAGAGGCTGATCCCTAGCCCGTCCGGCGTTTGAGGACAACGGGGGCGAGGGGGCGCAGCCCCCATGCGCGGTCGGGAAGGGGAAGGGGCGGCGGGGGCGAGGAAAAGCCCTAGTCCAAGTAGCCCCTCAGCTGGTCCGCGAACGCGTGGTCCCGGAGTTTGTTGAGGGTCTTGGACTCGATCTGGCGGATCCGCTCGCGCGTGACGCCGAAGATCCGCCCGATCTCCTCCAGCGTGCGGGGACGGCCGTCGGCCAGCCCGTACCGGAGTTGGACGACCTTGCGTTCACGCTCGCCCAGCGTGGACAGCACCGCCTCCAGATGCTCCCGGAGGAGCAGGAACGCCGCCGACTCGACAGGACTCGTCGCGTCCCCGTCCTCGATCAGGTCCCCGAGGGCGACATCGTCCTCCTCCCCCACCGGCGCGTGGAGCGACACCGGCTCCTGCGCGAGCCGCAACACCTCGCTGACCCGCTCACTGGGCAGGTCGAGATGCGCCGCGACCTCCTCCGGCGTCGGCTCGTACCCCCGTTCCTGCAGCATGCGCCGCTGCACCCGCACGACCCGGTTGATGAGTTCGACCACGTGCACGGGGACCCGGATCGTGCGGGCCTGGTCGGCGAGGGCCCGGGACATGGCCTGGCGGATCCACCAGGTCGCGTACGTCGAGAACTTGTACCCGCGGGCGTAGTCGAACTTCTCGACCGCCCTGATCAGCCCCAGGTTGCCTTCCTGGACCAGGTCGAGCATGGTCAGCCCGCGCCCCACGTACCGCTTGGCGACGGAGACGACGAGACGCAGGTTCGCCTCGATGAGCCGGCGTTTGGCCATGCGGCCCATGACCACGAGTTTGTCGAGGTCCAGGGCGAGTTGGCTGTCGAGGTCGGAGGCCAGCCGGAGCTTCTCCTCGGCGAAGAGGCCCGCTTCGACCCGGCGGGCGAGTTCGACCTCCTCGACCGCGGTGAGGAGCGGGATCCGGCCGATCTCCCGCAGGTACTGGCGGAACAGGTCGGAGGACGGCCCGCCGGTGTCCGCGCGTCCGCGCGGCACTTCCACCGGCTCCGGCGTCTCGGTCTCGCTCTCCACGAGGACAGCGGCGGGCGGCTCCGGCGTGCTCTCCGGTTCCGGTGCGCTCTCGGGGTGCTGGGCGGCACGGTTCTGCGGTGGTACGGCCGCGAGGACATCGGCGTCCGTGTCCTTGTGCGCGGGGTGCGCGGGGTGCGCGGGGTGCGTGCTGTTGTCGGTCAGGGTCTGGGTCTGCACGGGGGCGACCTCCAGGAATGTCGCTGCTGAGGCGTGCGGCAGCGGGACGGGGACGACGGCCTTGCCGCTGTCCGTCCCGAACACGTTGAGCGGAACCGCGGGGACTTCGGACCCGTCGCGTTCGGGTCGGCCGCGCTCCGAGGACTCAGGCACCGGAACCCAGTGTGGAGTACGACACATCCTCGCCACGAGGGGCGTGCGGTGACTTTTTGAGTCCTGTCCGTGACTGCCCGGTTACCCTCACGGAAAGTATGTGTGCTCCTGTGCACCCTGATCTGGGACGTTCCCCGAGGTGTCCGGTTCCCGACCAGGGGTCCCGACCAGGGGTTCGCCGCGCCGGCCCGCTCAGAGCGCGGCGGGGCCCTTCTCGCGCAGGGCCTGGTCGTACTGCTGGAGGACCCACAGCTCGTTCTGCACGGCCGTCAGCTGGGCCGGGTCGCCCTGCGCGCTGGCGCGCGCGAGGGCGCCCTGGACGTCGCGGACCCGGCGCTCGACGGCGCGCCGGCGGACGGTCACCAACTGCTCGCCGGCGTAGGCCTCGTCGACGGTCTTGCGCATGATGGCCTCGACGGCCAGCTCCGTGACCATGGCGCGAACCACGTCGTCCCGGGCGGCCTCGCGGACCTGTACGAGGTATTCCTGAGGGTCCTGTACGCCGTACTCCGCGCCGCCCGCCTCCATGATCGTCTCGCGGACGGCCGCGTACGGCGGGGCGGTGAACTCGTCCACCCCGTAGGCGTCGAAGGCCGGGGAGACCAGGTCGGGGCGTTGCAGGGCCAGCTTCAGCAGTTCGCGCTCGGTGGCGAACACCGGGTTGCGCAGGGTCAGGGCCGGGCCCGAAGGGGGCTTGGGGGCACTGTTCTCGTACTGCTGCGGGGCGCGGCCGTTGCCCGTCGGCGCGGGGCCCTTGCCGCCGCGGTCGCGGGCCCAGCGGGCCATCTGGGCGACCCGCTTGACGACGAACTGGGTGTCGAGGATGCCGAGCATGCCGGCGAGCTGGACGGCGACCTCGTGCTGGGCGCCGCTGTTCTTGATGCGGGCCACGACGGGCGCGGACTCGTCGAGCGCGGCGGCGCGGCCCGCGGGGGTCTCCAGGTCGTAGCGGGCGGTGATCTGGCGCAGGGCGAACTCGAAGAGCGGGGTGCGCGGTTCGACGAGGTCGGCGACGGCCGCGTCGCCCTTGGCGAGGCGCAGGTCGCAGGGGTCCATGCCGTCCGGGGCGATCGCGATGTACGTCTCGGCGGCGAACTTCTGGTCGTCCTCGAAGGCGCGCAGGGCGGCCTTCTGGCCGGCCGAGTCCCCGTCGAAGGTGAAGATCACCCGTGCCGAGCCGTTGTCCATCAGGAGCCGGCGCAGGATCTTGATGTGGTCGTTACCGAAGGCCGTGCCGCAGGTCGCGATGGCGGTGGTGATGCCGGCGAGGTGGCAGGCCATGACGTCGGTGTAGCCCTCGACGACTACGGCCCGGCTGCTCTTGGCGATGTCCTTCTTGGCGAGGTCGATGCCGTACAGGACCTGGGACTTGCGGTAGATCGGCGTGTCGGGCGTGTTCAGGTACTTCGGGCCGTTGTCCGACTCGTAGAGCTTGCGGGCGCCGAAGCCGACGACCTCGCCGCCGATGTCGCGGATCGGCCACATCAGCCGGCCGCGGAAGCGGTCGATGGGGCCGCGGCGGCCTTCCTGGGCGAGGCCGGAGAGCAGCAGTTCCTTGTCGGTGAAGCCCTTGCCGCGCAGGTAGCGGACGAGGTGGTCCCAGCCCTGGGGGCTGTAGCCGACGCCGAAGTGCGTGGCGGCCGACTGGTCGAAGCCGCGCTCGGCGAGGAACGTGCGGCCGGTGTCGGCCTCGGAGCTGCCGTCGAGCTGCTCGATGTAGAACTTGGCGGCGGCCTGGTGGGCCTCGACCAGGCGGATCCGCTCGCCGCGCTGGTGGGAGGGGTTGTACCCGCCCTCTTCGTAACGAAGGGTGATGCCCGCCTGGCCCGCGAGGCGCTCGACCGCCTCCGAGAAGGTGAGGTGGTCGACCTTCATCACGAACGTGATGGTGTCGCCGCCCTCCTGGCAGCCGAAGCAGTGGAAGAGCCCCTTGCTCGGGCTGACCTGGAAGGAGGGCGACTTCTCGTCGTGGAACGGGCACAGTCCCTTGAGGTTTCCGCCGCCCGCGTTGCGCAGTTGGAGGTACTCGGACACCACGGCGTCGATCGGGACCCCGTCCCGAACCGCCTTCACGTCCTCGTCGTTGATCCTGCCGGCCACGCGCCGAGTCTACGGGGACGGTGTGACAGTGGAGTCCCCCCGAGCCTCTGCGCCGGTCATGGGACCAGGCTGTCCAGCGGAACGTGCGGGTCGGCGAGCGCCTCGGTGTCCACCTGTGCCCCCGTGCGGATCAGCTGCTGGATGGGTTCTGTGACGTCCCACACATTGACGTTCATCCCGGCGAGCACGCGCCCCTCCTTCACCCAGAAGGCGATGAATTCGCGCTTGCTCGCGTCTCCCCGGATCACCACTTGGTCGTACGTCCCCGGGGGCGCCCAGCCCGAGTACTCAAGCCCTACGTCGTACTGGTCGGAGAAGAAATAGGGCACCCTGTCGTACGTCGTTCCGCGGTCCAGCATCGCTCGGGCCGCCGCCGGGCCGCCGTTCAGCGCGTTCGCCCAGTGCTCGACGCGCAGCCGCGTGCCGAACAGCGGGTGCGGGAAGGCGGCCACGTCACCGGCCGCGTAGATGTCGGGGTCGGAGGTGCGCAGCCGCTCGTCGACCGCGATGCCGCCGCCGTGCGCCCGGTCGGCCAGCTCCAGGCCCGCCGCCTCGGCGAGGCCGGTGCGCGGGGCCGCGCCGATCGCGGCCAGGACGTCGTGCGCGGGGTGTTCCTCGCCGTCGTCGGTGCGGGCGGCCAGGACCAGGCCGTCGTGGCCGGTGATCTCGGTGAGGCGGGCGCCGAAGTGGAAGCGGACACCGTGCTCGCGGTGCAGTTCGGCGAAGATCTCGCCCAGCTCGGGGCCGAGCACGCCGTGCAGCGCGGTCTGCTCGGGCTCGACGACGGTGACCTCGGCCCCGTACTCACGGGCCGCCGCGGCGATCTCCAGGCCGATCCAGCCGGCGCCCGCGATGACCAGGTGGCCGTTGTCGCGGCCGAGGGCGGCCAGGACCTGCTTGAGGCGCTCGGAGTGGGCGAGGCGCCGCAGGTGGTGGACTCCGACGAGGTCCGTGCCCGGGATGTCGAGACGGCGCGGTTCGGCGCCGGTCACGAGCAGCAGCTTGTCGTAGTGGACGAGGGTGCCGTCGTCGCCGAAGCGGACGGTCTTCGCGGTCCGGTCGATCGCGTCGACGGTCTGGCCGAGGTGCAGCTCGACGTCGTTCTGCGCGTACCAGGCGGGCTCGTGGACGAAGACGCTGTCGCGCTCCTCCTTGCCGAGCAGATATCCCTTGGACAGCGGCGGCCGTTCGTACGGGTGGTCCCGTTCGTCACAGATCAGTATCACCCGGCCGTTGAAGCCCTCCGCCCGGAGCGTCTCGGCCGCCTTGGCGCCGGCCAGGCCTCCTCCGACGATGACGAATGTCTGATCTGCGTCGACCACTTGATGCCTCCTCGTTACGGTGTCGCCACCTGCGAGCGTCCCGCACGCAGCGTGATGGGGGAAGAGGGAGCGGCCCCTTCAGGCCACGCAGGGTCACGTACGCCCCCTCCGGACGTCACACCTGCACCCTGAGCCTCGCATGCAGTGATCGCGCGGCGGCGTCCGTGAGCGAGGCGATCTGGTCGACGATCACCCGCTTGCGGGCCCGGTCGTCGGACGCCTCGTCGAACAAGGCTCGAAACTGCGGGTCGAGGCCCTCGGGCGCCCGCTCGGTCAGTGCCTCGGCCAGCTCGGCGACGACGATCCGCTGGTCGGCGCGGAGCAGCTCCTGCTCGGCGCGCTGCATCACGTACCGGTCGGCGACGGCCTTGAGCACCGCGCACTCCAGGCGCGCGGCGCGCGGGACGACCAGTTCGGCTGCGTATCGCGTGAGTCTGCCCGTCCCGTACCTCGCGCGCGTGGCGCTCTCCGCGGCGAGGCAGAACCGGCCGATGAGCTGGCTGGTGGCGTCCTTCAGCCGGGCCTGCGCGACGGCCGAGCCGTCGTAGCCGTGCGGCCACCACTCCTGGCCGAGGATCCGGTCGAGGGCCGCGGCCAGCTCGGCGGGGTCGGTGTCCGCCTCCACGTACCGCCCGATCGCGACCCGGAAGATCTCCTGCCGCTCGGGCTCCGCGTGCAGGCACTCGGGGTCGATGTGACCCGCGTGCAGGCCGTCCTCCACGTCGTGCACCGAATACGCCACGTCGTCGGCCCAGTCCATGACCTGGGCCTCGAAGGTGGTGCGGGTGCCGGGGGCGCCCTCGCGGATCCAGTCGAAGACGGGGCGGTCGTCCTCGTAGACCCCGAACTTCACGGAGTCCGGGTCGGTGGGGTGGGAGCCGCGCGGCCAGGGGTACTTCGTGGCGGCGTCGAGGGTGGCGCGGGTGAGGTTGAGGCCGACGCTGAACAGGCCGTCACCGTCCGCGAGGGCCGCCGACGGGACGGCCGCGCCGCGCACGAAGCGCTTGGGCTCGATCCGGGTGAGGAGTCTGAGCGACTGGGCGTTGCCCTCGAAGCCGCCGCAGTCCTCGGCGAACTCGTTCAGCGCCTGTTCTCCGTTGTGCCCGAACGGCGGGTGGCCCAGGTCGTGGGAGAGGCAGGCCGCCTCGACGAGGTCGGGGTCGCAGCCGAGGGCGGCGCCCAGCTCGCGGCCGATCTGGGCGCACTCCAGGGAGTGGGTCAGGCGGGTGCGGGGGCTGGCGTCCCAGACCTGACTGCGGGTACCTGGGGTGACCACCTGGGTCTTGCCCGCGAGGCGGCGGAGGGCGGAGCTGTGCAGGACGCGGGCGCGGTCTCGCTGGAAGGCGGTGCGCCCCGGGCGTTTGTCCGGCTCCGTGGCCCAGCGGGCCACTGACGTGGGGTCGTAGGCCGGGGGGTTGGTCTTTGGCTCGTGTGCCTGTGCCTGTGGCCGTGGGGAGCGGGGGGTTTCGGTGCTCGTGCCTTCCATGCCTTGACAGTAAGGGGAGGGGCTGACAATTGGGGTGTGTGATTGCGCCTGCGCGGTTTTTGCGCCTGCGCGTTTTGCGCCTGCGCGGCTGGGGGTGTTGGCCGTGGGCGGGTGCGGGTTCGTTGTGGCTGGTCGCGCAGTTCCCCGCGCCCCTTGGGGGCTGCGCCCCCTGAAAAGCGAAAGACTGCGCCGTTCCCCGCGCCCCTAGGCGGTTGCCGCCAGGGTGTGGGTCAGTGCCTCGTCGTAGCGGTGCAGGGCCAGACGGGCCATCGTCGGGTGGGCGCCCAGGGGGGCCGATGCCAGGCCCGGGGCCGCTGTCGTGCACTCCGTGGCGAAGCGGCCGGGGGCCGTGAAGTAGGAGGCCACCGCGATGCGGGGGCGGCCCCGGGCGGTGAGGGCGCGTACGGCGTCCGTGACCGTGGGGGTGGCGGCGGAGGCGTACGCGGGGACGACCGGGACGCCCAGGCGGTTCGCGAGCAGCCTTGCGGTGTGGCGGGTGTCGACGGCCGCGTCGGGGTCGCGCGAACCCGCCGCGGCGAGCACGACCGCGCTCGTCCGGCGCTCCACCGCGTCCGGCGTGCGCCAGCCGGCCTCGACCAGACGCTCGTACAGCGTCTCCACGAGCAGCGGGTGCGGGCCCAGCGGTCCGGCGATCCGGACGTGCGCCGACGACGCGGCCGCCGCCTCGGGGATGTCCCGCTTGACGTGGTGGCCGCGGCTCAGCAGCAGCGGTACGAGGACCGCGTCACCGGTGCCGAGGGCGGCGAGCGTGTCGGGCAGCAGGGGTTCGTTCAGCTCGATGTGCCCGAGGTGCACGGGCAGACCGGGGCGCAGCTCACGGATCCGCTCCATGAGGGTACGTACGGTGCTCAGGGCGCGTGGATCGCGGCTGCCGTGGCCCACCAGGACGAGCGCGGGCGGGGCAGGACGCCGGGTGCCGCGCCGACTGCTGCTGTTCCGGTTCATGAGGTGCGCCGTCATGCGTCAAGGGTGCCGGTAGGAGGTTGCCTGCCCGTTGCGCCGTGGTCACGGAGCTTTTCCGGGGCTTCACGGTGGGGTGCGGGGCCGTGTGAGATGCCGTGCCGTGAGCCGTGCCACGAGTCGCGCCACAGGTCGCGCCATGAGTGGAGTCACTCGGAGTGAACCGGATGGCCCCGCCAGGCGTCTCCCGTGGCGAGGCCGCCCGAGGCCACCCGGGGAGGGACCGTCCCATGCGTCGTCCGAGACGTCCGCGACTGCCGCGGCTGCCGGAGTTCCTGCGCCCGCGGCTGCCGCGCACCCGTATTGGGCAGCGCCGTGCCGTGCAGGCCGTGATGGCCGGGTGCGTGCTCGCGCTGCTCCCGTCGGCGTGGATGTTCACGGTCACGGGCGACCGACTGCGGACGGCGGCGGACGTGCCGCGCACCGAGGTCGCGGTCGTCTTCGGGGCCGGGCTGTGGCAGGGCGAGCCGTCCCCGTATCTCGCGCACCGGCTGGACGCGGCGGCGCAGCTGTACCGGTCCGGCCGTATCCAGGTGGTGCTGGTCACCGGCGACAACAGCCGTGAGGACTACGACGAGCCGGACGCCATGCGCGCCTATCTCACGAAGCGGGGCGTGCCCGACGGGCGGATCGTCAGCGACTACGCCGGCTTCGACACCTGGGACTCCTGTGTGCGGGCCAAGAAGATCTTCGGCGTGGACGAGGCCGTACTGATCAGCCAGGGCTTCCACATCCGGCGCGCGGTCGCGCTGTGCGAGGAGGCGGGCGTCGCGTCGTACGGGGTCGGGGTGGACGACGTGCACGACACGACCTGGTACTACGGCGGGACCCGCGAGGTGGTGGCGGCCGGGAAGGCGCTCCTGGACGCGGTCTTCGAGCCCGATCCCACGTTCCTGGGGCCTCAAGAGCCGGGTGTGGAACGGGCGTTGGCGTCCGCCAAACAGTCTGCCGAGCAGTAGTCAGGAGATGGATGTCACGCCGCCGACGGGGTTTGGCGGCGGTCGCTCACCCTGCCGCGTGAAAGCGGTTCCGAAGCATTCTGTAGTCAACTGACTACGGATAGTGTCTTTTTCAGCAGCCCGGACCTTCAACTGGGCTTGATGGGAAGGACACATGATGACTGGACTTCGTACTGCCTTCGTTGCCGCCATGGCGGCCGCACTGCTGTCGGTGCCGGGTGCCGTGGTGACCGCCTCGGCGGACAGCGACGGGGCGCTGCGGGAGCCCGGCTGCGCCAAGCTCGGCGCCTCGGGCTGGGGATGGGCCGACATCCACAACGTGTGCGGCCACACGATCTCCGCCACGGTCGAAGTCGACGGGTGGGACCCCAGCTGTATCCAGATCGGACCCGGCGGGGTCGGACGCATCGGCCTGGAGGCGGGCGACGAGCCCTACTACGCGTACGAGTGCTGAGCGGGGCCGCGTGAGCGGGCCGCGTGTGTGTGGCCGCGCACACGTGGCTGAGTGATCGCGGTCTTCGGCCGGGCGGCGGGGTGGGAGCACTGGCGGGTGCTCCCACCCCGTCGCCCCTCCTCGTGCGGGCGCCCTCACGGCCGGCCGGTGCGGGCGGGGAGGTCCCCGTGCCTGCCGCGTAACGGGGTGCGTCGTGCCGCGTAACACGTCCGACGCACGCTGAACGGTATGCAGACCTCCGTGACGCCCACCCACTGCCCGTACTGCGCGCTGCAGTGCGGTATGAACCTGACGCCCGTGCCGGGCGGCGAGGGCGGCAGCGTGGTGGAGGTGACGGAACGCACCGACTTCCCGGTGAACCGGGGCGCCCTCTGCGGCAAGGGCCGCACCGCGCCCGCGCTGCTCTCGTCCCGGGTGCGGTTGACCACCCCGCTGGTCCGCGAGGACGGCGAGCTGCGGCCGGCCGGCTGGGACGAGGCGCTCGACCGGATCGCCGAGGGGCTGTCCCGCACGCGTACGGAGCATGGCCCGGACGCGTGCGGGATCTTCGGCGGGGGCGGGCTGACCAACGAGAAGGCGTACGCGCTCGGCAAGTTCGCCCGCGTCGCGCTCGGCACCTCGCAGATCGACTACAACGGACGGTTCTGCATGTCGTCCGCGGCGGCCGGCGGCATCAAGGCCTTCGGTCTCGACCGGGGGCTGCCCTTCCCGCTGGAGGACATCCCGGGGACGGGGTGTGTGATCCTCGTCGGCTCGAATCTCGCCGAGACCATGCCGCCCGCGCTGCGCTACCTCACGGAGCTGAAGGAGAACGGCGGCACGTTGATCGTGATCGATCCGCGCCGCACGCGTACGGCCGAGCAGGCGGATCTGCATCTGGCGCCGCGTCCCGGCACCGATCTCGCCCTGGCGCTTGGGCTGTTGCACCTGGTGGTGGCGGAGGGGCGTACGGACGAGGCGTACATCCAGGAGCGTACGAGCGGGTGGGAGGAGGCGCGGGCCGCGGCGATGGCGCACTGGCCGGAATACGTGGAACGGATCACGGGGGTGTCCGTTCCCCAACTCCGGGAGACCGTGCGGATGTTCTGCGAGCCGCAGTCCGCGATGGTGCTCACCGCGCGCGGGCCCGAGCAGCAGTCCAAGGGCACCGACACGGTCGGCGCGTGGATCAACCTGTGCCTGGCGACGGGGCGGGCGGGGCGGGCGTACTCCGGGTACGGCTGTCTCACCGGGCAGGGCAACGGGCAGGGCGGGCGTGAACACGGGCAGAAGGCCGACCAGTTGCCCGGCTACCGCAAGCTCGACGACCCGGCGGCAAGGCGGCACGTGGCCGAGGTCTGGGGCGTCGACCCCGACTCGCTGCCGGGGCCGGGCCGCAGCGCGTACGAGCTGCTCGACGCCATGGGCACGGACATCCGCTCGCTGCTGGTGATGGCCTCGAACCCGGTGGTGTCCGCGCCCCGGGCCGCCCACATCGAGGAACGGCTGCGGTCGCTGGACTTCCTGGCCGTCGCCGACGTGGTGCTGTCCGAGACGGCCGAGCTGGCGGACGTCGTCCTCCCCGTCACCCAGTGGGCCGAGGAGACGGGCACGACGACCAGCCTGGAGGGCCGCGTCCTGCTGCGCCGGCAGGCCATCACACCGCCGGACGGCATCCGCAGCGATCTGTACGTGCTGCAGGAACTGGCCGCCCGCCTGGGCGTGGAGAAGGGCTTCCCCACGGACCCGGAGGAGGTCTTCGAGGAACTGCGGCGGGCCAGTGCGGGTGGGGCAGCCGACTACTCGGGGATCACGTATCGGCGATTGGCGGAGGAGAACGGCGTGTTCTGGCCGTGCCCCGCGGAAGAGGCCGGTGACTCGACAGGGCCCGCTGTCGGCACCGGTGCGGGCGGGGCGCACCCCGGTACGCCCCGGCTGTTCCTCGACCGGTTCGCCACCCCGGACGGGCGTGCGCGGTTCGTCGCCGTGAGCCATCGGCCGCCGGCGGAGGAGCCGGACGAGGAGTACCCGGTGCTGCTGACCACCGGCCGGGTGGTCTCCCAGTACCAGTCGGGTGCGCAGACGCGCCGCGTCGACGAGCTGAACGCCGCCGCGCCCGGCCCCTTCGTGGAGTTGCATCCCCGGCTGGCCGAGCGGCTCGGGGTCGCGGAGGGGGAACCACTGGCCGTGGTGTCGCGGCGGGGGCGGGCGGTGGCGCCGGCCCGGATCACGACCACGATCCGGGCCGACACGGTATTCATGCCGTTTCACTGGCCGGGGGAAGGGCGGGCCAACACGTTGACGAATCCGGCGCTCGATCCGGTGTCGCGGATGCCGGAGTTCAAGGGGTGTGCGGTTCGGGTGGAGCGGGTGGGGTGACGTCCGGGGGACGCTGCGGGTCCGTGGAGGCTGGTCGCACCCCGCGGCGGAGCCGCAAATGGACACAGCCCCGCGCCCCTTGAAAGCGACAAGATTGCGCCGTTCCCCGCGCCCCTGAAAGCAAAAGACTGCGCCGTTCCCCGCGCCCCTTAAGCGGGGCGCCAGTTGCCGCCTCTGATGAGGTTGCCGCTCGCCCTCAGTTCCGCCGCCACCTTCGGGGCCGCCACGTACACCCATGCCCGTACGCGTGCGGCGTCCGTCGCTCTTGTTACGTCTCTTGCCACGCGCTCGTAGAGATGTGCCGGGTCGCCCGGGACGTACTCCTCCAATTCGTCCAGTGCGGCGAGGAGTTGTGGGTAGGCGGCGGGGTCGGCCGTGACCAGTTCGCCGCGCACCACTCCGCCGGGCACTCCGTCCGCCCCGGGCACCTCGACCGCGTACGGGTATCCGGGGCCCTCGTACAGCAGCGCGCCCGTGAGGATCGCCGGGGTCTCCGAGAGTGTGCGTCCGCGAAGGAAGGCGTCGTGGTTCGCCTCACCTCGGAGCAGCGTCCCGTAGACGAAGAACGGCAGTCGGCTCACCCTGCCCGGACCTTTGCAGAAACGATTCTCACCCCACACACATCCCCACACGTCCCCCAGCGATCAGCTATGGACATGACACCACCCGGCCACCTAGAACTGAACGGGCATTCGCATTCGCATCCCCCCACCCTCCACTCCCCCACCACGCGTTTCGCGTGCCTTCCTGAGGAGTTCGATGCGTTCGATGAGTCGGACACGGCACATCCGGGGCTCGCGCCTCGCCACCGTCGGTATATCCGCGGCGGCCACCACCTTGCTCGCGGGCGCCCTGTCCCCCGGCGCGGGCGCGGCCGACGGGCCGAGCCGCGACACCGTGCTCGGCAACGCGGCAGTGGTGATCGCCGATCAGGCCGCACGGCTGGGCCTCACCTCCGACCAGGGCACGAAGGCCCGTGACGTGATCGTCGACGCGGACGGCACACAGCATGTGCGGTACGACCGTACGTACCGTCAGCTGCCGGTGCTGGGCGGCGACTTCGTGGTCCATCTGACGTCGGCCGGTGACTACCGCAGCTCCGAACGGGCCACCACGCGTCCACTCTCCCTCACGAGCGTCGAGCCGTCGGTGTCGGCGCCCGAGGCGGCCGGTCTCGCCACCGCGGCCCTGCGTCTCGCGAACGTCGGCGAGACGCTCCGCGGGCTGGTCGCCGAACCGCAGTTGGTGGTCGACGCCCTGCACGGCAAGCCTCGGCTGGCCTGGCGCAGCGAGGCCACCGGCAAGGACTCGCTCGGGAATCCGGTGGCCCGGGTCGTCCTCACCGACGCGGTCACCGGACAGCAGATCGACGCCTGGGACAGCATCGAGACGGCGGCCGGCGACGGGCGCTCCCTCTACGCGGGAACGGTCCCGCTGCAGACGACGAAGTCCGGCTCGACCTATCAACTGACCGACCCCACCAGGGGAAACACGTACACGGGCGACACGCAGAACAAAACTGACTCCTGCATCCTCATCCTCTGCTACAAGCGTGCGGCGGCGCCCGTCCTCACCGACGCCGACAACCACTGGGGGACGGGGGCCAATTCAAACCGGGCCTCGGCGGCGGTCGACGCGCAGTACGGGACCGACACCACCTGGGACTACTACAAGAAGACCCACGGCCGCAGCGGGATAGCGGGCGACGGCAAGGGCTCGTACAACCGTGTGCACTACGGGAGCGCCTACAACAACGCGTTCTGGGAAGACGGTTGCTTCTGCATGACGTACGGCGACGGTGACGGGACGACCTTCGGGCCGCTGGTGTCCCTGGACGTGAGCGGCCACGAGATGTCGCACGGCGTGACCTCGAAGACGGCGGCGCTGACGTATTCGGGCGAGCCCGGCGGCCTGAACGAGGCGACCTCCGACGTCTTCGGCACGCTGGTGGAGTTCTACGCCGCCAACCCCTCCGACCCCGGGGACTGGCGGATCGGCGAGAAGGTCGTGAAGTCCGGCTTCGGCCGCTCGGCGCTCCGGTACATGGACCAGCCCTCCAAGGACGGCAACTCCGCGGACTGCTGGACCTCTTCGGTCGGCGACCTCGACGTCCACTACTCCTCGGGCGTCGCCAACCACTTCGCGTACCTCCTCGCCGAGGGCAGCGGCCCGAAGACCGTCGGAGGTGTCGCCCACAACGGCACGACCTGCGACGGCGCGAAGGTGACGGGCATCGGCAGGGCCAAACTGGGCGCGATCTGGTACCGGGCGCTGACGGTCTACATGACGTCGTCGACGAAGTACGCGGGCGCCCGCACGGCCACCCTGAACGCCGCGAAGGACCTGTACGGCGCCGGCAGCACGGAGTACGCGGCGGTGGGCGCGGCCTGGTCGGCGGTGTCGGTGGGCTGAGCCGACAAGAGATCTGCATGGCTGCCCCGGTTCACGGCCGGGGCGGCCACTCGCGCGTCGGGGGTGGGGTGGAGGGGACGGTCAGTGACGGTCGGACAGGTAGACCGACCGCAGCTTGAGGCGGTCCGTGGCCGGTCGGCCGTGGGGGCGCAGGGTCCAGGAGTCGCCGCTGCAGTCGGGCTCGGTGAACACCATCACCCAGGTGTCGGTGTCGTTGTGCGGGGCGAAGGCCGGCTCGGACGCGTCCGGGTCCGCGACCTCGGGCAGCACGATGCAGGCGGGGCTCTCCGGGTCGTGCAGGGTGACCGACTGCGGCCGACCGTCGAGCCCGGCGTATCGGTAGGAGAAGTCTCCTGTGGCGGCGCTCGCGGACGCCGCTTGGGTGACGACGAGAGCGAGCGCTCCGACTGCGGCGGCAGCGGTGTGGCGAAGACGCATTCCTTTTCCTCCGGAACGTTGACGGCTCCTCGGGGCAGATGAGCCCGGGAGTCCGTGAATCCGTCTGGCCGCATCCCCCGGCCGGGCCGCCCCGATACGCGGTGTCACCCGCACGTGAACGAGGTATCGATCCTGCGTACGCCGTGTGGGTCCGTCCGCCCGTCCGCCTGTCGGTCCGGATTTAAGGGCTGGCCGCTCATGGGCGCCACGTGTCACGGTTCACGTCACTCGTAGGACACGGAGATTACGGAGCCCCATGCCGCCCGCACCCAAGATGCACCCCGACGAGCTCGACATCGACGCGGCGCTCGTCGGGCGGCTCGTCGCCGGGCAGTTTCCCGAGTGGGCCGGGCTGTCCGTGAAGCAGGTCGTGTCCGCCGGGACCGACAACGCCATGTACCGGCTCGGCGAGGACATGGTCGTACGGCTGCCGCGGTTGCCCGGTGGGGCGGGGCAGGTCGAGAAGGAGCAGCGGTGGCTGCCGAGGCTCGCGCCGCGGCTGCCGCTCGCCGTCCCCGTACCGCTCGCCGCAGGTGCCCCCGGACAGGGGTACGCGCTCCCGTGGGGCGTCTTCCGCTGGCTGGACGGCAGCAACGTCTACGACCAGCCACTGAGGGAAGGTGCCGAACTTGCCGACGCTGCCCGCCAGTTGGGCCGGTTCGTGGCCGCGCTGCGGGAGGTCGATGCCGTCGGCGGGTCGCCTTCCTGGCGTGGGGGTCCGCTCGCCGACGACCGTCACGTCCGGGCCGCCATCCATGATCTCGGCGCGGACGGCACGCTGGACGCGAGCGCGGCGACCGCCGTCTGGGAGGACGCCCTGCGGGTCCCCCGGTGGACCGGCGAACCCGTCTGGCTGCACGGCGACCTCCTGCCCGGCAATCTGCTGGCCCAGGACGGTCGCCTCAGCGCGGTCATCGACTTCGGCGGGCTCGGCACCGGCGATCCGGCGGCCGACGTACTCGCCGCCTGGGCCGTGTTCGACGGCGAGAGCCGACCCCTGTTCCGCGAGACCGCCGACGTCGACGACGACACCTGGGCCCGCGGGCGCGGCTGGGCCCTGTACTTCGGCCTGACGGCCGAGCACCACTACCGGGTCACCAATCCCGTACTGGCGGCCGTCGGCCACCGGGCGGTGACGGAGGCCCTCGCCGACGCCGAGCAGGAAGCCCGGCTGCCTCAGCAGCAGTGAGCCCGGCAGCGTCAACTGCCGTACGGACGAACCCCCTTCGCCTCCCGCAGTGCCGACCCCCACCACCCCAGCTGGTCCAGCATCACCTTCGCGGCCGCGTTCGGGGCCGCGGGGTCCCGGTGGTGGCCCTCGTCGTCGAAGGACGCGCCCGCGTTGTGGAAGGACACCGTGTCGCGGACGGTGACGGCGTGCAGCTCGGCGAAGACCTGGCGGAGCTGTTCGACGGCCCGCAGGCCGCCGGAGACCCCGCCGTACGAGACGAAGCCGACGGGCTTGGCCCGCCACTCCTCGTAGTGCCAGTCGATGAGGGCCTTGAGCGAGGCGGGGAAGGAGTGGTTGTACTCGGGGGTCAGGACGACGAAGGCGTCGGCGGCGGCCAGCTTGGGCGTGATCTTCGCCAGCTCGGCGGTCACCTCGGGCGTCGGGGAGTAGGAGAGGGCCGTCGGCAGTCCGGCGTCGGCCGTGTCCACCACCTCGGCCGTGAGGTCGTCGCGTTCGCGGAGCCGGTCCAGGAGCCAGTCGGCGACGACGGGGCCGAAGCGGCCCTCCCGGTTGCTGCCGATGATGACGGCGACCTTGAGGGGCGAGGAGGCGGGGGCGGGGGCGGCAAGGGATGCGGATACGTCCGCTGTGGGGTTCATGCGCCGAGCCTCACACCTCGACCAAACTTGAGGTCAAGGCGGCAGCGGCGAGAACCGGTCACCCGTTCACACGTGCCGCCCGTCCTCTTCGGGTTCTTTTTCGCGCGCCGCCTCTCGCACCCCGGTGACCTGGTGAAACGCAGACGGGGCGGCATCGCGCATCCCCCGCCTGACACCCGTTCACCTCACTTCTGACGTGCCATCAGGAGGCGTACGCCGTCGACTGCCACTTACCTCGGTAGGGCAGGGCGTGACCGACGCAGCGACACATGGGGGTGTCGCGGGCCGCGCCGCCTCGACAGGAGCACGCACGATGCGCACAGCCCGCCTGCTGACCGGTACCGCGCTCGCCGTCGCCTCGGCGGCCCTCTGCGCGGCACCCGCGTACGGGGCGGCTGGGGACGAGGCCGGCGCGGGGTCCATCGAGCTCTATCCGGCCACCGTCGCGCCCGGCGCCGAGGTCACCGTGAACACCGCGTCCTGCGAGGCCGGCGACGCCGTGTCGGGTGACGCCGGGGCCGTCGGCGCGGGCCGTTTGACGCTGATCCCCAGCGCGCACGAAGGGGACGCGGTCGGCCGGTTCGAGGTGCCGCCCTCCGCGCAGCCCGGCACGTACGAGATCGTCGTGCGCTGTTCCGGCGGTACGCGGATGACCGGCGACCTGGTGGTCACGCTCACCTCCACCGAGGAGAGCAGGCCGCAGACGCAGGTCCACCCGCGGGGAAGTGTGAAGACGGGGGTCGGCGGCGCACTCGGCCCCGACCCCGTGCAGACCGCGGCGGGAGTGGCCGCCCTGGCCGTCGCCGCCGCGGGCGGTACCTGGCTCCTGCATCGCCGGGCGAGAGGCGACGGGATCTGACGGACACCTCCGCTGTCCACCGGTACCGCTGTCCCCTTCCTCCTCCGGGCCCGACGCCCCTCGCGGCCCGGAGGAGGACGCGGGACCCATCGAACGTCACAGGAATCGAACGTCACAGGAGGAGAGGGGCCCGGGTGCGAGTGCGTCCGTTCGGCAGCGTCTCGAACATCTCCAACATCTCGATAACCGTCGCCACGCTCCTCGCGCTGCTCTGCGGGGCCTGGCTGCTGCACCGCGGCGCCCAGACGCACGCGCCGCCCCAGCCGTCGGCCGCGCAGGCCCGCGCGGGCAGCCATGTGGACCGGCCCGCGGCCGACGCGCTGCCGCACTCACCGCCCGACCGCGTCCGTATCCCCTCGATCCGGGTGGACGCCCCCCTCATGGGCCTCGGCCTCTCCCCGCAGGGCAGCCTCGACGTGCCGCCCGCGGCCCGGAAGAACCTCGCCGGCTGGTACGAGGCCGGTACCGCGCCCGGCGAGAAGGGCACCGCGATCGTCGCAGGACATGTCGACAACGCGGAGGGCCCCGCCGTCTTCTACCGGCTCGGCGCGCTCGGCAAGGGCAGCACGATCGAGGTCGGCCGCCGGGACGGCAGCGTCGCCCTCTTCTCCGTCGACGCGGTCGAGGTGTACGACGCCCGCGACTTCCCGGACGAGAAGGTGTACGGGGCCGCGGGGCGCCCGGAGCTGCGCGTGATCACCTGCGGGGGCGGCTACTCGGCGGGCACCGGCTACCAGGGCAACGTGGTCGTCTTCGCCCACCTCACGGGCAGCCGCCGCTCCTGAGCGTCAGACACGTCAGGCACGTCAGGCACGTCAGAGGCGTCGGGGGCCGGCGGGGCTCAGAGCCAGAAGTCGTACGCCAGCTTCGCCACCAGCGCGAACACCACCGTCAGCAGCACGCCCCGTACGAAGCCGCTGCCCTTCTTGAGCGCGGTGCGCGCCCCGGCCATGGCGCCGACGAGGTTGAACACGGCCATCAGCGCGGCCAGCTGCCAGAACACCGTGCCCTTCCAGGCGAACGTGGCCAGCGCACCCGCGTTCGTGCAGCAGTTGATGATCTTCGCGGTGGCGGAGGCGGACACCAGGTCGAGGTGCAGCAGCGCGGTCAGGGCGAGGACGAGGAACGTGCCCGTGCCGGGGCCGACCAGTCCGTCGTAGAAGCCGATGCCCAGGCCCGCGAGTCCGATCGCGGCGAGGACGCGGCGCGGTGAGACGGGCTCGGCCGAGGGGGCCGTACCGAACGCGGGCTTCAGGATCACGAAGGTGCCGACGCCGAGCAGGACGACCATGACGACCGGTTTCAGGATCTCGGTGCTCATCCCGGTGGCGACGAAGGCCCCGGCCGTGGACCCGGCGAGCGCCGCGAGTCCGATCCGTATCGCCGTGCGGACGTCCACGGGCGCCTTGCGCGCGTACGTGACCGCCGCGCCCGTCGTCCCGACGATCGCCACGGCCTTGTTGGTGCCGAGCGCGTACTGGGCCGCCGAGCCCGAGTTCGGCAGGCCGAGGAGCAGCGCGGGGAGGAGGAGCAGGCCGCCGCCGCCCACGACCGCGTCGATCCAGCCGGCCGCGAGGGCGGCGAGGCACAGGACGACGACCATGGCCAGGGATATGTCGGGCATGATCACGACACTACGGACGAGATGGATGTGCCGTCCACGAATCCTGTGATCCTTGAGAGTCTTCTGAGGTTCCCGCCGGTGGTGGAGGCGGATCGCCCCGCAGGTCAGCCCGTCGTCTTCAGGTAGCGCAGGACCGCCAGCACCCGCCGGTTCTCCGTCTCGGAGGGCGGCAGGCCGAGCTTGGCGAAGATGTTGGCGATGTGCTTCTCCACGGCCCGTTCCGAGACGGTGAAGGACGCCGCGATCGCATGGTTCGTCCGCCCCTCGGCCATCAGCGCCAGCACCTCGCGCTCGCGGGGCGTGAGGGCGTCCAGGGCGGTGGCGCGGCGGCTCGCGCCGAAGAGCTGGGCGACGACCTCGGGGTCGAGGGCGGTCCCGCCGGCGGCGATCCGCTCCAGCGCGTCCACGAACTCGCCGATGTCGACGACCCGCTCCTTGAGCAGGTAGCCGACGCCGCCCGGGTGGGTGCCGAGCAGCTGGGCCGCGTACTTCGTCTCGACGTACTGGGAGAAGATCAGCACGCCGGTGCCGGGGTGGTCGGCGCGCAGCCGTACGGCCGCCCGGATCCCCTCGTCCGTCTGGGTCGGCGGGAGCCGGATGTCGACGACGGCGGCGTCCGGGCGGTGCTCGGCCACGGCGGTCAGCAGCGCGTCGGCGTCCCCGACGGCCGCGGCGACCTCCACGCCCCGCAGCTGCAGGAGCTGGGCCAGGCCTTCGCGCAGGAGTGCGGAGTCCTCGGCGATGACCACGCGCATGTGCCCCGTCTCCCCCATGTGCCCCGTGTGCCCCTCTTGTTTCCGGTGGGTGCCTCGGCCTCAGTACGGCTGTCTTGTTTCCGGTGGGTGCCTCGGCCTCAGTACGGCTGTCTTGTTTCCGGTGGGTGCCTCGGCCTCAGTACGGCAGCTCGACCGTGACCACCGTAGGCCCTCCCGGTGGGCTGTCGCAGGTGAGCGTGCCGTCGACGGTCCGTACCCGGGTCAGCAGGCCGGTGAGCCCCGAGCCCGCGCCGATCGCCGCGCCCCCGCGGCCCTCGTCCCGGACGGTGAGCGCGAGCAGCCCGGCGCGGGCGGTCACCCGCACCGCCGCGCCCGGTGCCCCGCTGTGCTTGGCCGCGTTGGCGAGGAGTTCGGCGGCGCAGAAGTAGGCGATCGACTCGACGGCGGGCGCGGGCCGGTCGGCGATGTCGGTGACGACCTCGACGGGCAGGGCCACGTCCGCCGCGAGGGTGGCGAGGGCCGTGTCCAGGCCCTGGTCCAGTACGGGCGGATGGATGCCTTTGACGAGATGGCGCAGGTCGGCGATGGCCTGCTTGGCGTTGCCCTGGGCGGTGTCGACGACGGTGAGGAGCCGGTCGCGGTCCGCGTCCGCGCCGATCAGCTCCCGGATCATCGTCAGATGCATCGCGAGCCCGACGAGCCGGGCCTGTGTCCCGTCGTGCAGGTCGCGCTCGATCCGGCGCAGGGTGGCCGCCGCGTCGTCCACGGCCTGGGCGCGCGTCTCCTCCAGGGTGCGGATGCGGCGGTCCGCGGCGCTCGGGCCGAGTGTGGCAGCGAGCAGCAGGCGGTGCGGGGTGAGGGCGTGGCGCATCAGCCAGGGCGCGGCCGACAGGAGCAGGAGTCCCGCGGCCACCGGGATCAGCCAGCGCGGCCAGGAGTCGAGCTGGACGCCGAAGACTTCGAGGGACACGTGCCGTACGGAGTCCCCGTCGCGCACGGTGTGGTGGTTCCAGCGCTTGAGGAGGGGGTGGAGGACCGACTGCGTCCCGTAGCCGTACGCGCCGAGGGCCGCCGCGTACGCGAGGACCGCCGTGACGGGCACGCCGAGCGCGCAGCCGACGGCGCGCCAGCCGGCCCGGCCGAGGAGCAGGGCGCGGCGGCGGCCCAGGACGCCGGGGGCGCCGGGTGTCGGCGGCTTCTCGATGTCCAGGTGCAGCAGGCGGCGTGCGAGGGCCCGTTGGAGCGCCCCGAGCGCGAGCGCGCCCCGCACGGTCAGCGCGAGGACCCACAGCCCCAGCGTGGTCACGGACAGGACCCCGCCGACGAGCAGCCCCGCGAGCGTCAGCAGACAGCCGACGAGGGCGAGCGGGAGCGCGATCAGCGCGTAGAGGAGGGTGGCGAGGGCCCGCGGGGTGAAGGCGGCGAGCGGGCGCCGGGCGGCCGTGACCGCGAGGGCGGTGACCGGGCGGCGCGTGGACCTGGGGTCAGGCATCTCGTCAACCTACGGCCGCGCGAGGAGTACCGTCGCCGGCCGCAGCTGGAGCGCGGCCAGGGCACGGCCGAGCCACGGCATCAGCAGCAGGAAGCCGATACCGCCCAGGACCGCGTGGAACGCCCATGCCCCGGCGAAGGTCGGTCCGCCCCAGGAGGTGTCCGGGTCGCTGCCGCGCAGGGGCCGGCCGATGTTCATGGGGACGATCGACCAGCCGTACAGGGTGACGGCCGCCACCGCGAGGTTCAGTGGCAGGGCGAGCAGCGCGTGGAGCACGCCGGGTGAGGAGCCCGGCAGGCGCACGCCGAGGAAGCGGCCGACGAGGTCGCGCTGCCGGCGGCCCGCCGCCGCCCGGCCGCCGAGCAGCGCCACCGGCACGGCGGCAAGGCCGACCGGCACGGCCGGCAGCGCGTACGCGACCCGCCGCCAGGTCCGCGCGGTGAACGGCTCGCGCACGAGCTGCCGGGCCCGTACGGCGACGCGGCCCCGGGCGGGCGCTTTCCCGGCGTGCGGTTCCCGGACGGTGTCCATGTGCGCTCCTCCGTTGTGCGTGTACGGACGCGTACGGACGTGTACGCGTGTACCGAAGGTTTCCGTGTTCCGGGGCCCCGATCGATGGTGCTCGCACGGAGGTCGGAGGTTCGGTTAACCGCCCCCTGACCGCCCCCGACCTCCCCCCGAGAACCCTCACATCCGCGTCCGGGCCCCGCTGAGGGCAGCGTTCCCCGCGGGAAACAGTCGTGATGCGGCCGGGTAACACCGGCACCGCACGCTGCGGTACATGACCTCGAATACGCGTGTGGTGGTGATCGGCGCCGGCCTCGCGGGCGTACGTCTCGCCCGCAGGCTCGGAGAGCTCGGCGTGTCCGCCGTGCTCGTCGGCGAGGAGGAGCACAGCCCGTACAACAGGGTGCTGCTCGCGGAGGTCCTCGCCGGGCGGTACGCCCCCGAGGTCATCGCACTCCCGGCGCCCGAGCGGCTGACCCGCGGCCGGGTGGTGCACATCGACCGCGCCCGGCGGCAGGTGCACCTCGCCGACGACACGGTGATCGCATACGACACGCTGGTCCTGGCCACCGGCTCGAACCCCGTACTGCCGCCGCTGCGAGGCCTGTTCGGCCCCGACCGGCACGAACTGCCCGCAGGCGTGCACGCGTTCCGCACGATGGACGACTGCCTGGGCCTGTCCGACGCCGTACGGCGAGGCACCCGGGCCGTCGTCATCGGCGGCGGCCTGCTCGGTGTATCGGCCGCCCGCGCGCTCGCCGAACGCGGCGCGCAGGTCGTCCTGGCGCAGCAGGGCGAGCGCCTGATGGAACGTCAACTCGATCCGTCGGCCTCCGCGTTGGTGCTCCGGCACCTCAAGGACCTCGGCGTCGAGGTGCACACCGAGAGCCGGGTGCGCGGTGTGCGCTGCGTCGAGGGCGCGGTCCGCTCGGTCGAGATGGCCGACGGCTACACCCTCGGCGCCGACCTGGTGGTGCTGGCCTGCGGAGTACGTCCGCGCGCGGGCCTCGCCCAGGACGCCGGGCTCGCCGTCCACAAGGGCGTCATCGTCGACGACGAGCTGCGCACCTCCGACCCGCACATCCGGGCGATCGGCGACTGCGCGCAGCACGACGGCCAGGTGTACGGACTGGCCGCGCCCGCGCTCGAACAGGCCGATGTCCTGGCCGAGTTGCTGGCCGCATCACTGAGCGTGCCACCGGCCGGGACCGGGTCCACAGGGGGCGCCGCCGGTTACAGCGGCACCCGCGCCCTCACCCGGCTGACCCTCGCCCGGCCGACCCTCACCACCGGCAGCTCCCCCGCCGCCGGCCCTCTCGACCTCGCCGCCTTCGGGGAGCACACCCCGCTCCCCGGGGACGACGTCGTCCAGCTCACCGACGCCACCCGCGGCACCTACCGCAAGGTCGTCGTCCGCGACGACCGCCTGGTCGGCGGGGTGCTCGTCGGCGAGCTGGGCACCGTCGGCGCGCTCGCCCGCGCCTGGGAGGGAGCCGAACCGCTCCCCGCGGACGGCGCCCCGCTGCTCCACCTGCTCACCAACGATGGAGGCTCCTGATGTCCACGACCGCCGCTGTGGGAACTGGCCCCCGCCCCACGATCGTGCTCGTCGGCCACGGCATGGTCGGCCAGCGCTTCCTCGAAGCGCTGGCCGAGCGCGGCCTGACCGCCACGCACCGGGTGGTCGTGCTGTGCGAGGAGCCGCGTCCCGCGTACGACCGCGTACAGCTCACCTCGTACTTCTCGGGCCGCACGCCCGAGGACCTGTCCGTGACGGACCTGGAGTTCATCGCGGAGCACGGGATCGAGCTGCACCTCGGGGACCCCGCCGAGACCGTCGACCGGGCCGCCCGGAAGGTCACCGCCCGCTCCGGTCTCGTCGTCGGCTACGACACGCTGGTCCTCGCCACCGGCTCGTTCCCCTTCGTGCCGCCCGTGCCGGGCAAGGACGCCGAGGGCTGCTTCGTCTACCGCACGATCGAGGACCTGCTCGCCATCGAGGAGTACGCGAAGGCGCGGGCGACGACCGGCGCGGTGGTCGGCGGCGGGCTGCTCGGACTTGAGGCCGCCGGTGCGCTGAAGGGGCTCGGACTGACCACGCACATCGTGGAGTTCGCGCCCCGGCTGATGCCCGTCCAGGTCGACGAGGGCGGCGGCGCGGCCCTGCTCCGCACCATCGAGAACATGGGCCTGACGGTCCACACCGGCACGGGTACGCAGGAGGTCGTCACCGGCGACGACGGCGCCGTGACCGGCATGAAGCTCTCCGACGGCTCGACGGTCGCCACCGACCTGGTGGTGTTCTCCGCCGGGGTACGCCCCCGTGACCAGCTCGCCCGCGACTGCGGACTCACCGTGGGCGAGCGCGGCGGCATCAGCGTCGACGACCAGTGCCGTACGGTCTCCGACCCGGCGGTCTTCGCGATCGGCGAGTGCGCGCTGGCCTCGGACGGCCGGGTCTACGGCCTGGTGGCGCCCGGCTACGAGATGGCGGAGACGGCGGCCACCACGATCGCCGCCGCGGCGACCCCTGTCACCGACCCCGCCGTCGGGGCCGCCTCCTTCACCGGCGCCGACCTCTCCACCAAGCTGAAGCTCCTCGGCGTCGACGTCGCCTCCTTCGGTGACGCGCACGGCGCCGCCGCCGACTGCCTCGACGTCGTCTACGCGGACTCCCGCTCGGGCACGTACAAGAAACTGGTCATCGGGCCCGGCGGGGAACTGCTCGGCGGCATCCTGGTCGGTGACGCGGACGCGTACGGCACACTGCGGGCGTTCACCGGTTCGGTGCCGCCGATCGCACCCGAGCAGCTGGTCCTCCCCGCCGGCGCGGGCGCTCCCGTCCAGCTCGGCCCGTCCTCGCTGCCGGACGAGGCGATCATCTGCTCCTGCCACAACGTCACCAAGGGCGCGATCCGCGGCGCGGTCACCGACCACGCGTGCACGACGGTCCCCGAGGTCAAGAAGTGCACCAAGGCCGGTACCGGGTGCGGCAGTTGCGTCAAGGTGCTCGGCCAGCTCGTCACCTCCGAACTGGAGGCGAGCGGCGTCGAGGTCGACAAGGGCCTGTGCGGCTGCTTCTCCCAGACCCGCGAGGAGCTGTACGAGATCGTCCTCGCCCTGCGCATCTCCTCGTACCAGCAACTCCTCGACCGGTACGGCCGCGAGGACGCGCGGGGCGGTGACGGGTGCGAGGTCTGCAAGCCCACCGTCGGCTCGATCGTCGCGTCGCTCGCGCCCACGATCGGTGCCGAGGGGTACGTCCTCGGCGGTGAGCAGGCCGCCCTCCAGGACACCAACGACCACTTCCTCGCGAACCTGCAGAAGAACGGCTCGTACTCGATCGTGCCGCGCATCCCGGGCGGCGAGATCACGCCCGAGAAGCTCATCGTGATCGGTGAGGTGGCCCGGGACTTCGGCCTCTACACGAAGATCACAGGCGGTCAGCGGATCGACATGTTCGGTGCGCGCGTCGAGCAACTGCCTTTGATCTGGGCTCGGTTGGTGGACGCCGGCTTCGAGTCCGGGCACGCGTACGGGAAGTCGCTGCGGACGGTCAAATCGTGCGTCGGGCAGACCTGGTGCCGTTACGGCGTCCAGGACTCGGTGCGCATGGCCATCGACCTGGAACTGCGCTACCGGGGACTGCGGTCGCCGCACAAGCTCAAGTCGGCGGTGTCCGGGTGCGCCCGAGAGTGCGCCGAGGCCCAGTCGAAGGACTTCGGCATCATCGCGACCGCGGCCGGCTGGAACCTGTACGTCGGCGGCAACGGCGGCGCCACCCCGCGCCACGCGGACCTGCTCGCCCAGGACCTCTCCGACGCCGAACTCGTCCGCCTCATCGACCGGTTCCTGATGTTCTACATCCGTACGGCCGACCGGCTGGAGCGCACCTCGACATGGCTGGAGCGGATCCCCGGCGGCCTCGACCACGTCCGTGACGTCGTCGTGGACGACTCGCTCGGCATCTGCGAGGAGCTGGAATCGCTGATGACGGCGCATGTCGCCGCCTACCGCGACGAGTGGGCCGAGACCATCAACGACCCGGAGAAGCTGTCCCGCTTCGTGTCGTTCGTGAACGCGCCGGACACGCCCGACCCGGTCGTCGGCTTCGTCCCGGAGCGCGACCAGATCAAGCCCGACCTGCCGCTGCTGACCATCGGCACCCGTCCCCTGGAAGGAAGCGCCCAGCGATGACGCTCGCACCCGAGACCACGACGCTCACGGTCCAGCTCCGGCTGGCCGGACCCGACGACGACTGGTTCGCCGTGTGCGACCTGTCCGTGCTGATTCCCGGGCGGGGGGTGGCCGCGCTGCTGCCGGACGGGCGGCAGGTGGCGCTCTTCCTCGACCGTACGGGGCGGATGTACGCGATCGGCAACCGTGATCCGTTCTCGGGGGCGGCGGTTCTCTCCCGAGGGCTGACCGGTTCCCACCGGGGGAGGCCGTTCGTGGCCTCGCCGCTCCTGAAGCAGCGGTTCGACTTGGCGTCGGGCGTATGCCTGGACGACGAATCGGTACGGGTACCGACGTACGAGGTGCGGGCGCATTGAGCGCTCTTCGTCACCTGCGGCCCGGCGGGGGCCGTCCGCGCAGTTCCCCGCGCCCCTGAAAGACACCGGCGGCCCGCCGTCTTTGACTGCGGGCCCGGTGGGGGTTGCTCGCGCCGTTCCCCGCGCCCCTGAAAAACACCGGCGGCCCGCCGTCCTTGGCTGCGGGCCCGGTGGGGGTTGCTCGCGCCGTTCCCCGCGCCCCCTAGGGGCTAAAGCAGGGGCGCAGCCCCGCTTTTGGGGGCGCGGGGAACTGCGCGGGTGACCCCCACCGGGGCCGCAGACGGATCCGCGACGCACGTCCGTCGGGGCCGGGCCCGTAAGGGGCGCGGGGAACTGCGCGAGCAACCCCCACCGGGCCCGCAGACGCATCCGCGACGCCGGTGTCTTTGAAGGGCGCGGGGAACTGCGCGACAAGCCCCCGCCCGGCCGCAGACGGAGTCGGGGCGCAGGCCCGGGCAGGCCCTCCCCGTGGGGAGCGTGGTCGCCGTCGTGGTGGGACGCTCAAGCGTGACGCGCACACGTCACCACGCGGCCACAGCCCGTCCACCCCGCACTCCTAGGCTGCCGGCGTTGCGCGACCCCGTCCCCGACCGGCGGACGGGCCAGCCTCGGCACCCCTTGGAGCGACAGTGGAACGTCGTACTCTCCTGCGCGCGGCCGTACTCGGTGGATCGTCGGCGGTCCTCGGCGGAACCCCGTGGCGCGGCGCCGCGTACGCCGCCCCCGCCCAGCCCGGCACGGGCCCGTACGGGGCACTCGGCTCGGCGGACGCGAACGGCGTCAGACTGCCGGGCGGCTTCACCAGCCGGGTGATCGCCAGGTCGGGCCAGACCGTCACCGGCACCTCGTACACCTGGCACAGCGCCCCCGACGGCGGAGCCTGCTACGCGGACGGCACCGGCTGGATCTACGTCTCGAACTCGGAGATCAACCCGTCCGGCGGCACGAGCGCGGTGAAGTTCTCGGCGGCGGGCGCGATCACGGGCGCGTACCGCATCCTGTCCGGCACCCGGCAGAACTGCGCGGGCGGCAGGACGCCGTGGAACACCTGGCTGTCCTGCGAGGAGGTGTCGCTCGGGTACGTGTACGAGACCGACCCGTGGGGTGTGAACGCGGCGGTGCGCCGGGACGCCATGGGCCGTTTCAAGCACGAGGCCGCGGCGGCCGACCCGGTGCGCAAGGTGGTGTACCTGACCGAGGACGAGACGAACGGCTGTCTCTACCGCTTCGTGCCGACGACCTGGGGCAGCCTCTCCGCCGGCACTCTCCAGGTCCTGGTCGCCGGAACGGCCACCTCCGGCTCCTTCACCTGGGCGAACGTGCCCGACCCCGACGGCTCCCCCACCGCGACCCGTACGCAGGTCTCGGGGTCGAAGAAGTTCAACGGCGGCGAGGGCTGCCACTACGCCGACGACACGGTGTGGTTCACCAGCAAGGGCGACAACCGCGTCTGGCAGCTCAACCTCCTCGCGGGCACCTACGAGTTGGCGTACGACGACTCGCTCGTCACCTCGGGCACGGCCCCGCTGACCGGTGTCGACAACATCACCGGCACCGCCTCCGGCGACCTGTTCGTCGCGGAGGACGGTGGCAACATGGAGATCTGTGTGATCACGCCCGACGACGTGATCGCCCCGTTCCTGCGCGTCGACGGGCAGTCAGGATCGGAGATCACCGGCCCCGCCTTCTCCCCGGACGGCAGCCGCCTCTACTTCTCCAGCCAGCGCGGCACCAGCGGCAGTTCGTCCGACGGCATCACGTACGAGGTGACGGGCCCCTTCCGCGCGTAACCCGGCACCCGTTCCGCGGACGACGGGCCCGTGAGCGGAGAGCCACCACCCGGTCACGTAACGTTCACATCACGGGTCCGTCATTCCGCCGCAGCACCGAGAGCCCCTCTCGTACTTTCGTCATCTCAAATCCGACTGATCACCCTCGTGATCATGCATACGGATATCGGCAGATATCTGGGGGCTCACCGTGAACCTGTTCCGCAAGTCCGCCTCCGCGGCCGTCGCCGCACTGGCCCTGGCCGCCCTGTCCGTCACCACCGCCGAGGCCCACGACGGCCTGCACCCGTTCAAGAACTGCACCGAGGCGTACGAGAACGGGTACTCCGACATCGTCAAGGGCGACGACCACTACGGCGAGCACCTGGACCGCGACAAGGACGGCATCGGCTGCGACAAGCCGCCGGCGGACTTCGTCCCGGTGGACGACAGCGGGGCCGGCGGCGCCGAGGAGTCCTCCTCCGCTTCCTCGGAGCAGCCGAAGCAGCCGGTCACCGACCTGGCCGAGACCGGCGGCAGCGGCGTCACCCCGTATCTGGCGGGCGGCGGGGCGCTCGTCCTCCTCGCGGGCGGCGGCGTGCTCGTCGCGGCGCGCAGGCGTGGCAACTCCGGCTGATCCCGGTCGGTCAGGGCGAGGAACGCCGGTCACCGGGCCGAGGCAGGGGCCGGCGCCCCGGGAGACACTCAGTGCCGGCGGTCACGGTAGCTCTGGCGCCCCGGCGACACGGTGACGATGTTCGGAGACGCCGAGCGGCTGTCCCTGCCACGGCGCTGCTCCTCCTCGTACTCCTCGTACTCGCTCGGCACTGCGGACGGGGAGAGCCCGCGCATGGTCCAGTGCGCGTAGTGCCGCTCCATGTCGTCGTGGATGGTGTCGCGCGGCGGCAGGTCTCCGGCCCTTTCCCGCTCTCCGACACGGCGTGTGTCGTGCGGATCCAGTCGCCTGGAGTACCTGTCGTTCATGGGGTCGTAGGGCGACCGGACGCTGTACTCCGCCTGGTTGTACATGTTCGGGCCGGTCCGTCCGCGCGTCCCCATCTGGGTGATCGGAGCCCCGAGCATGTCGACGCCGCGTCCGGACGCGCCGGACTCGTACCGGAGGTGTTCCATGTTGGTGTGCTGCGTGCCGGCGAGCATGTTGTCGCGTCGCTGCGGCGTGCCGTGCACCGGGTCTCCGTGCGACCAGGCCGCATCGCGGTGCAGCCAGCTGTAGCCGCTGGCCTGGGGGCGCCCCGAGGCGCGCATCGCGTCGTTCGCCGACCGGCCCATCAACGTGTTCTGATCCGGAACACGGCGGGACGGCCGGTTGGACATGGAATCCCTCGTGACGTAACTGACGCCGTTCTCCTCGTAGTCGTCGGGCTCACGAGTGACGGTGACGATGTTCGGCGCGCGCTGCACCGCGGGCGTCGCGGCGGGCGCGGCGGCGGCTTCCTGTGTGCCCCCGGCGGCCGGGGCGCTCTGCGGCACGGGGGCGTTCTTCATGCTGGTGGCCCAGGACTCGGCGTCCTTCTCGTCCTTGTCGCTCTTGTCGGAGAGGGAGATGCCGCCGCCGTTGTCCGTGCCCGCCACGGATCCCCGCTGCTGCTGCCAGGCGTGGCGCAGTTCGTGCAGCATCGTGTGCTCGTCCCCGCCGCCTGCGCCGACGACGATGTGCCGGCCCGTCGTGTACGCGCGAGCCCCGAGCTCGGCTGTCGAACGCTGCGCGGCCGGGCCGTCGTGCACCCGCACGTCACCGAGGTAAGTGCCCATGCCCTGCTCGGCCTTGGCAAGGATGGCCGGGTCGACGGGCCGTCCGGCCGACTGTATGACGCCGAGCACCGACGAGCGCTGCACGGGCTGGTCGTGGCCGCAGCCCGAGCCGTGCGTGTGCTGCTCCTCGTCACGCCTGCGCTGCACCTCGACGAGGCGCGACACCGCGGCGTTCCCCGCCGCACGCTGAAGGGCCAGGATGGGCGGAACCGTGGCGACGCGCTGCGCGGCGCGCTGCACGGCGCTTCGTTCAGGTGACGCCGGGTCCCGTTGATATGCGGGCATGAGCCCTCCCTTTCGGACAGCGGGCGGATATTGATCGCACAGCCAACCAGCCCTCCGGGGGCGGCAGCAAGGACCGATGGGACACTCTTGAGGGTCCGGATGAGGCACTCCTCGGAGTCCGACGGTCGACAGGGGGCCACTCGGCCGCGTCCAGAAGCCCGGCGGTTCCGCTCGGACCTGCTCGAACCGATCACTCCAGGCCCGCCGAACTCCACGCTGTCGACGCGGAGTTCACGCTACACGAGGCGGTCCGCGCGGCTCCGCCCCCTGCCGTTCATGCCATCCGGACGCCGGGCCGCGTCGGTGCATACGCCGCACGCGTCGGTGCCTACGCCGCACAGGAAGAGGCGACACCCCCGCACAGGGCGCCGCCTCTTCGTTTTTCGTGCGCCGGGACCCCGGCCCCGTCGGTGAGGGTGGATGGCGGGGCGAGGTCCCGGAGTTGCGCGGGCCCGGGGTGGGCCCTGGTGGGTTACCGGTGGTCGCTGCCCTGCGAGGAGGATGCCGCGCGGCCTGCTTCCAGGCGGGCCACCGGGATGCGGAACGGGGAGCAGGAGACGTAGTCGAGTCCCACCTCGTGGAAGAAGTGGACCGACTCCGGGTCGCCGCCGTGTTCTCCGCAGACGCCGAGCTTGAGGTCGGGGCGCGTCTCACGGCCGGCCTTCACCGCGTCGCGTACGAGCTTGCCGACGCCGTCGCGGTCGATCGTCTCGAACGGGGAGACCCCGAAGATGCCCTTCTCCAGGTAGGCCGTGAAGAAGCTGGCCTCGACGTCGTCGCGGCTGAAGCCCCAGACGGTCTGCGTGAGGTCGTTCGTGCCGAAGGAGAAGAACTCCGCCGCCTCCGCGATCTGACCGGCCGTGAGCGCGGCGCGCGGCAGTTCGATCATCGTGCCGAGGGAGAGTTTCAGGTCCACGCCGGTGTGCTCCTGCACCTCGGCGATGACCTGCTCGGCCTCCTCGCGGACGATCTCCAGCTCCTGGACCGTGCCGACGAGCGGGATCATGATCTCGGCGCGCGGGTCGCCCTTGGCGTTCTTGCGCTCGGCGGCGGCCTCGGCGATGGCCCGTACCTGCATGGTGAACAGGCCGGGGATGACCAGGCCGAGGCGTACGCCGCGCAGGCCGAGCATCGGGTTCTGCTCGTGCAGCCGGTGGACGGCCTGGAGGAGGCGCAGTTCGTTCTCGTGGGGGTCCTGGCGGGCCTCCGCGAGCGCCACCCGTACCGACAGTTCGGTGATGTCGGGCAGGAACTCGTGCAGCGGCGGGTCCAGGAGACGGACGGTGACCGGCAGGCCGTCCATCGCCTCGAAGAGCTGCACGAAGTCCTGCTTCTGGAGCGGCAGAAGCTCCTTCAGGGACTCCTCGCGCTCGGTGTCGGTGTCGGCGAGGATCAGGCGTTCCACCAGCTCGCGCCGGTCGCCGAGGAACATGTGCTCGGTACGGCACAGGCCGATGCCCTGGGCGCCGAAGCGGCGGGCGCGCAGCGCGTCCTCGGCGTTGTCGGCGTTGGCGCGTACGCGCAGCCGGCGCTTGCGGTCGGCGAAGGCCATGATCCGGTGGACGGCCTCGACCAGTTCGTCGGCGTCGTCGGCGCCCGCGTGCATCCGGCCCTCGAAGTACTCCACGACCGGGGAGGGGACCACCGGGACCTCGCCCAGGTAGACCTTGCCGGACGAGCCGTCGATGGAGATGACGTCGCCCTCCTCCACCACGTGCCCGCCGGGGACGGTCATCCGGCGCCGCTTGGTGTCGACCTCCAGCTCCTCCGCGCCGCACACACAGGTCTTGCCCATGCCGCGCGCCACGACGGCCGCGTGGGAGGTCTTGCCGCCGCGCGAGGTGAGGATGCCCTCGGCCGCGATCATGCCGTCGAGGTCGTCGGGGTTGGTCTCGCGGCGCACCAGGATGACCTTCTCGCCCGAACGCGACCACTTCACGGCCGTGTACGAGTCGAAGACGGCCTTGCCGACCGCGGCGCCCGGCGAGGCGGCGATGCCCCGGCCGATCTGCTCGATCTTCGTCCCCTCGTCGAAGCGCGGGAACATCAGCTGGGCGAGCTGGGCGCCGTTGACGCGCTGCAGCGCCTCGGCCTCGTCGATGAGGCCCTGGTCGACGAGTTGGGTGGCGATACGGAAGGCGGCACCGGCCGTCCGCTTGCCGACGCGGGTCTGGAGCATCCACAGCTGCCCGCGTTCGATGGTGAACTCGATGTCGCACAGATCCCGGTAGTGGTTCTCCAGGGTCTTCATGATCTGCATGAGCTGGTCGTACGACGTCTTGTCGATCTGTTCGAGGTCGGCGAGCGCGACGGTGTTGCGGATGCCCGCGACGACGTCCTCGCCCTGCGCGTTCTGCAGGTAGTCGCCGTACACGCCCTGGTGGCCGGAGGCCGGGTCGCGGGTGAAGGCGACGCCCGTGCCCGAGTCGGGGCCGAGGTTGCCGAAGACCATGGAACAGACGTTCACGGCGGTGCCGAGGTCGTGCGGGATGCGCTCCTGGCGGCGGTAGAGCTTGGCCCGCTCGGTGTTCCAGGAGTCGAAGACCGCGTGGATGGCGAGGTCCATCTGCTCGCGCGGGTCCTGCGGGAAGTCCCGGCCGGCCTCGGTCTTGACGATCTTCTTGAACTTGGTGACGAGTTTCTTCAGGTCGGCCGCCTCGAGATCGGTGTCGACCGCGACCTTCTTGGTCTGCTTGGCCGCCTCCAGCGCGTCCTCGAACAGCTCGCCCTCGACGCCGAGGACGGTCTTGCCGAACATCTGGATGAGCCTGCGGTACGAGTCCCACGCGAAGCGGTCGTCCCCGGCCTGCTTGGCCAGGCCCTGGACGGATTTGTCGGAGAGGCCGATGTTCAGGACGGTGTCCATCATGCCGGGCATGGAGAACTTGGCGCCGGAGCGGACCGAGACGAGGAGGGGGTCGTCGGCCTGTCCGAGCTTCTTGCCCATGGTCGCTTCGAGGGCGTCGAGGTGTGCACTCACCTCGTCACGCAGTGCCGCGGGCTCGTCGCCGCTGTCGAGGTAGGTCTTGCACGCCTCGGTGGTGATGGTGAAGCCGGGAGGCACGGGAAGACCCAGGTTGGTCATCTCGGCGAGGTTGGCACCCTTGCCGCCGAGAAGATCCTTGAGTTCCTTGTTGCCTTCGGTGAAGTCATAAACGAACTTCACGCTCCCGCCGACGCCCTCGACGCTGCTGCCGACGCCGCTGTCGCCGTTCTCGGCTACGTGGGGATCTTTGTTTTCCGACACGGGTCTCGACTCCTCGACGACGCGGTGGCTGCCCTGACGACGGGGAACATACCCAGATCGAAGGCGTCTGGGTACGTCCACTTGCGCGTCATGCGGCTGTAACCACTCGTCCGCCACCAGATCGAAAGTCAAGGGATGGTAAGCCGTTGGGGCCTACAGCGTTCACCTCTTGAAGGCGACGGCGCTGACAGACCCGGCATTGCGCTCACCTGAGCGGCTTACGGCACGTCTGAGTTCACGTCGTCAATGATCAAAGGGTGGCACTGAGTGCCACCCTTTGGAGAAGTGCAGCCACTCAAGATCCGCTCATCTGAGCGAAACATCGATCATGCGTGGCGAGAATCACGCCGTTCCCGGCGCTCGGATTTCACCATGCGGACGCGTTCCCCGCCCGGAAACACCACCGTCACATCGCCTCGCACGGGCGCCCCGCACGGCCCGTCGGCCCCTCCGCGGGCCCGGCGCCTCACACGCCCATGGCGAGCAGGCGCTCCTCGATCCGCTCGGGCGCGAACAGGTGCTCCACGACCAGCGCACCGGCTCCGACCAGGGCCGCCCGTTCGCCGAGCCGGGACGTGACCACGTCCAGATGAGCGGTGGAGCGGGGCAGGGCCCGCTGGTAGAGCAGTTCGCGCACCCCGGTGAGGAAGGCGGTTCCGGCCAGATCGCCGGCGATCATCAGGACCCCGGGATTGAGCAGGGTCACCACCGTGGCGAGGACGTCACCGACGTGCCGCCCCGCCTCCCGCGCGAACGCCGCCGCGCCGGGGTGCCCCGAGGTGAGCAGATCGCGCACGTCCGAGCCCGACGCCGCCGGAACCCCCGACTCCGCCAGCCTGCGGGCCACGGCGCCCCCGCTGGCGACGGCGGCGAGACAGCCGTACGACCCGCATCTGCACAGCGCGTCGGCACCCTCCGGCACCCGGATGTGCCCGATGTCCCCGGCTCCGCCGTCGATGCCCCGGAAGATCGTGCCGCCGACGACCACCCCCGCGCCGATACCGGTGGAGACCTTCACCAGGACGAAGGCCGAGCAGTCGGGGTGGGCGGTGCGCTGCTCCCCGTACGCCATGAGGTTGGCGTCGTTGTCGACCAGGACCGGGACCGGTCCGGCGCCCGTGTGCTCGGTGAAGGCGCGGGTGAGGCGTCCTCTTATGTCGTAGCCGTCCCAGCCGGGCATGATCGGCGGCTGGACGACCCGGCCCGTATCGGTGTCCACGGGCCCCGGTACGGCGAGCCCGATCCCGCACACCTCGGCCGCCCGGTGCCCGGCCTTCTCCAGCAGTTCGGCGAACCAGCGGCCCAGCTCGCCGAGGACCACGTCCGGGCCGTCCTCGACGAGCAGCGGCCCGGCATGCTCGGCCAGCAGTTCACCGGTGAGGGACAGTACAGCGGCGCGCGCGTGCCGGGTGTCGAGGTCGGCGGCGAGGACGACGGCGTGGGAGTCGTCGAATTCCAGGCGGACCGAGGGGCGTCCGCCGAGCGGCGAGTCCACCGGGCCCGCGGCGCCCTCGCGCAGCCAGCCTGCCCGGAAGAGCCGGTCGAGGCGCTGACCGACGGTGGCCCGGGACAACCCGGTGACCTGTTGCAACGCTCCGCGCGTGGTGGCGCGCCCGCTGCGCACCAGCTCCAGCAGATCGCCGGAGCTGGCCTGGCTCCCGGCCCTCCCGGTCCTGGCGGCCATGTCGCTCCTCCCTGTGGTTCCGGTCATACGCACCCCTTGCGCTCACCAACTCTGCATTACATATTGAGTTTTGCGTGTTAAATAGACGTAACCCTACGGTAGCTACTGCCGAACTGGTCGGCGCCATGTCTTCGGGGAGACCTGAGTGGACCGCACAACCCAGCTCACCGCCCGCCGCACCGTGCACTTCGATCCCGTGCGCACCTCGGCCCCACCGCCCTTCACCGGCCAGGGCGACACCGGCCGGGCCCGGACCGCCGTATACGATCCGGTCCGCCCGGCGGAGTCCGTGCACGCCAGGGCGGCCCACGTACTGAACGGCAACTGGCGGGGCACGTCCACGGTGCCCTCGCGCAGCCTGTATCCGCACCAGTGGTCCTGGGACTCCGCGTTCATCGCGATCGGGCTGCGGCATCTGTCGCCGCTGCGGGCCCAGACCGAGCTGGAGACGCTGCTCGACGCGCAGTGGGGTGACGGCCGGATCCCGCACATCGTGTTCAACCCCTCCGTCCCCCTCGACGCGTACTTCCCGAGCCCCGACTTCTGGCGCTCCTCGACCGCGGGGCGCGCCGCGGGCGCCCCGGGCACCGTACAGACCTCGGGCATCGTGCAGCCACCGGTGCACGCGCTCGCCGTGTGGCTGGTGCACGCCGCCGACCCGGGGCTGTCCCGGTCGCGGTCCTTCCTGGCCCGGATGTACCCGCGCCTCGCGGCCTGGCACCGCTATCTGCTGCACCGCAGGGACTTGGGCGGCGGGGGTCTCGCCTCGGTGGTCCACCCCTGGGAGCAGGGCATGGACAACGCACCGAGCTGGGACGCGCCGCTGTCCCGCGTCACCCCGGCGCCGGCCCGCTCCTTCCGCCGCGCCGATCTGGACCACGGCGCCGCCGAGGACCGGCCGACCGACCTGGACTACGGCCGGTACGTACGGCTGGCGGCGGACTACCGGGACGGCGAGTACGCGGACGGCGGGCGGCCCGGCGGCGGCGTCGGTGAATTCGCCGTGGAGGACCCGGCGTTCAACGCGCTGCTGATCGCCTCCGAGCACGCGCTGGCGCGGATCGCCCGGGAGCTGGGCGCGACGGGCACCGCCCGGCACGCGCGCGCGGAGCGGCTGACGGCGGCGCTGGTGGACCGGCTGTGGGACCCGGCGGAGGGTCTGTTCTTCTGCCGGGACGTGCGCACGGACGAGCGGATCCCCGAGCGCGGGGTCTCCGGTCTCGTCCCGCTGATCCTGCCGACGCTGCCGCGCGAGACGGCCGCGGCGCTCGTACGGACCCTGCGCGGCCCGCACTTCGGGCTCGGCGACACGACGCGGCTCGTACCGAGCTACGACCTGACCGGGCACGCCTTCGACCCGCACCGGTACTGGCGGGGGCCCGCCTGGTTCAACACCAACTGGCTGGTGGAGCGGGGGCTTCGGCTGCACGGCGAGCTCGCGCACGCGGCCGAGCTGCGGGGCGCGCTGCTGGAGACGGCGGACACGTCCGGGTTCGCCGAGTACGTGGACCCGTACACCGGTGAGGCCTGCGGGGCGCTCGGTTTCAGCTGGACCGCGGCGCTGACGCTGGACCTGCTGCACGGAACGGTGCCCGAGGCGGCGCACGGCAGGACCGAAAGGCTCGGCGGGGCCGAAGAGTTCGGCACGGACGAAGAGTTCGCCGCGACGGAGAAGTCCGGCGAGGGTGCCTTGGGAGGGGACCTGCGATGACGGACCGGCAGCATCTGCTCGTACACGGCGGGACGTTCGTCGCGGTGGGCGACGGCGGGGACATCAGCGGAGTACGCGGCGGGGGCGGTTCGCACTCCGCCCCCGACGGGATGTTCGTGCGCGACGCCCGGCATCTGAGCCGCTGGCAGCTGACCGTCGACGGCGCGGTGCCCGAGGCGCTGTCGCCGGTGACGGACGGCGACACGGCCCGCTGCGTCCTCGTACCGCGCGGCGGCCGTCAGGAGCCGCCCGCCCACACCCTCTTCCGCGAACAGGCCGTCGCCGACGGCTCGTTCGTCGAGTCGCTGCGCATCACCAGCAACCGCCCGGTGCCGACGACCGTCCGGATCGCGGTCACCGCCGACGCCGACTTCACGGACCAGTTCGAACTGCGCTCCGACCACCGGACGTACGCGAAGACCGGCGCCGTACGCTCCCGCCAAGTCCTCGACGACGGCGTGGAGTTCAGCTATCAGCGCGGCGAGTGGCGGTCCTGTACGACCGTCACCGGTGAACCCGCGCCCGACGGCGTCGAGGAGACCGGCACCGGCGCGCGGCGGCTCGTGTGGGCCCTGGACCTCGAACCGCACGGCTCGGCCGAACTGACCCTGCGGGTGGCGGCGCGCCCGCACGGCACACCGGCCCCGGAGGTGCCCCCCACCCCGGCCGCCGCGAACGCCCGACTGCGCGCGCTGGAGGCCGAGTTCGCGCAGGGCGTGCCCTTCCCGACCGGCTGGCCCGAGCTGGCCGCGGCGTGCGCGCGCGGCCTGGCCGACCTGGCGGTGCTCCAGGTACCGGCGACCGGCCCGGACGGGGAGGAACTTCGTGTACCGGCGGCGGGGGTGCCGTGGTTCCTGACGTTACTCGGCCGCGACGCGCTGCTGACCTCGCTCTTCGCGCTGCCCTACCGGCCGCGGCTGGCCGCCGCCACCCTGCCCGCACTCGCCGCGGCGCAGGCCACCGAGGTCGGCGTGGGCACCGTCTCCCAGCCCGGCAAGATCGTGCACGAGGTACGGCACGGGGAACTGGCCCACTTCGGGCAGGTGCCGTACGGCCGCTACTACGGCTCCGTCGACGCGACCCCCCTCTTCCTGGTCCTCCTCGGCGCGTACGTCGAGCAGACCGGTGACACCGCGCTGGCCCGCCGGCTGGAGCCCAACGCCCGTGCGGCGATCGGCTGGATGCTCGACCACGGCGGACTGACCTCCCGCGGCTACCTCGTCTACCGCGCGGACGAGGGCGGCCTCGCCAACCAGAACTGGAAGGACTCCCCCGGCGCGATCTGCTCCGGCGACGGCAGCCGGCCCACCGGTCCCGTGACGGCCGCGGGCGCGCAGGGGTACGCGTACGACGCGCTGCGCCGGACCGCGCAGCTCGCCCGGACGGTGTGGGACGACGAGGTGTACGCGGCGCTCCTCGAACAGGCCGCCGGGGATCTGCGGGACCGGTTCCAGCGGGACTTCTGGATGGCGGACCGCGCGTTCCCCGCGCTCGCGCTCGACGGCGACGGGAACCACGTCGACGCGCTCGCGTCCGACGCGGGGCATCTGCTGTGGTCCGGGCTGCTGGACAAGGAGTACGGGGAACTGGTCGGGCGGCGGCTGCTGGAACCGGACTTCTTCTCCGGGTGGGGCGTGCGGACGGTCGCCTCCGGGCAGCCCGCGTACCATCCGCTGTCGTACCACCGGGGGTCGGTGTGGCCGCACGACAACGCGCTCATCGCGTTGGGGCTGGCGCGGTACGGGCTGCACGACGAGGCGCGGGCGGTGGCGCACGGGTTGGTGGACGCGGCGGCCGTCGCGGGGCACCGGCTGCCGGAGGTTCTGGCGGGGTATGGGCGTGGCACGCATGCGGAGCCTGTGCCGTATCCGCATGCGTGCGTGCGTGAATCACGGTCTGCGGCCGCACCACTGGCGTTGCTGACGGCTGTCGGGGGTGCGTAGCCGGCTGTGGGCCGGTGGGGGCGGGCCCCAAAGATTGCGCAGTTCCCCGCGCCCCTAGGTACCTAGGGGCGCGGGGAACTGCGCGAACGGCCCCCACCGGCCCGCACACGACTGCCGGCCCGCGGGCCCCGCTTTTAAGGGGCGCGGGGAACTGCGCAATCGGTTGGGTTCGCCCCCGGCGGCCCGCACTCGGGTTACGGTCCGAGGGGGCCGGCGGGGGCTGGGGAGTCAGACTCCCAGGA
Organism: Streptomyces sp. NPDC102514; assembly: GCF_055584525.1. Taxonomy (NCBI): domain Bacteria; kingdom Bacillati; phylum Actinomycetota; class Actinomycetes; order Kitasatosporales; family Streptomycetaceae; genus Streptomyces; species Streptomyces sp. NPDC102514. The sequence continues at coordinate 175,933 of NZ_JBVJLW010000014.1, forward strand.
CCCGGATCGACGGGTGTTCCTCCGTGTTGAGGTACAGCCTTTCCCGCGTGCCGTGCTGCTCCAGCTCAAGCACCAGCCGGTACCGGTACAGCCCCGGCCGGGCAGTGCTCAGGACCGTACCGGCCCAGTAGTAGTAGACCGGCGTGAACTTGTCGCGCATCCGGTCCGGCGCCCCGTAGATCTTCAGCTCCGTGAAGATCTTGCGCTCCGCCACGTCCTCCTCGTCACCGGACTCCGTGTCGAGGAAGACGATGCTGTTGATCTTCGGCATGGGCGGCCAGGTGTTGTCGATCCGCTTGTCCATGTCGATGGGCCGCACGATCCAGTTCAGGACCTGCCCCTGCTTGCAGAACGTCTGGAGGTGGTTCGTGCCCTGCCCGTCGCCACCGATGCTGTTGTCCATCATGAACATCGACTCGCTGAGCGAACCGGTCTCGGTCGCCCGCTCCATGTCGATCAGGGTGACGATGTTGAGCTGGACCGAGTTCAACTGGCCCGGGTTCTGCTTCTGTTCGACGACTTCGCCGACGGTGCTCGTACTCATCGCTCCTCCTGGAATCAGCCGACGAGACTCGGGGACAGCGTGGTGACGATCGGCTCGTCCCGCGAGCCGAGCCGGAACCGGACCTGGTAGTAGGTGTCGCCCGGGACGTCCTTCTTCACGGTCCCGATCCAGTACGCGACATCCGTGCCGGGGTAGACCCTGCGCTCCGGCTCGCACAGCTCGTGGTCGATGTCGATGCCGTCGATCGCCGTGTACGCCTCGCACTCCAGGGCGAGGACGGACCACAGGATCTGGTCGCCGCTGCGGACCCGGGTGCGCAGCTGCTCGGTGCCGAACCCCAGTGACCCGCCTGCCTTGTTGGTGTCGTAGAAGTAGAGGTTGCCGTGCACGGTGCCGGTGGCGAGGGCCCCCACGCAGTCCACGACGGCGGTGATCGCGATCGGGCGCCTGGCGCCGCCGTTGTCGGTCTCGCTGGTCATCTACCGCTCCTCCCCTACGAGGCCGGGCTCCTGCGAACCGGACTGCTGCGGCCCGGACTCCTGCATACCGGACTGCTGCGAGCCCGGCTGGAAGTACTCCGCCCCCTGGGGGGACGACCCGGACGCCCCGGGCGACCCGATGGGCAGCAGGCCCATGCCCGAGCCGGTGAAGCCGTTGTACTTGGGCTCGGAGGTCACCCGCAGTGCCGACTCGCAGGTCATGTTCACCGGCTCCCAGAGCGCCTCGCTGCCGCGCTGCACCAGCCGGTGGAGCTGGATGCGCATCGAGTACGAGTAGGTGCCGGGCCGGGAGGAGTCGACCGTGGCGGACCAGTACCAGCCGTCGGTGACCAGGTCGGGAGAGCCGTACTCCGCCGGGTACATGATCTTCTCGTCGACGGCCTGGCCGTAGATGTCCGTGATCACCGGGGCGGGGTAGCTGTAGGTCCCCGCGGAGGTGTCGGTGACGATCTCACCGGTGAGGTCGATGACCTTCTGTCCGGAGAGCCGGCCCTTGGTGCGCCGGGTGGTCTTCACCCGGGTGCCGACCGTCTTGCGGATCTCGTTCAGATCGGCCGCGGGATCGGAGACGTCGGGTTTGGCCGTGAGGGCGTCCAGTTCCTCCAGCGCCTGGGCGTCGCTCTGCAGCGCCCGCTCGCTCTCGTAGCCGCGCGGCACGGTCGGCGGCAGGGAACCCAGGCTGTACGGCAGCCAGTTGAGGACCTGCTCCGTTGCCTGCGAGCCGTCGCGCCAGTAGGCGCCGTGAATGGCGGTCACCAGGCCGCCGGTGCCCTGTCCCTCGGATCCGTGCAGCTTCATGTTGTCGAACAGATAGACGTTGTCCCGCAGGCTGTTGGCCTCCAGAGCGTTGCCGATGTCCACGAGCACGATGATCGCCAGCTGTTGAGCCATGCTTCCACCTCGTCGTTGTGGGATGTCTCCTGGTCGTCCGGACCCTGTGCCCCTCGGCTCAAACGCCTATCAAAGCGGGCGAGTCGACGTGCAGCACGCTGTACCGGCCCTCGTACATCTGGAGTTCGAGGCGGTACTTGAAGGGGGTCCCGGACGGCAGGGACGGGGGGACCACGCCGGCCCAGTGCGCCAGGTCGAGCTTGTCGCCGTCGTCGGCCGAGGTGCGGGGCATGGGTGCCGCCACCCCGTCCTCACCGAGGAACGTGATGCTCCGGATCTCGACGGGTGTCTGGAGGTCGACGGCGAGGGCGGACCACTGGACGACCTGGCCCGGCTGCACGGCGGTGCGCAGATGGGCCGTTCCCTGCCCGGTGCTCTCCTCGCCGGCGTTGTCGACCAGGCTGAGGTTGCCGTTGTGCAGGGTGCCTCCGGAGAGGGCGCCGATGACGTCGACCACGGCGATGATGTTGATCTGCGGTTTGTAGGCCACTCGTTCCTCCTGCGTTGTGAGCGGGGTTACGCACGGGGTGAGGGTGATGGATCTCTGTCTTCCCGGCTCGGTGGCTCAGGCCCGGTCGCGGACCAGCGGCACCTTGCCGACCGAGGTGCGCTCGATCTCCGGCGAGTGCCGCGGCACGAACCGGACCTCCAGGCGGTAGCCCGTCTTCGCGACCGAGGTGGGGTTGGCCTCACCGTCGTTGAACAGGGACAGGGACCGCGGCAGGGCGTTGACGAGCACCCGCTGGAGTCCGGCAGGTCCGAGCAGGGAATCGACGCGGTACGCCGGGGTGAGCACGTCGTCCACGGCGGCGTACAGGGTGATGACCCGTTCCTCGCGCCGGTTGACGAACTGGATCTCGTGCGCGGCCTGGTCCAGGTCCACCACGCCGGCCGTCCGCAGTTCGTCGCGGAGCGCGTCGTAGGCGCGCACCGCCGAGTACTGGCTGTCGTTCAGGTGCAGGATGTCCCCGGTGCGCCCGGCGAACTCGAACTGCTGGGCCTTCGGTCCCGGTCCGGGGCCGTCGAGGCGCGGCCTGCGGATCATGCGGTCGCCCAGCTTCAGCCGCAGCAGCGGCGCCTCATGGGCGTGCAGCCGTGTGACGACGAGTTCGCCCTCCTCCCCCTCGGGGACCCAGCGGCCGTTCTCGTCGACGATCTCGATGAGGTGCAGGCCCGGGACCGCGGTGAGGACGGGGCTCGACTCGGCCAGTTGCAGCCCGATGGTCTCCGCCTGGGTGGCCGCGAAGTAGCTGAGTATCGCCAGGTTCGGGTAGAGCGCCTTGAGTGCGTCGCGGTTGCGCTGCGGGAGGACACCGCTGCCGTAGAGCGCGACGCGGAAGCTGTCCTTGGCCTTCTGGCTCATGCCCGCGCCCAGTTCGGCGAGGATCGCGATGCCCGCCGAGATGCCCATCAGCGCCTTGGGACCCCGGTAGGAGAAGACGTGCTCCAGGACGGGTGCGGTGACGGGTCCGGCGCCGATGTAGTTGACGCCCGGCACGCTCTGCAGCACTCCGCCGACCATCGTGCCGCTGCTCCACATCTGGTAGTCGGCCAGTGTGGTGAGCAGCCACTTGGGGTCTTCGCCCGCGAGGTGCCCGCTGAGCTGGTACGTGCCGAGGAACTGGCCGGCCACCGCGTAGGTGTCGGTCAGTTCTCTCAGCGAGTACACGGTCTCCAGGGGGCTGCCGCTGCTGGTTCCGCCGCTGGCGACGACCTCGAAGCCACCCCGGTCGTGCGGGACGACCATGCCTTCGCGGGAGCCCATGTACAGGTCGCGCTGGGTCTCCTTGTCGGACAGCGGTAGGCGCTGCCACGCCTCGTAGCTGTCGGGGGGCCGGATGATCCCGGCGTTCTCCAGGCGTTCGCGCCAGAGCGGATTCAGCCGGACGGTGTGGATCATCTGCTGGAGCCTGCGCAGCACCAGGGCGTCCTGGATGTCGTGGGAGATCTCGCTGTAGGGCTGTTGGCAGACCCGTTCGCATTCCCGCATCTTGCTCGCGAACGACGGCAGCAGGGTCACTGCCTCGGGTGTCGGCGGGGTCAGTTCCCAGTCCGGGATGAGCCAGTTGACCAAGCCGCCGAGGTCGGTGGGGGCCGTGGTGGCCACCCGTGTGTCCGTCACTTCTTCCGCCCCGCTTTCCTTATCTCACCGAGGAGCATCTGGAAATGCTCGGTGGTGATCTGGTGGTTCATCATGACCACCCTGAGGGCGGCCACTCCGTCCACATCGACCTTGGAGATGAAGAACTGTCCGTCCTGCTTGATCCGATTCCTGATGTTCACTTGGAATTGGGCCACTTCGTCTTCCGCGAGCCATTCCGGCCGGTAGCGGAAACACATGATGTTGGCCTCGGGGCAGTGCAGGGTCTCGAAGTCGTCCTGTTTTTCGAGGATGGCGTGGGCATCCCTCGTCAATCGGCACAGGTACTCGATTTTCTCGGCGAAGAGTGCCCTGCCGTACATGGCCCACAGCACCCAGAGGGTCATCATCATGGGGCGCTTCGTGCATTCGAAGTTCTTGTCGCCGCTGTCGAGTGCCGTATGGATGCCCGGCTGCGCGTCGAACACGTAACTGGCGGTCTGCCGGAAGGCTTCCCTGCTGTGCTCCCGGTTGCGGTAGAAGAGCAGGGTGCACGGGGCCGGCACGAACATCATCTTGTGCGCGTCCCAGGCCAGGGAGTCGGCCTGGTCGATGCCGCGCAGTTTGTGGCGCAGTTCGTCGGAGACCAGCAGGCTCGCGCCGTGGGCGCCGTCCACGTGCAGCCACAGACCGCGTTCGCGCGTGATGGCGGCCAGTTCGCCGAGCGGGTCGAAGGCGCCCACCGACGTCGTGCCCGCCGACGCCACCAGGCAGAAGACGTTCAGCCCCTGCCGTTCGGCCGCGTCGAGGGCGGGCCCGACCCGGGAGACGTCGATGCGCCGTGCGGCGTCGAGCGGAAGGCGGACGATACGGTCCTCGCCGATGCCGAGGATGCCGGCGGCCCGGGCGACGCTGTAGTGGACGTCGGCGCCGACCGCGACGGCGGGCCTGGTCGGGCCGTCCAGTTCCGAGCCTCCGCGGGCCCAGACTCCGGGAAAAGCCCTGTTCCGAGCGGTGAGCAGGGCGGTCAGATTGGCCAGCGACCCTCCGGAGGTGGTCACCATGTCGAAGGTGCCGGGCCGGTAGCCGATGAACCTGTTCAGCTCGTCGGCCATGATCCGCTCGACGACGTTGGGCAGCTGGCCCGCCTCGTAGAAGGACGACGGCTGGTTGACGACGGAGCTGACGAAGTCGATGACTCCGGAGAGCGGGACCACGCCCGAGAACTGCCGGCCCATATAGCCGGGCGAATGGACCTGGATACCGGTCCTGATGTACAGGTCGACGATCGCCGAGAGTTTGGACTCGTCGAACGCGGCGGGTTTCTCGTGCTCGGTGGTCATCAACGCCCGGGCCGTCCGGGTCAATTGCGAGGGGTCGGTGAGTTCCAGGCCCCGGATCGACAGGTCGGCCAGATGCTTTTCCAGCTTGGCCAGCACGGATTCGGTGTTGTCCCGGAACAGTTGTACATCGAATGCGTCGATCAATGGTCCGCCCTGAGGTAAATCTGTCACGCGGGCCTCCCTCGTACATTCCATGGCTACTTGATGGTGGAAGCGCATCGGAAGTTGAACGGGTAGCGAGCGGCAGAGCGGACCCATCGTAGAGCGCCATGGCGCGTGAATATACAATTCCCCTACGACTGTCCGGAATCGACCAGCCCTCACGGCGGCCCACCGGAACGACCGTGACGCGCATGCCGAATAACAAACCGGAGCGACAGATACCGCACGCTGTATCCGGACCGCGGTGAATAGACCATTCCGGTGCGCACGGCACTGAATACCGCAGGCGACCGGCACGCCACCCCGTGGGGCCGTACCCCCGAAAAGAGCGGCTTCACGCCAACTGCGAAGATCCCCGCCGGGTGGCATCAGCGGTGCCACGCAACAGGTTAAACGTTTCTTTCAAGGCATACTTCAGGCCAAAAAATATTATATTTCGTACACTAATTCGAAAAATCCCGCTCACATGCGGTTTCGCCCGCGGAAAGGGCCCCGACGAACGCGCCGGGGCCCTGACGGAGTGCGGATCAGCCGCCGTTCTCCGCGTGGCCCGCGTCGGTCGCCGCCGCGAAGTCCGGGCGGCCGAGCGGTGACTTGGCGCGGACGGCGCCGATCCACTCCGCGGTGCTCGCCGTGTAGGCGAAGAACGACTGCATGACCACCAGCACCGCGTGGTGGATCTCTGCGGCGGACAGACTGCCCGCCCTGTTGGTCAGCGCCAGCGCGCCGGTCGCGTCGGAGAGCACCTCGACCTGGTAGCCGAGCTGGACGGCGTGCCGGGCGGTCGACTCGTCGCAGGTCTGCGTCATGTAGCCGACGAGGGTGAGCGTGTCGACGCCCGCCCGGCGCAGCCAGTCGTCGAGGTCGGTGCCGATGAACGACGACGGCAGTGTCTTCTCCACGAGATGGTCGTGCGGCCGGGAGGCCACCACGTCGTGCAGGGCGAAGCCGTGCGTGCCCCGCGCGAAGAGGGGAGAACCGGCGGGAGCGGCGTGCTGGACCAGCACGACCGGGACGCCCTCCTGGGCGGCGGTGTCGACGGCCGCGGCGATGTTCGCCAGGCTCAGGGACGGATCCGGGTAGCCGATCGGCAGACCGCCCGTGACGTACTCGTTCTGGACGTCGATGACGACGAGGGCACGTTTCATGACGGGGTCTTCCCTCCAGCGGGACTGCGGGTGACGGGATTGCGGGTGACGGGATTGCCGGTGACGGGTGCGGGCCGTGCGGGGTGTCCGGGTCGCCCGGAGTGTCCGGGGCACCCGGGCTGTCGGGGGTGTCCGGGGTGCCGGGCGCACCGGCTGCCGCGGGCGGGCCTCACCGGTCCGCCCCCGTGGCCCGGACGAACGCCTCGAACAGGGCCTGTTGGGCGGGGTCGTGCCGGGCGGTGTGCTCGGGATGCCACTGCACACCGGCGAACCAGGCGCGCCGGTGCGGAAGTTCCAGCGCCTCACGGGTGCCGTCGTCGGCCCGCGCGGTGACCTTGAGCCCCGCGCCCACCCGGTCGACATGGGTGCGGTGAAAACAGGACGCCGTCACCACCTGGGCCCCCATGCTCAGTTCGAGCAGGGTGGCGGGCTGGACGGCCACCTGGTGCACGAGGTTGTGGTGCCGGCGCCGCCAGCCCGCCAACTGCACCTGAAGCGTGCCTCCGAGCGCCACGTTGACGGCCTGGAGCCCCCGGCAGATCGCCAGCAGGGGCAGCTCGGTGCGCAGGACGTGGTGGGCCACCGCCAGATCGAAGCCGTCCTGTTCGGCGTCGGCGTCGTGCGTGCTGCCGTGCGTCGGCGTGTTCCCGTACCTGCCGGGCGGCAGTTCGTCGCCCCCGGGCAGGAGAACGCCGTCGAAGCGGGTCAGGCGCTCGGCGACGAGCGCGGGGTCGCAGCTGCCGTCCGGTGCGTGGGGATGCAGGGTGACGGGCTCGCCGCCCGCCCGCCAGACGGCTTCGACCAGGGCACGGGCGACGATCTCGGCGGAGTACCGCAGGGCCGAGGTCGAGACGGAGAAACGGGCGGGAATGGCGATGAGGGGACGTGCGGGACGGGGACGGGTCACGGGGCATTCCTCTGGGGGGAGGCGGTTCGGCGTACGGCGGTTCAGGTCACGGCGGATCCATGTCGGTGGTCTCCGAGGTCGGGGAGGTCCGGGAGGGCGGAGGGGCCTCTGGTGTCTGGGAGGCCTGTGAGGTCTGGGAGAGCGGGGAGGTCCGGGCGGCCGGGGAGGGCGGACCCGCCGGCCGGGCCAGGTAGGCGGCGGCGCCCAGCAGCCAGACGGCGGGGACCGTCAGCGCCAGCCAGGTGGCGGTGGTCCGGTCGCCGCCGATGAGGGTCGTCAGGTTGGTCAGGACGAGCCAGATGGCCCCGGCGATGCCCAGGGCGCCCAGGGCGGGCGCGACGGTGGTGTTCCACGGCCGCCGGTCCAGCCGGGTCCTGCGGAAGAAGACGACCACGGACACGGACGTCAGGAAGTACAGCAGCATGATCGCCAGGACGGCGACACCGCTGAACCAGGAGAACAGCGTCACGACCGGATCCCGGCCGGTCAGCGCGAACGGCACGACCAGCAGCACCGCGATCGCCGTCTGGACCACTCCGGCCGCCCAGGGCGCGCCGCGCCGGTTCAGGGCGCACAGGGCGTGCGGGAGGCGGCGTTCACGGCCCAGCGAGAACAGATAGCGGTTGGCCGAGTTGTGGAAGGCCAGGATCCCCGCGAAGAGGGAGGTGGCGAGCAGGACGGGCAGTACGTCACCGGCCCAGTCGCCGAGCCGGTCGGTGACCGGCTGGAAGACGAACGCCGAGGAATCCCCGTTCTCAAGGGCCCGGCCGGCGTCGTCGGTGGCGCGCGAGGCCCCGTGGGCGGAGATCACCATCCAGGAGGTGAGCGCGAAGAACGCGGTGATCAGCGTGATGGAGAGATACGTGGCGCGCGGCACGGTCCGTTCCGGCGCGCGGGCCTCCTCGCCGTAGACGGCGGTGGCCTCGAAGCCGAACATGGACGCCACGGCGAACATCAGGGCCACTCCCGGAGCGCCGTCGAGCGCGGTCTTCGGCGAGAAGGCCGCCGCGAGGCCGAGTCCTTCGGGGCCTCCCCCGCGCACCAGCGTGACCAGGGCGAACACCAGCAGGATGCTCGTCTCGGCGACCACGAAGACGGCCAGCACGCGGGCACCCGTGTCGATGCCCGTCACCCCGAGGAGCTGCACCAGCGCCATGGTGAGCAGGGCCCACACCCACCACGGCGCGTCGATGCCCGCGTGCACGTCCAGCAGGTGGGCGACCGTCGCTCCGTAGAGGCCGTACATCGCGGCCTGGATGGTGCAGTACGCGAAGAGGGCGACGGCGGCGGCCCCCGTACCGGCGGTCCGGCCGAGGCCCTTGCCGATGTACGTGTAGAACGCGCCCGGGTCGACGACGTGCCGGCTCATCGCGACGAACCCCACCGAGAACAGCAGGACGATCGCGCCCGCGGCGACGTACGCGGCGGGGACGCCGGAGCCGTTGCCGAGCGCGACGGACAGGGGGACCGCGCCGGCGATGCCGGTCAGCGGGGCCTGCGCCGACAGGACGAGGAAGAGGATGCCGAGGACTCCGAGGGCGTCACGCTTGAGCCGGCGGTCCGCGGCGGTCACGGTGGTGCTGCCGACCTGGCGTCGGCCGGGATCTCCGTCGGTCACGACACGTGCGGCCCGTGAGCGCGTTCGCGATCGTGGTCACGGTCGCGGTTTCGATCTCGGTCGTGGTCACGGTCTCGGTCGTGGTCGCGGTCGCACCTGATCCTGTCGGCAACGGCCTTCATGGGACGGTCCTCCCGAGGTGCAGGGCCTCAGCGCGAGGAAGGGGCGGAGGAGAGGGCAGGCGGGGCGCCCGGGTTCAGATCGCATTTCGTTTGGCACCAAACAACATAAGCGCGCCCTCCGGGCCGGTCAATCCCCGCCACCGGACACCGAGTTGAGCCGCACCCTTGCGGGAGGGCGACAGGCGTCCTTACCGTCGTCGTACCGTTTGACATCAAACAAACGGTGGGCGGCAGTGCCGCCCGGGCCGGGTGACGGCCCCGTTCCCATCTGCCCGAGGAGGCAGCGGTGAGCGCACACGACCCCTCTTTGACCAGGGAACACACCGAACGGCTCGCCGAGGCGGGCATCGACGTGGTCCGGGTGGTCTACCCCGACCTGCTCGGCACGGACCGGGCCCGCGACGTGCTGCTCGACCATCTGCCCACGGCCTGCGCACACGGGCTCGCCTTCTGCCGGGCGGTCTACCACACCACCCCGCGCGGCGAGGTGGTCCCGGTGACCGGCGGCCTGGACGCGGGGCTGCCCGACATGCTGGTCCGGCCCGACCTCAGCACGCTGGCCCCGCTGCCCTGGGAGCCGGGGGTCGCCTCCTGCCTGGGCGACGTCACCGACGCCCGCACCGGCGCACCCACCCCCGAGTCCCCCCGCGACCTGCTGCGCACCGTGCTCGCCCGGTGCGCGGAGCACGGGCTGAACCCGGTGGCCGGCCCCGAACTGGAGTACTTCCTCTGCGAGTCGGACCCGGGCGCGCCCGGCGGCAGGCGCCGCTACAGCACGGCCTCCGGCACCGTGTACACGGCGGGCCTGCGCGCCGACCCGGACAACCACCTGTTGCGCACGCTGCGTTCACTGCGCGACCTGGGCATCGGCGTGACGACCGGCAACCACGAGTTCGACGGTGCGCAGTTCGAGATCAACCTCGGTCACTCGCAGGCGCTGGACGCCGCCGACCGGGCCTTCCGGCTCAAGTCGGCCGTCAAGGAACTCGCCCGCGCGGAGGGGCGGACCGCCACCTTCATGGCGAAGCCGTTCAACGACGCGGGCGGCTCCGGCTTCCATGTCCATCTGTCGTGCGTGGACGGCGAGGGCGGCAACACCTTCGACGATCCGGCGGGCCCGTACGGGCTCTCGGCCACCGCCCTGCACGCCGTGGCAGGGCTCCTCGCGCACGCCCCGGCGCTCGCCGCGCTGCTGAACCCCACGGTCAACTCGTACAAGCGCTTCGGCCCCGACACGCTCGCCCCGTGGCTGATCGACTGGGGCCTGGACAACCGCAGTGCCATGGTCCGCGTACCGCCCGAGCGCGGGGCGGGGGCGCGGCTCGAACTGCGGCTCGGGGACGCCGCCGCCAACCCGTATCTGCTGGTGGCCGCCGCGAGCGCGGCCGTCCTGCTCGGGGTGCGGGACGGCCGCGAGCCGACCGCCCCGCTCAAGGGGTACGGCTACGACAGCGCCTCGGCGCCGCTGCTGCCCGCGAGTCTGCCCGCCGCGCTCGACGCGCTGGAGGCGGACACCGAGCTCACCCAGCTCCTCGGCAAGGAGTTCGTCTCCGCGTACCTCACCTACAAGCGCGACGAGGTCGGCCGCTTCCACCAGCACGTCACGGACTGGGAGCTGGACGAGTACGCCGACCATCTGTGAGCCGTCCCCGTCCCCCACCCCCCACCGCTCGTAAGGCACACCTCCGAGGAGAACCAGATGGCGGCATCCGTGCCGGTCGACCCCCTGCCCCTGGGCGACGTCGACCTCACCGACCTCGACCAGTTCACCGACGAGCTGCGGCCCTGGCGCATGTTCCACACGCTGCGGCACCGGGACCCGGTCCACTGGCAGCCCGAGGCCGCGCCCAACTCGGGCTTCTGGGCGCTCACCCGGCACCGGGACATCGTCGCCGTCGACCGGGACCCGGACACCTTCACCTCGACGAAGTTCGTCAATCTCGAAGAGGTCGACGACGACCAGATCGCCAAGCGCGCCTCGCTCCTGGAACTGGACGGCGTCCGGCACCGCGCGCTGCGCGGGCTGCTGCAACGGCAGTTCGGGCACACCGTCATCAGCCGGTACACCGACTTCCTGCGCGGTCTGACCGCCCGCACCCTGGACGCGGCGCTGCCGCTGGGCACGTTCGACTTCGTCACCCATGTCGCGGCCGACTTCCCGATCAACGTCCTGGCCCGCCTCCTGGACGTGCCGCCCGAGGACAACCGCCGGCTCATCGACTGGGGCAACCGCATCATCGGCAACACCGACCCGGACTACGCGGACGTCCTGCTCGGCAGCCCGGAGAGCGAGCGCTACCGGGATCTGCCGTTCCGCTCCCCCGCCGCCACCGAGGTCTTCGCGTACGGACGTGAACTGGCCCGGCAGCGGCGGGGCGGCACCGGCGACGACCTGGTCTCGCGGCTCGTGAACGGGACCCCGCGCGACGGTGTGCCCCTGACGGAACAGGACTTCGACAACTACTTCCTGCTCCTGGTCGTCGCGGGCAACGAGACGACCCGCCACGCCATCAGCCACACCATGCTGGCGCTGACGCAGCACCCCGACCAGCTGGACCTCCTGCGCCGCGACCCCGGCCTGATCCCCGTGGCCGTCGAGGAGTTCCTGCGCTGGGCCTCCCCCGTCTACCACTTCCGGCGTACGGCGACCCGTGACACCGAGCTGAGCGGCACCCGCATCGGGCGGGGCGACAAGGTGGTCATGTGGTACGCCTCCGGCAACCGCGACGAGGCGGTGTTCCCCGACCCCTACGCCTTCGACGTGACGCGCACCCCCAACGACCATGTCACCTTCGGGAAGACGAGCCCGCACCTGTGTCTGGGCAACCTGCTCGCCCGTACCGAGATCCGCGTCATGTTCGAGGAACTGGTCCCGCGGCTCGCGGACGTCCGGCTCGGCGGTCCGGTCCGCCGGGTGCGCTCCAACTTCGTCAACGGAATCAAGGAACTGCCCGTGACGGTCACGCTCAAGTGATCACGCGCAAGTGACCACGCTCAAGTGGGGCGCCGCAAGCCCGCAGGCCCCGGAACCGGCCACGTAGGATTCGATGCCGTACGGCCGTGCGTCAGCAGTGACGACGGTCCGGTGACGATGCGAGGGAGCGCCCGTGCCCAGCCAGCGGTCCATCAGCGCGGCGGAGAGACTCGCGGCGGAGAAACTCGGCGGCATTCCCGTCCGGCGCGACCAGATGGCGGCGGTCGCCAACATCTACCGGGCCGCGTCCGCCGTGCGCCAGCATCTGGAGAACTCCGTACTGCGGCGCTCGGACCTGACCTGGACCGGCTTCGTCGTGCTCTGGGTGGTGTGGGTGTGGGGCGAGTCCGAGACCCGGCGCGTCGCCGAGGAGGCCGGAATCTCCAAGGGCACCCTGACCGGTGTGGCCCGCACCCTGGAGTCACGCGGTCTGCTGCGCCGCGCCGACCATCCCACCGACGGGCGGCTCGTCCTGCTCGGCCTCACCGAGGACGGCGAGAACTTCATGCGGGAGGTGTTCCCTGCGTTCAACGAGGAGGAGGCCTTCGTCACCTCGCGGCTGAGCGACGCCGAGTGCCGCACGCTCGCCGACGGGCTGCGGAGCGTGGTGCTCCAGGTCGAGGAGAGCGGCGAGGAGCGGCGCCGGGAACTGCTGAACGGCGCGGCGGCCACCCCCCGTCGCAGCGGCCGCCGCGCCCGTAACTGACCCGCCTCTCACCTATTCACGTTCGGCCTTTCGCCGTGCCGCCCGCACCAGCGCGTCGAAGAGCCGCTGCTGGGCCGGGTCCGTGCGCGCGGTGTCCTCCGGATGCCACTGCACGGCCATGAACCGGTCGTCGCCGTTCACGAGTTCGACCGCCTCCACGGTTCCGTCGACGGCGTGGGCGGTGGCCTTGAGCCCCTCCCCCAGCCGGTCCACGTGCTGATGGTGGTAGCAGGACGCCTCGGCCTTGTCGGTGCCGGTGACACGGGCCACGACGGACCAGGGTGCGAGGAAGACGGGATGCCGCACATGCCGGTGCCCGTGCCCGGAACCGCCGGCGTCCCCGCCGCCCCGACCGCCCCGACCGTCCTGACCTTCCCGGCCGCCCTGGTTGTCCTGGTTGTCCTGGTGCAGTGTGCCGCCGAGGACCGTGTTGACGACCTGCAGACCGCGGCAGACCGCCAGCAGCGGTAGGCGGCGCGCGAGGGCCTGCCGGGCGAGTTCCAGGTCGAAGCCGTCCTGTTCGTCGTCCACGTCGTACACGGCCCGGTGCGTCCCCTTCGCCCCGTAGCGGTACGGGGCCAGGTCGCCGCCGCCGGGCAGCAGGAGGCCGTCGAAGCGGGCGAGCCGGCCCTGCACCTCGTCGGGGTCGGCCGTGCCGCCGGGCGCGTGCGGATGGATGCCGCCCGGTTCGCCGCCGGCCCGCCAGACCGCCTCGATCAGCGCGCGGGCGTTGGCCTCCGCCGGCCGGTCCAGGGCCGAGGAGGCCGAGGAGAAGCGGGCCGGGACCGCTATCAGCGGGCGGGCGGTCACAACTGGATCCAGGTGGTCTTCAGTTCGGTGTACTTCTCCAGGGCGTGCACGGACTTGTCGCGCCCGTTGCCGGACTGCTTCACGCCGCCGAAGGGCACGGTCAGGTCGCCCTCCTCGTAGCAGTTGACCCACACCGTGCCGGCCTTGAGGGCGCGGGCGACCCGGTGGGCGGTGGACAGGTCGGAGGTCCACAGCCCGGCCGCGAGCCCGTACTCGGTGGCGTTGGCGAGGGCGACCGCCTCGTCGAGATCCTCGAAGGCGAGGACGGACAGCACGGGCCCGAAGATCTCCTCGCGGGCGGCCGGACTGTCCGGTGCGACGCGATCGAGGACGGTCGGTTCCAGATAGGCACCCCTCGACCCCGTCAGGGCGCGTGCGCCGCCCGTTCGCAGCCGGGCCCCGCTGTCGACCGCCGCACGGACATGCCCGAGTACGCGGTCGAGATGGTCCTCGCCGGCCAGCGCGCCCATCTCGGTGGCCGGGTCGAGCGGGTCGCCCACCCGCAGCGCGCGGGCGTGCGCCACGACGGCGTCGGTGACCTGCTCGGCGACGGAGGCGTGCACCAGCAGCCGGGAGGGGGCGGTGCACATCTCGCCCTGGTTGAAGAAGATGCCCCAGGCGGCCGTGGCCGCGGCCTTCGCCAGGTCGGGGGCGTCGGGCAGGACGATGTTGGGCGACTTGCCGCCCAGTTCGAGCCAGACGCGCTTGAGGTTGGAGTCCGCCGCGTAGTGCAGGAAGTGGCGGCCGACGGCCGTGGACCCGGTGAAGGCCAGGACATCGACACCGGGGTGCAGGCCGAGGGCCCGCCCGGCCACCGGCCCTTCGCCGTTGACGACGTTGAGGACACCCGGCGGCAGCCCCGCGCGCAGTGCGGCGCGTCCCAGCAGGGCGGCGGACAGAGGTGCGTGTTCGGAGGGCTTGAGGACGACCGTGCACCCGGCGGCCAGCGCCGGGGCGATCTTCCAGCCCGCCAGCGTCAGCGGGAAGTTCCACGGGACGACCGCGCCGACGACACCGGCGGGCTCCCGGGTGACGAGCGCGAGGGTGTCCGGGGCGGTGTGCGGGATCTCGTCGGCGAGTTTGCCCGCGAGCTGGCCGTACCAGCGGAACGTCTCGACGACGGCCCGGAGTTCGATGTCGTGGGCCTCGGTGACGGGCTTGCCCATCTCCAGGCTGACGGTGAGGGCCAGTTCCGCCCGGCGTTCCTCCAGCAGATCGGCGAGGCGGATCAGGATCCGGCCGCGTTCGGCGGGGGCCAGGCGGGGCCAGGGGCCGTGGTCGAAGGCGCGGCGCGCGGCGGTGACGGCCGCGTCGATCTCGGCCTCTCCCCCGTCGGCGACCTCGGCCAGCACTTGGCCGTCGCGGGGGGAGACCGCCGCGAAGGTGCCGCCGCCACCGGGTTCGTCGACGCCGTCGATGAGATGCGTACCGACCGGTTCGAGGGCCTTGGCGCGGCCCAGCCATTCCTCGTACGTGACCTGCGTGACGGCAGGGCTGACGGCGGTCATACAGTCCTCTCAGCGTTTGGGTGGCCTGATGCCGCGGAACTCCCAGTCGCCGCCGAGCGCGGTGGACAGCACTTCCTCGGACTCGCTCGGCTGGGCGCCGAGGTCCGTGCGGACGGCGGTGGGGCCGGAGACGATGTGGTTGCTGAGCCGGCCGAGGCCCTCCACCTCGACCTCGACGACATCACCGGGCCGGACGGGCCGGGAGTGGGCCGGGGTGCCGGACAGCAGCACGTCTCCGGCGTACAGGGTGATGGTGCGGGCGATGTCGGCGACGAGATAGTGCATGTCCCACGTCATCTCGTCGGTGGAACCGTCCTGGACGACCGCCCCGTTGACGTGGGTCCGCAGGCGTTTGCCGTGGAAGTCCCAGTCGGTGACCAGGCCGGGGCCGAGCGGGCAGAGGGTGTCGGAGCCCTTGACGCGGAGCATGGAGCCCGCGTCGGTGTCGCGGAAGTCGTGCAGGCCGTAGTCGTTGGCGACGGTGTACCCGGCGATGTAGCGCCCCGCCTCGGCGCGGGAGATGTTGCGGGCGGTCCTGCCCATGACGATGGCGACCTCGCCCTCGTAGTTGAGCCACTTGCAGCCCTCGGGCCGGACGACCGCGCCCCGGTGGGAGGTGAGCGCCGAGGTCGGTTTGTGGAAGTAGGTAGGGGCGGCGGGCAGGGCGACCCCGAACTCCTCCACCCGACTGCGGTGGTTGAGGTGGACCGCGATCACCTTGGACGGGACGACCGGCGGCAGATGGGTCGCGCCCTCGGCCTTGACACGGCGTCCGTCCCCGGCGACCAGCTCGTCGCCGTCGCGGACGGTCTCCACGACGGCGCCGTCAAGGAGGACACGGCGGTACTCGGGCATGGCGGAAGCCTCCCTGGGGTCGTCCGGTCAGGCGGTCATCCGGTCGGCGGGCCGGACGGGCGGACGCGGCTGTGGGGTGTGCGGGCGGCGGCCGGCGGGGGCGGCGGGCCCGTGCCCGTCCAGCCGTCCGCCGGGCGGTCGAACCACAGGTGCACCTGGCCGGTGCCGATGGCGTTCTCGTACGTGCCGTACTGCCGGGCCTTCGCCGTGCACGCCCGCTCGCCGAGGGCCCCGGCCATCATCAGGTAGTGGAAGAACTTCGCCTCGGGCCGGTGGGGCCAGAAGTCGTCCATGCGGTCGAGGACCTGGTCGTGGCGGCCCTCCGTGAACCAGGCGATGCGCTCCTCGTCGGCCGCCCGTGCCTCGGGGGTGAAGATGTGCTCCGGGTCGCCCGCCTCGTGGTCGCGCAGTTGCCGCAGCGGCCAGAAGGTGTGCGACAGGGCGCCGGAGGCGATCAGGAGGACCCTGCGGCCGGGCGTGGCGGCGATGCCGTCGGCCAGTGCGCGGCCGAGGCGCAGATGGTCGTCCATGTCCCCGGTCTGGCAGACGCCGATGGTGACCCACCGCTTGTCGGGCAGCCCCTCGCCGAGGTACTTCCACAGGTTGGTCGTGGCGTAGTAGACGGGCAGGTACGGGTCGTCTACCGGGGTGATCCAGGTGCCGTGCCGGTCGGCGAACGAGGCGGTGCGGTGGGCGAGTTCGGGGTCGCCGGGGAAGTCGTACGGCATCCGGCACATCCCGCGCGGCAGTTCCTCGGAGGTGTACAGGCCGGCGCGGCGCGGCTGGGCGGTGACGACGAACTCGACGGTGGTGGCCCAGTGGGAGTCGAGGACGACGACGGTGTCGTAGCCGTCGGACGCGAAGACGTCGTCGCGGAGCTGCCGCAGACCGGTGACGAGGGTGCTCTCCTTGCCCTCGTTGAGCTCCAGCCGGTCGGCCTCCGGCAGCACGATGGTGGGGACGTGGGAGAGCAGACCCGCCCCGACGATCTCACCCATGGTCCAGCCGTCCGTTCTCATCCATGGTCGGTCCATCCGTTCGGTGCGGTGACGGTGGTCTTCAGATCGCAGTAGAAGTCGAAGCTCCAGTCGCCGCCCTCGCGGCCGACCCCCGAGTGACGGGAGCCGCCGAAGGGGGCCCGGAGGTCCCGGACGTAGAAGCAGTTGACCCAGACCGTGCCCGCCACGAGCCGTGCGGTGACGCGCCGCGCCCGCGCGTGGTCGCCGGTGGCGACGGTGGCCGCGAGACCGAAGCGGGTGTCGTTGGCGAGGTGTACGGCCTCGTCCTCGGTGGTGAAGGTCTGGAGGGTCAGGACGGGCCCGAAGACCTCCTCCTGGACGATCTCGGAGTCCTGGGCGACGTCGGTGAGGAGGGTGGGCGGGTAGTACAGGCCGCCTTCCCGCGCGGCACCGCGACCGCCGCCGGGGTGAGCACCGCTCGGACGGCCGTCGCCGGGGTGAGCGCCGACGACCGCGCGGGCCCCCGCCTCCAGCGCCCGCCGCACGAACCCGTCGACCTTCTCCAGCTGTCGGGGGTGGATGAGGGGGCCGAGGTCGGTGGCCGCGTCCCGCGGGTCGCCCTGGCGCAGCCGGGCCGCCCGCTCGGCGAGGCGGCGGCCGAACTCCCCGGCCACCGGCTCCTCGACCAGGATGCGGGTGGCCGCGAGACAGACCTGCCCCGCGTTGTCGTACTGCTCCACCGCGAGGTCGACGGCCAGGTCCAGATCCGCGTCGGCGAAGACCAACAGCGGTGATTTTCCGCCCAGTTCGAGGCTGAGCGGGGTGAGGTTCGCGGCGGCCGACGCGGCGATGCGCCGCGCCGTCGGTACGGACCCGGTGAAGCTGACGCGGCGTACGTCCGGGTGCGCGACGAGGGCGGCGCCGACCTCGGGACCGTACCCCTGTACGACGTTCAGGACCCCGGGTGGCAGGCCGGCCGCGGTGGTGATGTCGGCGAGCAGGGAGGCGGTCAGCGGGGACCATTCGGAGGGCTTGAGGATCACCGTGCCGCCGGCGGCGAGGGCCGGGGCGGCCTTCCAGGTGGCGAGCAGCAGGGGCGCGTTCCACGGGGTGATCAGTACGCACGGCCCCGCGGGGTCCCAGCTGACGTGCTGGGGGTGGCCGCGGGTCTCGAAGTCCTCGTGCCCCAGTTTCAGCAACCGGTCGGCGAAGAAACGGAAGTTGTGCGCCACGCGCGGCATGACACCGCGGCGGTGGGAGCGCAGGAGGGCGCCGTTGTCGTGGGTCTCGACGACGGCGAGTTCTTCGAGCCGTTTCTCCACCCCGTCGGCGACGGCTCCGAGGAGGCGGGCGCGTTCGGCGGGCGGGGTGGCGGCCCAGCCCGGGAAGGCGGCCCCGGCCGCGGCCACCGCCGCGGCGGCCTCCGTGCCCGTGCCGCGGGCGATCTCGCCGAGGGGGGTGCCGTCGATGGGTGAGACGTCCGTGAAGGTCTCGGCGGAGGCGATCCGTTCGCCGCCGATGAAGTGCCGGGTGTCGACGGCGACTCCGGCGACGGTGGTGAGGTGTTCACTCATGTCGTGGGGCTCCCTCGTGTCATGGGGCTCCGGCTGTCGGGGCGCCGCGCGTCAGGGCGGGCCCGCGGCGGGGCTCATTCGGCGCCGGAGGTGCCCGACTCCAGGAGCCGGCCCCCGTCCCAGACCACACCGACCTGCCGGTAGTACGCGGCGATCGGCTCCCGGACCTCCAGCCGGGCCAGTTCCTCGGTGGGCGCCTCGAACAGCTCCAACTCGGCGTCTCCCGTCCAGGACTGGCCTCCCTCGAAGGACGCGGCCCCGGACTCGATCAGCTCGTCGAGCGCCAGTCCCTTGCCCTTCTCGACGGAGGGCAGCCAGCGGTGGTGGAGCATGGGGTGGGCGTTGACGAACCCGTTGCTCCCGGACGGCTCGCGCAGGGTGACGACGGCCTGGGCCAGGCGCCGGTCGGCGGCGGCGAGGGTGGCTCCGAACCTGGCCCCGGCCTCGATGCGCGGGGCGGGCCCGTACGGATGCGGACGGGTCTGGTGCAGGGAACCGAGCTTCTTCGGATACCCCTGGTGCAGTCCGCGGGCGAGGGCGAAGTCCTTGTCGACCCAGATGAAGACACAGCGCGTGTACGTCCGCCCCCGGTACGCACACCGCACGACGGCGAACGCTTCCTTGTACTGGGCCCGCACCGGATCGAGCAGTTCCCGCCCCGAGTCGCCACAGGACTGCCAGTCGGCCCAGATCAGCGCGACGGCGCCGGGGTCCTCCGCGGCGGGTTCCAGCGGCTCGGGCAGTAACTCCCGTACGCGGTCGGGGTCGGTGCGGTATTCGACGGTGAGCAGATCACCTGAGTAGCGCCACGGCGGCGCGGGGATGAGCGACGCGGCGCCCGTCGCCGTCTTGGGGTGGAAGTAGCCGCGCAGACCGGTCACGTGGGCCCTCCTGACGATCCGGCGCCGAGAGCGGGCTGGGCGAGGAGTTCGGCGCGGTGGCGGGCGGCGGCGGCCGAGGTGGACCGGCCGCCGAGGGAGACGACACCGACGAGACGGCCGCCCCGGTGGAACCCGGCGAGGAAGTCGCCCTCGGGGTCGCCGTCCAGGACGCGCACGTCGTCCCGGCCCAGGGCGGGGGCGCCGAAGGACTGCAGCCGGAAGTCGTGCTGGTCGCTCCAGAAGGTCGGCAGGGGCGCGAACGGTTCGACCGTGATGCCGGTGCCGGTGCCGGTGAGATGGGCGGTCAGTACCTTGGCGGCGTGCTTGGCGGTGTCCGTGGGGATGGACCAGTGCTCGACGCGGCGCGCGACCTCGTCGTAACGGGCGTTGGGGAAGCGCGCGATGTCACCGACGGCGACCACGTCCGGGCGTCCGCCGACCCGCAGGTGCTCGTCCGTCAGGACGCCGTCGGTGAGGTCGAGGCCGTTGCCGTCGAGCCACTCGGTGTTGGCGACGGAGCCCACCGACTCCACCACGACGTCGGCGGCGAGGACCGTGCCGTCGGCGAGGACCACCCCGGTGACCCGGTCGTCGCCCTCGAACCCGGTCACCTGGGCGCCGAGGGCGAACCGGACGCCCCGCCGCTCGTGCCGGTCGAGCAGCGCCTTCGCGAGCAGCTCACCGAGCGGCCCCACCATGGGCAGCGGCAGCGGGTCTACGGCCGTGACCTCGGCGGCGCCGAGGGCCAGGGCGGTCGCGGCGACCTCGCAGCCGATGAATCCGGCGCCGATGACGACCACGCGCCCGCCCGGCCGGGCCAGCGCCGCGCGCAGGCCGCGGGCGTCGGCCACGGTCCGCACGGTGTGCCGGCCGTGGCGGGGGCCGGGGCAGGGCAGCCGCCGGGAACGCATCCCGGTGGCCGCCACCAGCCCCCCGTACGACAACGTCCCGCCGTCGTCGAGCGTGACCGTCCGCCGGTCGAGGTCCGCCGCGACGACCCGGGTGCCCAGGCGCCACCGTACGTCCGCGACGCTGGCCCGCGGCAGGAAGGTGAGCGAGCCGAAGGAGGCGTCGCCTGCCAGCGCCTCCTTGGACAGCGGGGGCCTGTTGTAGGGCATGTGGGGTTCGTCCCCGACGAGGACGACCGGGCCGCGCCAGCCGGCGGCGCGCAGTTGCTCCGCGGTGCGCAGCCCGGCCATGGAGGCGCCGGCCACGACGACGGGGGCGGGTGTGGCCGCGTTCACGCGTCAGTCCCCGATCCGGATGGCCTGCAGCGGGCAGACGTCGGCGGCCTCCTCGACCTCCTCGCGGCGGGTGTCGTCGGCGTCGGGGGCGTGGATCAGATGTCCTTCGTCGTCGAATCGGAAGACGTCGGGAGCGGCGAACACGCACTGGCCGTGGTCCTGGCATTTGTTCATGTCGACGACGACCTTCATGGCCGGTCCTCCAGATGACGTGTCACGTCGGAGGGGAACGGACGGGGACTCGGACCCTGAGGGCGGGCCCGGCCGGTGGAGCGGCTCGGGACCGCCCCCTCCCCCCATTTCATTTGACCCCAAACAAAATAGAAAGCAACGGGGCCGGGGTCAAGGGGTCGGGAGCCGGCTCGCACCGACAGGGACCGACTGCGCAGTTCCCCGCGCCCCTGGGGGGTAAGAGCTGGGGCGCGCTGCCAGCTGCCGGTCACCTGTGGCTGGCGGCGCGGTTCCCCGCGCCCCTGAAAAACAAAAGACCGCGCCGTTCCCCGCGCCCCTGAGGGGGTGGGGGCTGGGGCGCGCGGACGGATGCCGGTCGTCCGTGGCTGATCGCGCCGTTCCTCGCGCCCCTGAGGGGGTGGGGGCCGGGGCGCGTGGACGGGTGACGGTTGTCCGTGGCTGGCCGCGCCGTTCCCCGCGCCCCTCAAAAGCGGGGCTGCGCCCCTGCTTTTGCCCCTTCAGGGGCGCGGGGAACTGCGCGGGCAACCCCCACCGGGCCGCACCCGAAAACCGCTCAACCGCCGGAGCTATCCAGCTCCGCGTCCTCGCTCACGCCCGAGCAGTCGTACGGATCCTTCAGCCATCCGTCCGGGAGGACGACCCGGCCGTTGCCGGACGTGCGGCCGCGCGGCCCGTCCGCCCCCACCGGCCACGGCTGGTCGAGTTCCAACTCCTCCAGCCCCTCCGCCAGTTCGCTCAAGGACGAGGTGACGGCGAGCCGCCGCCGCATCTCGGAGCCGACGGCGAACCCCTTCAGGTACCACGCCACGTGCTTGCGGAAGTCGATGACCCCGCGCGCCTCGTCCCCGATCCACTCCCCGAGCAGCGTCGCGTGCCGCACCATCACGGCCGCGACCTCACGAAGGGCCGGCTGCGCGTACTGACCGCCCCGCCCCTCGAACGCCGCGACGAGGTCGGCGAACAGCCACGGCCGCCCGAGGCACCCCCGGCCCACGACGACCCCGTCGCACCCGGTCTCCCGTACCATCCGCAGCGCGTCGTCGGCGGACCAGATGTCCCCGTTCCCGAGGACGGGAATCTCCGGCACGTGCTCCCTGAGCCGTGCGATGGCGTCCCAGTCGGCCGTCCCGCCGTAGTGCTGCGCCGCGGTGCGCCCGTGCAGCGCGATCGCCGTCACACCCTCCTCGACCGCGATACGGCCCGCGTCGAGGAACGTGATGTGGTCGTCGTCGATACCCTTGCGCATCTTCATGGTGACCGGCAGGTCCCCCGCCCCGGCGACCGCCTCCCGCAGGATCGCCCGCAGCAGAGGCCGCTTGTACGGCAGGGCGGACCCGCCGCCCTTGCGTGTCACCTTGGGCACCGGGCAGCCGAAGTTCAGGTCGATGTGGTCGGCGAGGCCCTCGTCCGCGATCATGCGGACGGCCTTGCCGACGGTCGCGGGGTCGACGCCGTACAGCTGGATCGAACGCGGGGTCTCCGACGCGTCGAAGCGGATCAGCTGCATGGTCTTCTCGTTGCGTTCGACCAGCGCCCGCGTGGTGATCATCTCGCTGACGAACAGGCCCTTGCCCCCGCTGAACTCCCTGCACAGTGTGCGGAACGGCGCGTTCGTGATGCCCGCCATGGGGGCGAGCACGACGGGCGGCCGGACGGTGTGCGGGCCGATCTGCAGTGCGGTGTTCACCGCGGACGTGAGCGTGGGCATGCCCCCATTGTCACGTACGCCGACCGATGACGGTAGTCGTTAGTTAGGCACACTACCGACATGAGCGTAACCTGGTACCCATGCCTGAGCTCAGCCCCCGCCGGCGTCAGCTGGTGCTCGCGATCTGCTGCATGAGTCTGCTGATCGTGAGCCTCGACAACACCGTCCTCAACGTCGCCCTCCCCTCCATGCAGAAGGATCTGCACGCGAGCCTGGCGGGCATGCAGTGGACGATCGACGCGTACACCCTGGTGCTCGCCTCGCTGCTGATGCTCGCGGGCTCGACCGCCGACCGCATCGGCCGCCGCAAGGTCTTCATGGCGGGCCTGGTCGTCTTCACCGTCGGCTCGGTCCTGTGCTCGCTCGCGCCGAACCTCGAATCCCTCGTGGCCTTCCGCATGATCCAGGCGGTCGGCGGCTCGATGCTCAACCCGGTCGCCATGTCGATCATCACCAACACCTTCACCGACCCGCGCGAACGTGCCCGTGCGATCGGGGTCTGGGGCGCGGTGGTCGGCATATCCATGGCCGCGGGCCCGCTGGTCGGCGGCCTCCTCGTGGACTCCGTCGGCTGGCGCTCGATCTTCTGGGTCAACCTGCCGGTGGGCCTGGCCGCGCTCCTGCTCACCCTGCGGTACGTGCCGGAGTCCCGCGCGCCCAAGGCGCGCCGCCCCGACCCGGTGGGCCAGCTCCTGGTGATCGCGCTGCTCGGCTCCCTCACCTACGCGATCATCGAGGCGCCCAGCTCGGGCGCCGGCAAGATCCTCGTCTTCGGCGGGATCGCGCTCGCCGCGCTGGTCACACTCCTCTGGTACGAGCCGCGGCGCGACGAACCCCTCATCGACCTGCGCTTCTTCCGGTCGGCGCCGTTCAGTGGGGCGACCGTGGTGGCGGTCAGCGCGTTCGCCGCGCTCGGCGGGTTCCTCTTCCTCTCCACCCTCTACCTCCAGAACGTCCGGGGGCTGAGCGCGCTCGACGCGGGCCTGTGGATGCTGCCCATGGCGGCGATGACCTTCGTCTGCGCGCCGCTGTCCGGGCGGCTGGTCGGCAACCGGGGGCCGCGGCTCTCCCTCCTGGTCGCCGGTACGGCGATGACGGTGAGCGGGGTGCTGTTCGCGGCGTTCGAGGCGGAGACGGCGAACGTGACGCTCGTCATCGGGTACGTGCTGTTCGGGCTCGGCTTCGGTTTCGTGAACGCGCCCATCACCAACACGGCGGTGTCGGGCATGCCCCGCGCCCAGGCGGGGGTGGCGGCGGCCGTCGCGTCCACGAGCCGGCAGATCGGGCAGACGCTGGGGGTCGCGGTGATCGGGGCGGTCCTCGCGTCGGGGGTCGGCACGTCGTCGTACCGGGCCGCGTTCGTCTCGGCGGCCCGGCCCGCGTGGTGGATCATCACCGCGTGCGGCCTCTCGGTCCTGGTGGTGGGCGGCCTGTCCAGCGGCCGCTGGGCCCGCGGAACGGCGGCCCGCACGGCGGCCCGCCTGTCCGCACCGGAGGTGAAGGAGTCCGCAGGCGTCACCTGACCCTGCACCCCGCCGTACCGGAAGGTGCATTACCGGCTGCGGCCCGGTGGGGGCCGTTCGCGCAGTTCCCCGCGCCCCTGGGGGGGGCGGGGGCCGTCGCCGAGTGCGGGCACATCGTGGCTGAGCGCGCCGTTCCCCGCGCCCCTCAAAAGCGGGGCTGCGCCCCAGCTTTTGCCCTTAGGGGCGCGAGGAACTGCGCGACCAGCCACAGACGACCGTCACCCGTCCCCACACGCCAGCCCCCACCCTCCAGGGGCGCGAGGAACGGCGCGAGCAACCCCCACCGGCCCGCACCCGAAACGCGACCCCACCCACCCCACCCCTCAGCCCCGCTGAACAGCCAGTTCCTGCAACCGTTCAAGCCGCGCACGCGACGCCCCGTCCGCCGGCGCGTACGTGACCATCCGCGCCCCCTCCCCCGGCCCCAGCCAAAGATCCGTGTGGACGAGCGTCAGCCGCCCCACGTACCGGTTGTCGAACAGCTTCGTCTTGCTGCGCGAACCGACCACCTCGTGCCGCCCCCACACCTCCCGGAACTCCTCCGACTCCGCGCACAGCCGCTTGAGCAGCATCTTCCACGCGGGGTCCGCGAGGTGCCCGGCCATGGACCCGCGGAACTTCGCCGCCATCAGCCGCACGGTCTCCTCAAGCAGCACGATCGTGGAGCGCCACTGCTCGTTCGTGGTGATGAGGAGCATGCAGTTGCGGTCCTCCGGCGGCACCTCGTCGAGGTCGCACAGCAGCAGCCCGTACGTGCGGTTGTACGCGAGGACGTCGTACCGGCTGTTCTGGATGCAGGCGGGCAACGGCTCCAGCTGTTCCAGCAGCTGGAGCAGCGCCGGCGTGATCGTCATGCAGCGTGAGGCCGGCGTGGGATCGACGGCCCCGGCCAGCTGGAAGAGGTGGGCGCGCTCGTTGGAGTCGAGCATCAGGGTGCGGGCGAGCGCGTCGAGGACCTGGACGGAGACCTGGATGTCACGGGCCTGTTCGAGCCAGGTGTACCAGGTGACGCCGACCGCGGAGAGCTGCGCGACCTCCTCCCGGCGCAGGCCGGGGGTGCGCCGGCGGCTGCCGCGGGGCAGCCCCACCTGTTCGGGTGTGATGTGCTCACGCCGATGACGGAGGAAGGCGGCCAGCTCGTGCCGCCGGATCTCCGGCTCCCCCGCCCAGGTGACTCCTCCCGTCACCCCGGTGACCGGTCCCGTGCCCGCCATCGTCTTCTCGGCCATGGTCGTCATGTCTCCAGCCTGCCGCCCCGCGGCCCCTGTCGCGGACCCTGTTGCCGGGTACTCCTTCTACCAGGATAAGAAGACTCTGGTACCAGTCTGGGAGTCGGCGCAAGATCGATGCCGTGACCGAAATCCTCGCTCCCCGCACAGCCCGCTCCGTGGCGGCCGGCCCACCCGTGCTCGGCACGCTCGGACTGTTCACCGTGCTGCTCGGCGCGGCCCTGCCCCTCATCGACTTCTTCATCGTGAATGTCGCCCTGCCCACGATCGGCCACGACCTGGCCGCGGGCGACGCCGTCCTGGAACTCGTCGTCGCCGGGTACGGGGTCGCGTACGCCGTGCTCCTCGTCCTCGGCGGACGGCTCGGCGACACGTTCGGCAGGCGGCGGCTCTTCCTCGGCGGGATGGCGGCCTTCGGGCTGACCTCGCTGGCGTGCGGCCTCGCCCCGACGGCGTGGACGCTCGTCGCGGCGCGCGTCGCCCAGGGCGCGGCGTCCGCGGCGATGCTCCCGCAGGTCCTCGCGACCATCCAGTCGGCGACCCAGGGTCCTCGCCGCGCCAAGGCGATGAGCCTGTACGGGGCCACGGCCGGTCTCTCCATGGTGGCCGGGCAGATACTCGGCGGCGTCCTCGTCGCGGCGGACGTCGCGGGCACCGGCTGGCGCGCGGTCTTCCTGGTGAACGTGCCGGTCGTGCTGGTGGGCCTGTTCCTGGCCGCCAGGGCCGTCCCGGAGACCCGCTCGCAGCATCCGCAGCCGGTGGACGTCCCCGGTACGGTCCTGCTGGGCGTGGCCCTGGTGTCCCTGCTGGCCCCGCTGACCGAGGGCCGGGCGGCGGGCTGGCCGCTGTGGACCTGGCTGTCGCTGGCCCTGTTCCCCGTCGCCGCGACCGCCTTCTACCTGGTCGAACGCCGTTCGGAGCGCCGGGGCCGCACTCCGCTGGTCCCGCCGAGCCTCTTCGCCAACGTCCCCCTGCGCCGTGGCCTGATCATGATCGTCCCCTTCTCCATCGGCTTCAGCGGCTTCATGTTCGTCATCGCGGTCGCGCTCCAGGAGGGCGTGGACCTGAGCCCGGTCCGCGCGGGCCTGACCCTCGTACCGATGGCGCTGTCCTTCTTCGTGGCGTCGCTGCTCGGCCCCCGGCTGGTGGCCCGGTGGGGTACGCGCGTGGTGACGGCGGGCGGTCTGGTCCAGGCGGTCGGCGTGGGCGTTCTCGCGCTCACGGTGTGGGGCTCCTGGCCCGACCTCGGCGGTCCGCAGCTCTGGCCGGGCCTGATGATCGCGGGCGCGGGGCAGGCCCTCCAGCTGCCCGTCCTCTTCCGCGTCATCCTGTCCGAGGTCCCCGCGGCCCGCGCCGGGGTGGGCAGCGGAGTGATGATCACCGCCCAGCAGTCGGCGCTCGCCCTCGGCGTGGCCACCCTCGGCACCCTGTTCCTCACCCTGGTCCCGGGCCGGGGCATGGGCGACGCCCTGGCCACGACCCTGCTCGTCCAGCTCGCCGCCGTCGTCCTGACGACGGGGCTGAGCCTGCGCCTGCCGCGCGAGATCGCCTGAGCCGTCGCACCCTCGGGTGGGCCGGTCAGCTGGGGAACATTCCGGTCGCGTTGACCCAGGTGCCGGTGAGCCCGGCCGCCGCGTCGGAGGCGAGGAAGGCCGCCAGGGCCGCGATGTCCGCGATCCGGGGCGAGCGCTTCGTCATCCGCAGGCTGTCGAGGTGCGCGCGGATGCCCGCCACGGCGGCCTCGTCGGGTGCGGGCGCACCGGCCGCGCTGAGCTTCTCGGGGGTGAGGGTGTCGACGACGCCCGCGGTCCAGATGCCGAGGGCCCGTACCCCCGCGGGACCGGCTTCCTGGGCGAGCTGGCGGATCAGCGCGTCGAGTGCGCCGTCGGCCGCCCCCGTACCACCGAGCATCGGACTGCCGTTGTGGGAGCCGCTGTTGAGGCCGAGGATCACTCCGGACCCCTGGGCGGCCATCCGGCGGGCGGCGGCGCGGGCGGTGATGAACTGGCAGGTGATGCCCTGCGCGACCGGCCGGGTGTAGTCGGCCACCGACATCTCGGTCAGGGGGACGCCCTGGAAGTCGCCGCGCGGCACCAGGTTGAACGAGATGTCGAACCGGCCGGCCCGCTCGACGACCGAGTCGGCGTGCGCCTCGACGGCGTCCTCGTCACCGGCGTCGAGCACGTCGTACGTGGCCCCGGTCGCGTCGGCGACCTCACGCAGCGTCTTCTCCGTCCGGCCGACGAGGAACACCCTCGCCCCGGCCTCCGTGTACGCCTTCGCGACACCCGTGCCGAGGGAACCGGCTCCGCCGTAGACGACCGCGACCTTGTTCTGCAGCATGGCTCTTCATCTCCTCGAAGGGGGCGCGGGGTGCGCCCGTCACCCCATGAGACGCGCCCGGCGCGGAAACTCATCGCTCCCACGACCGGCCGTGCGGCTCTCACAGGGTCATCGGCAGCCCGAACGCCTCGAACAGATGGGGTTCGAAGGTGGTGATCTGCGCGATCCGTCCCTCCTCGATCCGCAGTACGTCGATGAGCTGGGCCCGGAACACGCTGGTCCCGGGCCGTTGCAGATATCCGGCGACCGCCACCTGGCCGTTGGCCCGCACCGGCAGGTGCCGCCAGTGCCCGGCGAACATCGGCGAGGCCGGATCGAGGTTCGGCCGTACGAAGGCGAAGAGCGCGTCGCGCGAGGTGAACCAGAACGGGTTCGGCGGCATGGTGAGCACCGCGTCCTCCCGTACCAGCTCGACCATGGCGTCGATGTCGGCCCCTGCGGCAGCCGCCATGTACCGCTGCAGGAGTGCCAGGTCTTCGGCGCTGGGCGGCCGGGCCGACCAGTCCTCGCGCGGGCCTGGCAGGGCCTCCCGCAGGGCCGTTCTGCCCCGCTGGACCGCGCTGTTGGCGGAGGCCTGACTGGCACCGAGCAGGTCGGCGGTCTCCTTCGCCGACCAGCCGGCGACATCGCGCAGGATCACCGCGGCCCGCTGGCGCGGGGGCAGTTGCTGGATGGCGGTGAGGAAGACGAGTTCGAGGGTCTCGCCCGCCACCGCCTCCTCGTCCGGCTCGTGCCGGGACACGGGCGTCTCGGGCAGCTGGTCGTCGGGGAAGGGCTGGAGCCACGGCAGGCTCGGCGGCGGCGGCCCGTCGCCGGAGTCCATGCCCGGCACCGGCTCGTAGGGGGCGGGCCGCCGGTTGTGCGTGCGCAGGAAGTCGAGGCACACCCGGGTGGCGATCTTGTAGAGCCAGGCCCGCGGGTTGCCGACGTCCTCCAGGGTGTCCCGGGCCCGCCAGGCGCGCAGGAACGCCTCCTGGGTGAGGTCCTCGGCCTCGTCGTACGAGCCGAGGATCCGGTAGCAGTGGGCCCGCAGTTCCCGCCGGTGCGCTTCGACGAGCGCGTCGAAGCCGCCGTCACGGGGATTCGTCACACCGGCGGGCGTGACGAATTCCGCGCCCTCGTCTCCGACGGGCTCCGCCCGTTCCTCGGGGGCCTCCCGGGTCTCCTTGGGCTCCATGGTCTCGCGGGCTTCCCGGGCGAGGCGGCGCAGTTGGCCGAAGCGGGGGGACAGGGCCTCGACATCGGCGTGGAAGGCGACCGCGGGTTCCAGGCGCAGCCGTCGCAGCCGGTCGCCCAGGTCGGAGACGAGTTCCCCGGCGGGTGCGCCGGCCGGCCGCTTGCGCTCCCGGTAGGCGCGCTGGCGGCACGCCTGCGAGCAGTACGAGGCGGCCCGTCCGGGCCCTCCGCCGTCCTCGATGGGGCGCCCGCAGATCCGACACGTTCCGGCCATGCCCCCACGCTAAGGGCTGTCCCGCAATCCCGGGCGGGCGCGCGACGACAGCTACGGCACCTCGCCGCGTTGTCGGACCGCCCGAATACGCCCAGTATGCGGACGACCCTCCGCCTTGCGATGCACCGCATCTGACGCCGCGCGCTGATCCACCCGGGATTACGGGACAGCCCTTAGTCGCCGCAGAGGCCCACAATGCGCGGAATGCGCACAGAACTCACCTGACACGCAACCCCGTTGATGTTGTTCTTGTTGCACACTCCTAGGGCTTGTCGCGCAAGCCGAGCGCGACCACCAGGAGGCGTCATGCTGCAGATCAACACCAGCAAAGTGAGCCGCTGGGACCAACACGGCCGCGAGCACGTGGTACGGGTACAGCGCACGGGCATGCAGCGGACGATCAGATGCGACACGTGCGGCTGGCGCAAGCCCGCCCAGTTCCTGCCCTGGCTGAAGGCCGAGGAACATCTCGCGGAGGCGCACCAGGCGACGGTGGACCCGGCCGGTTCCTGAGCCGGTCAGGCCCTCAGTCCACGCACCACCAGGTCCACGACGGCCTCGAACTCGCCCTCGATCCCGGGCTGTTCCCACGCGTCGGCGTGACACGGGTCGTGGAAGCGGTCCGTGGCCTGGAAGAGGGCACGGGCGGTGACGGCGGGGTCGGCGGCGGCGAAGGTGCCGGAGTCGACCCCGGACCGGATGATCGTCGTGAGCTGTCCGGTGAGAGCGGCGATGTGCTCACCGACCGCCTCGCCGCTCTCCCCGGTCAGCACCATGTACGTGGCGAACAGCTCGGGGTCGTCGCCCGCCTTGCGGCGCTTGGCGGTGAACAGCGCCGCGAGCCAGTCGCGCAGCCGGGACTCCGGGTCACGGTCCTGCGCCACGATGTCGTCGAGGACCGCCGACGTACGGTCCAGCCAGCGCTTCGTGACCGCCTCCCTCAGCGCCGCCTTCGTACGGAAGTGCCGGTAGACGCTGCCGTGGCTGACGCCGAGCGCGCGGGCCACGTCCACCACGGTCGCCTTCGCGGGGCCGTGGCGGCGCAGCACCTCCTCGGTCACCTCAAGGATGCGCTCGGCGGTCAGGATCTCGGTGGTCGCCATGGTGATGACCGTACCGGCGGTGTCGTCAGCGCTCGCTGTCGAGGTGTGCCATCTGCGCGGACGGGTAGCGGTCGCCGGCCGCCGAGCCGGCCGGGACGGCCTCCTCGATCGCGGTGAGGTCGGCGGTGTCGAGGCCGACGTCGAGCGCGCCGAGCGCCTCCGTGAGGCGCTCGCGGGTCCGGGCGCCCACGAGCGGCACGATGTCCTCGCCGCGCGACAGCGCCCAGGCGATGGCGATCTGCGCGACGGACGCGCCCTTCTGCTCGGCGATCTTCCGCAGCGCCTCGACGAGGTCCAGGTTGTGGCGGAGGTTGTCGCCCTGGAAGCGGGGGCTGTGGGCACGGAAGTCGTTGGCGGCGAGCTGCCGGTCGGGCGTGAAGTGCCCGGAGATCAGACCGCGGGACAGCACGCCGTACGCGGTGATGCCGATGCCCAGTTCACGGGTGGCCGGCAGGATCTCGGCCTCGATGCCGCGGGAGAGGAGGGAGTACTCGATCTGCAGGTCCGAGATGGGCGCGGTGGCGGCGGCCCGGCGCACGGTGTCGGCCCCGGCCTCGCTCAGGCCGATGTGCCGTACGTACCCCTTCTCGACGAGTTCGGCGATCGCGCCGACGGTCTCCTCGATGGGGACCTCCGGGTCGACGCGCGCGATGCGGTAGACGTCGATGTGGTCGACGCCGAGCCGCTGCAGCGAGTACGCCACGAAGTTGTGGACCGCGGCGGGCCGTCCGTCGTAGCCGGACCAGCGGCCCTCCGGGTCGCGCAGGGCGCCGAACTTCACGCTGACGAGCGCCTGTTCGCGCAGCGCGGCCGGGGCGCTGCGCAGCGCCTCGCCGATCAGCATCTCGTTGTGCCCCATGCCGTAGAAGTCACCGGTGTCGAGCAGGGTGACCCCCGCGTCGAGCGCGGCGTGGATGGTGGCGACGGCCTCGCCCCGATCGGCGTCCCCGTACAGCGCGGACATCCCCATACACCCGAGCCCGAGGGCGGACACCTGCGGACCGGTGGTTCCAAGGGTGCGACTGAGCATCAGAAATCTCCCGACACATAGAAAACGAAGCAACCCCACAACCTTGACATGACAGCTGACAGATTTCAATATCTGTCAGCCGTCACTCCCAACGCCAACCAAAAAGCCTCGACCCCCTCTCGCGTACAAGAGGGGGTCGAGGCTTACTCACCCAAGGGGCGCGGGGAACGGCGCAGTCCTTTGCCTTCAGGGGCGCGGGGAACTGCGCAATCCCTGAGGCCGGCCACGACGCACCGCCGGCCGACAACGGGCCGACAGCCGCCCACCCCCCGCGGAGCGACTAGCAGCCGACAAGCCGCGCAGCCAAGTACCCCTCGATCTGATCGAGAGAAACCCGCTCCTGCTTCATGGTGTCCCGCTCACGCACAGTCACCGCGTTGTCGTCGAGCGTGTCGAAGTCGACGGTCACACAGAACGGCGTACCGATCTCGTCCTGACGACGGTAGCGACGACCGATCGCCCCGGCGTCGTCGAAGTCGATGTTCCAGTTCTGCCGCAGCGCGGTCGCGAGACCCTTCGCCTTCGGGGACAGCTCCGGGTTGCGCGAGAGCGGCAGCACGGCCACCTTCACCGGCGCGAGCCGCGGGTCGAGCCGCAGAACGGTCCGCTTCTCCATCTTGCCCTTGGCGTTGGGCGCCTCGTCCTCGACGTACGCGTCGAGGAGGAACGCCAGCATCGCGCGGCCGACACCGGCCGCGGGCTCGATGACGTACGGGGTCCAGCGCTCGCCGGCCTCCTGGTCGAAGTAGGACAGGTCCTGGCCGGAGGCCTTGGAGTGCGCGGAGAGGTCGTAGTCCGTGCGGTTGGCGACGCCCTCCAGCTCACCCCACTCGTTGCCGCCGAACTGGAAGCGGTACTCGATGTCGGCGGTGCGCTTGGAGTAGTGCGAGAGCTTCTCGGCCGGGTGGTCGTACCAGCGCATGTTCTCCTCGCGGAGGCCCAGGCCGGTGTACCAGTTCCAGCGCTCCTGCATCCAGAACTCCTGCCACTTCTCGTCCTCGCCCGGCTTGACGAAGAACTCCATCTCCATCTGCTCGAACTCGCGGGTCCGGAAGATGAAGTTGCCGGGCGTGATCTCGTTGCGGAAGGACTTGCCCATCTGCGCGATGCCGAACGGCGGCTTCTTGCGCGAAGTCTGCTGGACCTGGGCGAAGTTGGTGAAGATGCCCTGCGCGGTCTCGGGGCGCAGGTAGGCGACGGAGCCGCTGTCCTGCGTGGGGCCGAGGTGCGTGGAGAGCAGGCCGGAGAACTGCTTGGGCTCGGTGAACGTGCCCTTGTTGCCGCAGTTGGGGCAGTTGAGGTCGGCGAGCCCGTTCTCGGGGAGGCGGTTGTGCTTGGCCTCGTACGCCTCCTCGAGGTGGTCGGCGCGGTAGCGCTTGTGACACGAGGTGCACTCGGTGAGCGGGTCGGAGAACGTGGCGACGTGACCGGAGGCCACCCAGACCTCGGTCGCCAGGATCACGGAGGAGTCGAGGCCGACGACGTCCTCGCGCGACGTCACCATGTAGCGCCACCACTGACGCTTGATGTTCTCCTTGAGCTCGACACCCAGCGGCCCGTAGTCCCAGGCGGCGCGCTGGCCGCCGTAGATCTCACTGCACGGATAGACGAAGCCACGGCGCTTGCTCAGGCTGACGATGGAGTCGATCTTGTCGGCGGCCACGGTGCTCTCTTCATTACGACGACGGGCGTTGAAGCGGGTTGCTTCACAGCTATTGCTTCACGGCTACTGCTACAGAGCTGTTGCTTCAGAGCGAATGCCTCAGATTACCGGCGGCCCCGCCCCTCGGATCAAATCGGCCGGGGTCCCGGCCGGAGCCCGGTCCTCCGCTCACCGTCACACCCCTCGCATACCGGGATGAAGTCCAGATCACAGGCCCGCTTATTGACAATCGTTTCCACGCCAGCTGAAAATGACTGTCATGAACGTACGACGACGCCACATATCCGCCGGTGTGATCGCGACGGCCACCGCCCTCGCCCTCGGCTCCCTCTCCGCCTGCTCGTCCGACTCCAGCGCGGCGGACGGCGAGGGCGGCAAGCTCGACGTCGTGGCGTCGTTCTACCCGCTGCAGTTCCTCGCCGAGGAGATAGGCGGGAGCCACGTCAGCGTGAACACCCTGACCGAGCCCGGTCAGGAGCCGCACGACCTGGAGATCAGCGCCAAGCAGACCGCGCAGCTCCAGGAGTCGGACGTGGCTCTCTACCTGAAGGGCCTCCAGCCCTCCGTCGACGAGGCGATAAGCCAGTCCGAGGTGAAGACCAAGGTCGACGCGGCCACCCTCACCGCCCTGGAGAAGCACGGCAACGAGGTCGGCGGCCACGCGGCCGAGCACGACGACGAGGACGAGGACGAGCACGGCCACGAGGAAGGCTCCGGCCTCGACCCGCACATCTGGCTCGACCCCGTGAAGTACGCCGAGGTCGCCGAGGGTGTGGGCAAGGCCTTCGAGAAGGCCGACCCGGACAACGCGGCGACGTACAAGAAGAACACCGCGGCCCTGGTGAAGAAGCTGGACGGGCTCGACACCCGCTTCGAGGACGGCCTCAAGAACACGAAGACCAAGGTCTTCATCACCACCCACGCGGCCTTCGGCTACCTCGCCGAGCGCTACGGCCTCACCGAGGAGGCCATCAACGGCCTGGACCCGGAGAGCGAACCCAGCGCCAACCGCGTCAAGGACCTTGAGAAGATGGCGAAGGCCGACGGCGTCTCCACCGTGTTCTACGAGACGCTCGTCAGCGACAAGACCGCCAAGACCATCGCCGCGGACGCGGACCTCAGGACCGATGTGCTCGACCCGATCGAGGGCATCACCGAGAAGTCCAGGGGCGACGACTACATCCAGGTCATGGACGCCAACCTCAAGGCGCTGCAGACGGCCCTGGGAGCGAAGTGACCGTGAAATGACAGCATCATGAGCAGCACGATCATCCCGATCAGCCTCCGGAGGACGTCGGCATGACGAACGGGTCCGACACACCGACCGACACACCGCACCCGCCTGTCATCTCCCTGCGCGGTGTGACGGCCGAACTCGGCTCACGCCCCGTCCTGCGCGGCATCGACCTCACCGTGAACCGCGGTGAGGTCGTCGCGCTGCTCGGCGCCAACGGCTCCGGCAAGTCGACGGCCATCCGCACGGTCATCGGGCAGGTCCCGGTCAGCGGCGGCGAGATCGAGCTGTTCGGCACACCCCGGCGCCGCTTCCGCGACTGGGCGCGCGTGGGATACGTACCGCAGCGCACGACGGCCGCCGGCGGCGTGCCCGCCACGGTGACCGAGGTGGTGTCCTCCGGGCGGCTGTCCCGCGCCCGCTTCGGCGTCCTGCGCAAGGCGGACCGCGAGGCCGTACGGCACGCCCTGGAGCTGGTCGGCCTCGCCGACCGCGCCAAGGACTCCGTGGACGCCCTCTCCGGCGGCCAGCACCAGCGTGTCCTGATCGCCCGCGCGCTGGCCTCCGTACCGGAACTGCTGATCATGGACGAGCCGATGGCGGGCGTGGACCTGGCGAGCCAGGAAGTCCTCGCGGCGACCCTGCGGGAACAGGTCGCGGCAGGCACGTCCGTCCTCCTCGTGCTGCACGAGCTGGGCCCGCTGGAGCCGCTCATCGACCGCGCGGTCGTGCTGCGCGACGGCTGCGTGCTGCACGACGGCCCGCCCCCGCGGGCGCTCGGCCAGCACGCGCTGCCCGGCCACGACCACGTCCACCCCCACGCGGCCCACGACGCCGAACCCCTCCGCACAGGACTGCTGAGCTGACCGCCATGAACCTCGAAATCCTCGATTACGCCTTCATGCAGCGGGCCCTGCTCGCGGCCGTCCTCGTCGGCATCACCGCGCCCGCGGTCGGCATCTACCTGGTCCAGCGCCGCCAGGCCCTGCTGGGCGACGGCATCGGCCATGTCGCGATGACCGGCGTCGGCCTCGGGTTCCTGCTCTCCTGGTCCCCCGTGTGGATGGCGACGGCCGTCTCCGTGGTCGGCGCGGTCCTGATGGAACTGATCCGCTGGTACGGCAGGACGCGCGGCGACATCGCGCTGGCGATGCTCTTCTACGGGGGCATGGCGGGCGGCGTGATGTTCATCAACCTCGCTCCCGGCGGCTCCAACGCCAACCTGACCTCGTACCTCTTCGGCTCGCTCTCCACGGTGTCGGAGTCGGACGTGACGGCGATCTGCCTGCTGGCCGCCTTCGTCGTCCTCGTCACGATCGGTCTGCGCCGGCAGCTGTTCGCGGTGAGCCAGGACGAGGAGTTCGCGCGGGTGACAGGGCTGCCCGTGCGCGCCCTGAACCTGCTCACGGCGATCACGGCCGCCGTCACCGTCACGGTCGCCATGCGGGTCGTCGGCCTGCTCCTGGTCTCCGCGCTGATGGTGGTGCCGGTGGCCGCCGCGCAGCAGCTCAGCCGGAGTTTCGCCGCCACGTTCGCGATCTCGGTGGCGATCGGCGTCAGCGTGACGATCGGCGGCACGGTCACGTCGTACTACCAGGACGTACCGCCCGGCGCGACGATCGTGCTGCTGACCATCGGGGCGTTCATGCTGCTCACCGTGGCGGCGACGCCGCTGGCCAGGCGGCGTGCGCGGGCCGCCGCGCAGGCCTCGGCACGGGAGGGCGGGGACCCGGCGGAGTGTGCCATTCCCGGCTCCCGTACACCGACCGGGAAGGTCGGCGTCTGACCGCGCCCAGCTCGGGCTGGCACAATGGCCCGGCAAGCCGCAGACGTTTGGAGGCAACGGTGACGACCGCTGGACCGCCCGTTCGGGGCCGTTCCACCCGGCAGCGTGCCGCCGTGGCGGCGGCGCTCGACGAGGTGGACGAGTTCCGTAGTGCGCAGGACCTGCACGACATGCTCAAGCACAAGGGCGATTCCGTCGGGCTGACCACGGTGTACCGCACGCTGCAGTCGCTCGCGGACGCGGGTGAGGTCGACGTGCTGCGTACGTCCGACGGTGAGTCGGTGTACCGCCGCTGTGCGAGCGGGGACCATCACCATCACCTGGTGTGCCGGGTGTGCGGCAAGGCCGTGGAGGTGGAGGGGCCTGCGGTGGAGAAGTGGGCCGAGGCGATCGCTTCTGAGCACGGCTACGTGAACGTCGCCCACACGGTGGAGATCTTCGGCACCTGCGCGGACTGCGCTGCGCGCGGCCAGGGAGTATGAACCTCAGCCCGGTGGGGGTCGACGTCAAACGATTGCGCAGTTCCCCGCGCCCCTAGGTACCTAGGGGCGCGGGGAACTGCGCGGGTGACCCCCACCGGCCCGCAGCCGGGAGTCGGCCGGGTTTTCAGGGGCGCGGGGAACTGCGCAATCGTTGACGCCAGCCCCCACCGGTTTCAGGGGCGCGGGGAACTGCGCAATCGTTGAGGTCAGCCCTCGTCCGGGCGGCCTCTCATGTCCGCTTCCATCGTGAGCAGGTCCTCGTTCGGGACCGCCCCACCGAAGCGGCGGTCCCGCGACGCGTACTCCACGCACGCCCGCCACAGATCACGCCGGTCGAAGTCCGGCCACAGCACGTCCTGGAAGACCATCTCCGCGTAACTGGACTGCCAGATCAGGTAATTGGACGTCCGCTGCTCACCACTGGGGCGAAGGAACAGGTCCACATCCGGCATGTCCGGGTAGTACAGATACTTCTGGATGGTCTTCTCACTGACCTTGTCCGGGTCCAGCTTCCCCGCGGCGACATCCAGCGCCATCGCCTTCGCCGCGTCGGCCAGCTCCGCCCTGCCCCCGTAATTCACGCAGAAGTACAAGGTCATCGCGTCGTTGTCCTGCGTCTGCTCCTGCGCGACCTGCAACTCCTGCACGACGGACTTCCACAGCTTCGGCATCCGCCCGACCCACCGGATCCGGATGCCGAGGTCGTTCATCTCGTCGCGCCGGCGCCGGATGACGTCCTTGTTGAAGTTCATCAGGAAGCGGACCTCCTCGGGCGACCGCTTCCAGTTCTCCGTGGAGAAGGCGTACAGGGAGAGGTTCTTGACTCCCAGCTCCAGGCATCCCTTGAGGACGTCCATGACGACGCCCTCACCGACCCGGTGCCCCTCTGTGCGCGGCAGCCCGCGTTCCTTGGCCCAGCGCCCGTTCCCGTCCATCACGCACGCCACGTGGTTCGGGATCAGCTCACCGGGGAGCTTGGGCGCGCGGGCACCGGACGGGTGCGGCTCCGGCGTCTTGTACTCGCGGCGCTGGCGCCCCAGGATCCCGCGTACCACCATCTGCTTCTCGTCTCCTCAGATCTCGTACAGCACGTACAGCCAGTCGCAGGTTGTCGCTCAGGTGCTTTTCTCGACGTACCGCAGGGAGCGCAGGCCGCGCTCCAGGTGCCAGTGCAGGTAGGCCGACACCAGGCCGCTGCCCTCCCTGACGTACCGCGGCTCGCACGCGTCGGCGAGTGCCCAGTCCCCCGTCAGCAGCGCGCCGAGCAGTTCGAGGGCCCCCGCCGAGGGTACGACGCTGCCGGGCACCCGGCAGTCGACGCAGACGGAACCTCCCGCGGCGACCGAGAAGAAGCGATTCGGTCCGGGCATCCCGCATTTCGCGCAGTCGCTGAAACTGGGCGCGTACCCGTTCACGGCGAGGGAGCGCAGCAGGAACGCGTCGAGGATGAGGTGCGGCTCGTGTTCGCCCTGCGCGAGGGTGCGCAGCCCGCCCACGAGCAGCAGGTACTGCTGGACGGCGGGCTCGCCCTCGTGGTCCGTGAACCGCTCCGCCGTCTCCAGCATGGCCGTCCCGGCGGTGTACCGGGCGTAGTCGGTGACGATCCCGCCGCCGTACGGAGAGATCGTCTCGCTCTGCGTGCACAGCGGCAGCCCGCGGCCGATCAGCTCGCTCCCCCGCGCGAAGAACTGCACGTCGACGTGGGAGAAGGGTTCGAGCCGGGCCCCGAACTTCGACTTGGTCCGGCGCACCCCGCGGGCCACGGCCCGTACGCGTCCGTGACCGCGCGTGAGCAACGTGATGATCCGGTCCGCCTCACCCAGCTTCTGGGTGCGCAGCACGATGCCGTCGTCGCGGAACAGGCTCATGGCCCCATTCTCGCGTACGCGGGCGGCGGGTGTGGCCGGGGTCCTTTCAAGGGACCTCGCCCCGGCTGCGTGCGTTGGCGTACGCGGTCGCGGCGCTGAGCCGTTCCGCCATGGTGGCTCCCCGGGCGGTGTCCGGTGCGCAGTCCCACTCCCGGCCGCCGCCGTAGGGCCGCAGTTGCAGGTACGGCCCCTCGTGACCCATCACTCTGCCCACCCGGCCGCTTCTGGTGTCGACGACGTACGTCCCGACGACCGGCCTCACCGGAGTACCGCCGCGAGCCGGGCCGCCGTCTCGACGGAACACCGGCCCAGTTCCACGAGGGGGCACGGCGATTCCCGCGCCAAGGTTGCCGGGTCGATCCGGAGTGTCGGCAACTTAATTCCTGCGGTTGCGAGCGCTTCGCGCAATTCCTTCACCGTTTCCTCCGCTTGTTCGACGCAGGCCGTCGAGTGCTGTGCGTCGGGTGCCTGGCTGGCAGACCTCACGGGTGTTCCCCTTCCTTTTCGGGTTCTACTCTTTCCATCTCCACGATGACGCCCACCACTTACTCTTTGGAAGACCTCTGGTCTCAGCAACGTCGATGCAGTACAGGGGGTTTTCCATGGCCAATGGTTCACGGCAGGCGGCTTGGGAGTTCTTCGGAACAGAGCTGAAGAGACACCGGGAGGAGGCGGGGCTGACACAGGCGGAGTTGGGTTATCGCGTTTTTGTGTCGGGCGGCTACATCGGGCAATTCGAACAGGCAATTCGTAAGCCGCAGCTGGATGTGGCGGCCCGTATCGACGAAGTCCTACAAACCGCCGGATTCTTCGAGCGCCTGTGGCAAAAACTGATCAAGGACCAGCCCTATACCGAGTACTTCGCACACGTGGTGGAGCTGGAACGGCTGGCGACCGCGATCAGTGAGTACGCCCCCACGGTGGTCCCCGGGCTCCTCCAGACGCGGGAGTACGCACAGGCGGTCTTCCTGGCGGGCAACCCGCTCGCCCCGGACGGCTACATCGAGGAGCTGCTCAAGGGGCGCATGGATCGGACGCAACTCCTCAAGGACGCTACAAGGCCAGCGTATTGGGTGGTCCTCCACGAGACGGCCCTGCGCGTCGCCGTCGGCGGCCCGAAGGTCATGGCCCACCAACTGGACCACATCGTGACGCTGACGCAGGAACGCAAGGTACTGATGCAGGTGCTGCCGTTCGCGGCGGGAGCACACCGGGAGATGGGCAAGATGATGAAGCTCATGGAGTTCGAGGACGCTCCGCCAACTGTCTATACAGAGGCGGTTCTTTCCGGACATCTGCTGGACGAACCGGCAGTGGTGAAGCGGACCCAATCGTCTTACGATCTCATCAGGGCCGCCGCGCTGTCACCGGAGGCGTCCCTGGCCCTGATCCAGTCGGCGGCAGAGGAACATAGGCAATGCGGGAGTACGACCTGAGCGCTGCTCATTGGCGCAAGAGCAGCTACAGCGACGACAACGGCGGCGAGTGTGTCGAGGTCGCGAACGATTTCTTCGGCGCGGCCCGCTGGCGAAAAAGCACCTACAGCGGAGGCAGCGGCGGCGAAGACTGCGTCGAGGTAGCCGACGGAGTCCCCGGCATCATCCCCGTGCGGGACAGCAAAGTCCTCGCGGGCCCCGTCCTCCTCATCGGCACCCGCGCCTGGACGGAGTTCATCCGCACCGTCGCGGCGTGACGAGTCGAGGTCGTTCCGCGCCCTGGCTCAGGAATTCCAGGAATTCACCCGGCAGTGGTTCGGTAGCGAACAGTTCGACCGGTTTGCCGCCCCCTATATCCTCAGACGCCGGACGGGCTGAATACGTTTCAGCCCGTCCGGCGTTCGAGGACCGGGGGTTCGGTTCGGGTGCGCGGCAAAGAGGTGAGCATAAAGCCACCAAAAGCATTGCCACAGAATTCATTGTTCAGACTTTCGCCCGTACTGCCGTGCCAGTGCGTGGAACGCCTGTTTCGGTTCCCAGTGCCAGGGGGAGTCGGGGTCGCCGAGGCGGTCCTTGAGGGGCTTGACGACGGCGTAGGACGCCATGTCGAGGTCGTAGCGAGGATTGTCCGGGCGGTGCGGGGCGTCCGCGGTGACGAACTCGAACGCCATCGCCGCGTACAGGTTCATCGACTCGAAGACGTCGAGCAGATCGGTCAGATACGCGGCCTGTACGCGCTCGCTGCGCACCAGCCCGCCCTTGATCTCCGGCGGCTCCTTGCTGTGGTCGACGGCGTCCCAGCCCATCCCGCCCCGCTCCGGCGCACCGACGAACGTGCAGGTGCCGAACTCGGTGATGGCGACCGGCTTGCCCCAGCGCCGGAACCTGCGCAACTCGGCCACGTACCGCGCCCGTTGCGGGAAGTACGAGTAGTAGTCGATGCCCACGATGTCGAAGAGGTTCCAGTCGACGTTCTCGAACGACGCGTCCTGCGCGGCGGCGTAACTGAGCTTCCCGCGGAACACCGACCGCCCCACGCCCGCCGCCTTCGCGGTGAACGCGGCCAGCCGCCGCTGCATGCCCGCCAGGTCGAAGTCCTCCTTCTGCAGGTTCGCGATCCGCTCGAAGACGTCGGCACCCGGCACGATCCCCGGTACGAACAGCCAGAACTCGCATCCCACGGCGAGCGTGACCCGCGCCCCCTGCCGCCGCAGCCGCTCCCCGTGCCGGCCGGCCTCCGCGAGGTGGTCGAGGATCTGCTTCTCCGGCACATCGCCCAGCGTCGGCTGGAGCCAGACGTGCAGGCCCCGCTCGGCGACCTCGTCCGCCGTGGCGGTGAGCCGCCCGACGCCGTCCCCGGTGACCTCGACGGTGTCGGCGTGCAGGTCGTGCGCGATGGCCCGGATGTCACCGCGCATCCGGCGCCCGCTCCACGCCGTCCCCGGGGTCTCCCCGGCCCCGACGGTGTAGACGACCCCGCGGTGCGTGAGCCCGCGCCCCGCGCCCTCACGGCGGGTGCCGGCCATCTCCGCGGCTTCTGCGGCCTCCGCGGCCCGGGCCGAGGGGGCCGCCCGGAGGCCCGCTGCCGCCCCCACCCCCACGGCCGCCGCCCCGGCCATGAACCGTGCCCTGCTCATCCCCGCGTTCTCAGCCATGCCGTCAGCCTGCCGGGCCGGGCCCTCCTCCGCTGTCGGCCGATGGTCTACGGCTCCCGAACCAAAGGATGAGCCCGGGTGTTCACACTCACCCGAACGTGCGTACGTACCTTCGCTGCCACGGGGTCTCCACGGCGTGGCGGTCGTAGTTCCGTCGTACGAACTGCACGGCCTCCTCGGGCGGCACGCCGTCGAGGATCGCGAGGCAGGCCAGGGCCGTGCCCGTCCGTCCGCGTCCGCCCCCGCAGGCGACCTCGACGCGCTGGGCAGGGTCGGCCGCCCGCTCCCAGAGGTCCGTCAGCACCTTCCGTGCCTGTTCCCGGTCCGCCGGGAGCCGGAAGTCGGGCCACCGCAACCACCGTGTCTCCCACGGGAGTTCGGCGAGCGTGGACGCCTCCTTGCCGAGCAGGTAGACCCCGTACGTCGGGTGGACGACCGCCGGATCGAGTGCGTTGCGCAGCCCCCGTCCCCGTACCGCCCGCCCGGACGGCAGCCGGAGTACTCCGGGTGTCCCCTCGTCCCAACTCGCCGTCATCCGACCCCCCGTGACTCCTGGGCGGCTCTCGCCTCGATCCCCCGGAAGTGATCCGCCATCGCCCGCTGCGCCCCCTCCACGTCGTGCGCCCGCAGGGCGACGACTATGTCACGGTGGCGGCGGACGGTGACCGCGGGCGCCGGGTCGTCCGTCCAGCCCCGGACGCCGGAGACCCGCCGGAAGACGGTCCAGAAAGCGCCCAACAGCTGCGGCAC
The DNA here is from genome assembly GCF_055584525.1 of Streptomyces sp. NPDC102514. Taxonomy (NCBI): domain Bacteria; kingdom Bacillati; phylum Actinomycetota; class Actinomycetes; order Kitasatosporales; family Streptomycetaceae; genus Streptomyces; species Streptomyces sp. NPDC102514. The sequence goes on from NZ_JBVJLW010000014.1 coordinate 218,172, forward strand.
CAGGGCGTTTCCGAGCGGCGCGTACAGCAATTCGTGGAACTCCCGGTCGAGTTCGGGGAACGGGCGGCCCGCGAGGCCCGCCTCCTCCATCCGGTCGACCACACCCTCAAGCCGTGCCAGCTCCCCGTCCGACAGCTCCCCCGCGACCCGCCGCATCAGCCCCTCCTCCAGGACCTCCCTGACCTGGAGAATCTCGGCCAACGCGCCTGTGTCGTCGGTGTCGTCGCCCTGCCGGGCCAGCGTGCGGAAGGTGAGGCCGTCGACGAACGGGGTCAGCGAGGCCTGGCCGACATAGGTGCCGTAACCGTGTCTGATCTCGACGATGTCGAGGGCCTGGAGCGCCTTCAGCGCCTCGCGCACGGAGTTGCGGCTGACGCCGAGGGACTCCATCAGCTCGGCCTCGGTGGGCAGGGGCGCACCGGCCCGGAGTCTGCGGTCGAGGATCAGCTGGGTGACCTCTCGCTGGATCTGGCTGCTCACGCGCCGCTCGCGGGGGGAGCGCGCCGGGGGGAGGGAGGTCCTGGAGTCGTCGGATGCGCGCCGCTCAGACATGCGCCGCATCGTACGCGGCAGGGACATCCCACGTCCCACCTCCGGACAGGATCCACGTCAATCCAGGGTTGACCATCCGTCAACTCTGCTTGTTCCAGGCCGACATTGGTCGTACCTCTGGCAGAAACGGCATTCGTGCGCGTTCCCTTGACCGCCCCCACGCCCCCTCTTATCGTCACGCTGCACCTATGACGTAGGACGTCGTATCTCCCACTCCTTGCTGGAGGAACCGTGCGCGACGCGACCCCCGCACCGGCGCTGCACCGTCGGTCGTTCCTGAAGTACACCGGCGCGCTCGGCGCCGCCGCCACGATCACCTCCACGCTCTCCGCCTGCTCCTCGGGCCCCGAGTCCACCAACGAGACGGGCGGCGGGGGCGAGGGCGCCGACCGGACGCTCACCGCGGTGATCGGCTACGGCAACGACCAGAGCTGGGACCCGCTGATGACGGCCTCGGCCTTCGCGATGGCCGGCAACCACCACATCTACGAGGGCCTGCTCGACACCGACCCGATCAGCCGTGAGCCGTACGCGGCGCTGGCGACCGCCGTTCCGGCGGACCTTCAGGCGACCACCTGGAAGTTCACGCTGCGGGAGGGCGCGAAGTGGCACGACGGGCAGCCCGTCACCGCCGACGACGTGGTCTTCACCTACGACCGCGTACTGGATCCGAAGACGACGACCCTCGCCAAGAACTTCTTCGCGTCCTGGCTGAAGGAGGTGAAGAAGGTCGACGACCGCTCGGTGGAGCTGATTCTCAAGTTCCCGTTCCCGGACGGGGCGCAGCGGCTCACCCTCGCGAAGATCATGCCGAAACACGTGTTCGGAAAGGCGGGTGCGCTGGACGAGGCGACGACCGGAAAGGCGGTCGGCTCGGGCCCGTACCGGCAGACCGCCCATCACCCGAAGTCCAACACCACCTTCGCCGCGTTCGCCGACTACAACGGGCCGCGAAAGGCCGCGTTCAAGAAGATGAACTGGCTGACGATAGTGGACGCCGCGCCCCGGGTGGCGAAGATCTCCGGTTCGAGCGCGGGAGCGCAGATCTCGGACAACATCCCGTACGCCAACATCTCCCAGCTGGAGAAGGGCGGCCTGAAGGTCGAGGGCGGGGCGGGAATGAACCACCTGTTCCTCCTCTTCAACACCGCCCACAAACCGTTCGACGACGTACGGGTGCGGCAGGCACTGCACTACGCGATCGACAAGAAGAAGATGATCCAGGCCGCGCTGCGGGGGCACGGAAAAGCAGCCTCTTCGTTCCTCAACGAGGGAAATCCGACCTACCGCAGGGCGAAGCCCGTCTACGACTACGACCCGGCCAAGGCGAAGGAGCTTCTGAAGGCCGCCGGGGTCAGCGGGCTGAAGGTCACGCTGATGGCGGTCAACGTGAGCTGGATCGTGGACTGTCTGCCGACCATCAAGGCGTCCTGGGACGCGATCGGTGTCGAGACTACGCTCGAACCGCAGGAGACGGCCGCGCTCTTCACGAAGCTCGACCAGAAGAAGGACTTCCAGGTCGTCGCGGCCGCGTCCAATCCGAACCAGTTCGGGCTCGACGCGGATCTGATCATGCATTACAACTACGGGCCCGGTAACACGTGGATGCGGTATGCGCGGTGGGAGGGGAGTTCTGTCGCGAAGGATCTCTTCAAGAAGATGGATGCGGCTACCCGGGAGCCGGACGCGGAGAAGAAGAAGGCGATGACTCAGGACTACATCGATGTCGTTGCCGAGAACGTGGTCATCTATCCCGTGGTGCACAACGAGTTGATGACCGCGTGGGATTCCGGTGAGCTTACGGGAATCCGTGCTCAGCCTTATCCGGGGATAAACGTACTTCAGGCGAAGTGGGTCTGAGGGTTGTGGGGAGGGTGCGGGTCCGCTGTGGCTGGTCGCGCCCCGCGGCGGAGCCGCAAATCGAAACAGCCCCGCGCCCCTGAAGGCAAATGCAGCTCGGCCAGTTGAGTCGGTATCGCCAGTATCAGCGAGGAGACACAGGTAACCGTGGTCGCGGTCGTCAGAATCTTGATCCGGCGGATCATTCTGCTTGTTCCGTTGATGCTCGGGATCATCATGTTCGTGTTCGTCGTGATGCGGTTCTCGGACAGCGATCCGGCGTCCGCGTACTTCCAGGGCGCGAACCCGACCGAGCAGCAGCTGCACGACTTCAGGGAGCGCAACGGACTGCTGGACCCGTTCCTCGTGCGGTACTTCGACTTCGTCGGGGATCTGCTCCGGGGTGACATGGGCGTCAGCGCGCTGACCAGGGCGCCGGTCGTCGACCAGGTCACCACCGCGCTGCCGCTCACCATGCAGCTGACCTTCCTGGGCCTGGGCATCGCGGTGGTGCTGGCGCTGTTCGGCGGGGTCACCGCCGCGATCTACCGGGACCGCTTCCCCGACCAGCTGATCCGGGTCGTCTCGCTCACCGGGGTCGCGGCGCCCGGCTTCTGGCTGGCGCTGCTGATGATCCAGTACCTCGCCGTGGATGCGGGCTGGTTCCCGACCAGCGGATACATCAATCCGGCCGACTCGTTCACCGGCTGGCTGAAGACCATGACACTGCCCGCGCTCGCCCTGTCGTTGCCGGTCGCCGCCCAGCTCACCCGGATCGTCCGCACGGCCGTCGTGGAGGAGCTGGACCGGGACTACGTACGGACCGCGATCGGCAGCGGGCTGCCCCCGGTGGTCGTGGTCGGCCGGAACGTCCTGCGCAACGCCCTGATGAACCCGTTGACCGTGCTCGGTCTGCGCGTCGGCTATCTGCTCGGCGGGGCGGTCGTCATCGAGACGATCTTCAACCTGCCGGGGATGGGAAAGCTCATGATCGACGCCGTGAAGAACGGTGATCCGGCCGTCGTGCAGGGCGGCGTCCTCACCATCGCCTTCGGCTTCGTCGTCGTGAACCTCGTCATCGACATCCTCTACCTGCTGGTCAACCCGCGTCTGAGGAGTGCCGAGGCATGATGCTGATGTACCGGAAGCGGCTCACCGACGCGCTGTCCCTGCCCGGCCTCCGCCTCAAGGGGTTCACCCGGCTGCCCCTCATCTCCCGGATCGCCGTCGTCGTCATCGGGGTGGTCGTCCTCACCGCCCTGCTGGCCCCGCTCATCGCCCCGCACGACCCGCTCGAACAGTTCCCGCTCGTCGACGACGGCCACGGTGAGGGCGCCCCCTCGGGCGAGCACTGGATGGGGCAGGACAGCCTGGGCCGGGACATCCTCAGCCGGCTGATGTACGGGGCCCGCTGGTCCCTCGCCATCGGCCTCGGCGCGACCGCGCTCGCGCTGGTCGTGGGCGCGGTCGTCGGGGCGGTCGCGGCGACCTCCCGCAAAGCCCTCGACGAGACGCTGATGCGCGGCCTGGACATCGTCATGGCGTTCCCGGGCATCGCGCTCGCGGCCGTCTTCGTCGCGGTGTTCGGCGGCGGCATCCCGATCCTCATCGGCGCGATCGCGTTCCTGTACATGCCCCCGATGGCCCGGGTCGTACGGGCCAACGTGATGGCCCAGTACGGCGAGGACTACGTGACCGCCGAGCGGGTCATCGGAGCGCGTACCCCGCACATCGTGTGGCGGCACGTGGCCATCAACTGCGCAGCCCCGGTCCTGGTCTTCTGCACGGTGCAGGTCGCCGAGGCGATCGTCTTCGAGGCGTCGCTGTCCTTCATCGGAGCCGGTGTCCGGCCGCCGGACCCGTCCTGGGGCAGTGTCATCGCGGACGGCAAGAACATGGTGCTGACCGGCGGCTGGTGGGCGACCGTCTTCCCGGGCCTGCTGATGCTGGTCACCGTGCTCTCCCTGAACATCCTCTCCGAGGGCGTCTCGGACGCGTGGGCGGCGCCCGCGGCCCGCGATGTGCCCACCCGGGAGGCGGAGGACCGCCTGGAGACCCCCGAACCCGGCAGCGGGAAGGTCCTGGAGCTGCCCGGCCTGACCGAGGCGGCCCAGCGGCTGCGCGGCCGGGCCCGCCCCCTGCCCCAGGGACAGCAGCCGGTGCTGAGCGTCGAGAACCTGGCCATCGGTTTCGATGCCCGCCACGGCGGTGTGGACATCGTCGACGGCATCAGCTTCGACGTACAGCCCGGTGAAGTCCTGGGCCTGGTCGGCGAGTCCGGCTGCGGCAAGTCGCTGACCGCGCTCACGGTGATGGGCCTGGAGCCGAAGGGCGCCCGGGTCCGCGGCCACGTGCGGTTCAACCAGCGGCAGTTGGTGGGCGAGCCGATGAGCGTACGGCGCAAGCTCCTCGGCCACGAGATGGCGATGATCTACCAGGACGCCCTGTCGTCACTGAACCCGGCGATGACGGTCCGCGCCCAGCTCAAACAGGTGACCCGAAGGGGCGGCACCCGCACGGGCACCGAACTCCTCGAACTGGTCGGCCTCGACCCGGACCGCACCCTGCGCAGCTACCCGCACGAACTGTCCGGCGGCCAGCGCCAGCGCGTACTGATCGCGATGGCCCTCTCCCGCGACCCCAAACTGATCGTCGCCGACGAACCGACGACCGCCCTCGACGTCACCGTGCAGGCGCAGATCATAGAGCTGCTGCTGAGGCTGCGGACCGAGCTGGACTTCGCGCTCGTCCTCGTCTCCCACGACCTGGCGCTCGTCGCGGACGTCACCGACCGGGTGGTCGTGATGTACGGCGGCCAGATCGTCGAGTCGGGTGTGACGGCGGACCTGGTGGAGTCGCCGTCCCACCACTACACGCGCGGCCTCCTCGGCAGCGTCCTGTCGCTGGAGTCGGCGGCCGAACGGATGACGCAGATCAAGGGGGTCGTGCCGTCCCCGGCGGACTTCCCGGCGGGCTGCCGGTTCGCCGACCGCTGCCCGATGGAGACGGACGTCTGCCGCACGACCGCTCCCCGCCTGGCGGGCCCGCCCGGCCACCACGAGGTCGCCTGCCACCACCCGGCGATCCCTCTGACGACCAGGCCCACCAGCACGCCTACGGCACCGGCCGGGCCGACGGAAGCGAGGCCGTGACATGAGCGGACCGGCAAGCTCTGCCACGGGCCCCCTCGTGGAACTGGACGACGTGCACGTCGTCCACAAGGCGCGCACCGGCGGCCTGTTCTCCCGCGACCGCGTGTACGCCCTCACCGGCGCCGGCCTCACCATCGCGCCCGGCGAGACGGTCGGCGTCGTCGGCGAGTCCGGCTGCGGCAAGTCGACGCTCGCCAAGGTCCTGGTGGGAGTGCAGAGGCCGACCTCCGGGACGGTGTCCCTGCGGGGCGGCGACCTGTGGACGATGGCCCCGGCACTGCGCCGGACGACGGTGGGCGCGGGCACCGGCATGATCTTCCAGGACCCGTCGACGGCCCTGAACCGGCGGCTGACGGTACGGCAGATCCTGCGCGATCCGCTGGATGTGCACAAGCGCGGCACGACCGCACAACGCGAGGACCGCGTACGTGAGTTGATGTCCCTGGTCGGACTCCCCGGGGCGCTGGCGGACGGCCTGCCCGGCCAGCTCTCCGGCGGCCAGCGCCAACGGGTCGCCATCGCACGGGCGCTGGCCCTCGACCCGGACCTGGTGGTCGCCGACGAACCGACGAGCGCGCTGGACGTCTCGGTCCGCGCCCAGATCCTCAACCTCCTCCTCGACCTGAAGGAACGGCTCGGTCTGGCGCTGGTCTTCGTCTCGCACGACATCCAGACCGTACGCAGGATGAGCGACCGCGTCATCACGATGTACCTCGGCCGGATCGTCGAGGAGTCCCCGGCCGACGAGGTGACCGACCGGTCCCGGCACCCGTACACCCGCGCCCTCTTCTCGGCGACGCCCGGCCTGCTCGACCCCATCGACCCGATCCCGCTCGTCGGCCCCGTCCCGTCGGCCACGCGCCCGCCGAGCGGCTGCCCCTTCCGCACCCGCTGCTGGAAGGCGGACGCGGTGTGCGCCGAGTCCATGCCGGACTTCTCGGCCGCGTCGACGCCGGGGCACCGCTTCCGCTGCCACCATCCTGTGGAGGACGGCCTGTCGACCCGGGACCTGGTCGCGCAGGCGGTCACCACGGCCGATCCCCCGAAGGAGCCTCGATGACCCTTCCCGCCCCGCTGACCGGTGTCGTACCGCCCGTCTGCACGCCCCTGACACCGGACCGCGAGGTGGACGTCCCCTCACTGATCAGACTGGTCGACCATCTGCTGGAGGGCGGGGTGGACGGCCTGTTCGTCCTCGGATCGTCCTCCGAAGCCGCGTACTTGACCGATCGTCATCGGAGGCTGGTCGTCGAGACGGTGGTCGGGCATGTGGCGGGCGGGGTGCCCGTCCTCGCCGGCGCCATCGACATGACGACCCCGCGCGTCCTCGACCACGTCCGGTACGTCACGGACGCGGGCGCCGACGCCGTGGTCGTGACAGCCCCCTTCTACACGCGCACCCACCCGGCGGAGATCGCCCGCCACTACCGCCTCGTCGCCGCGCGTTCGCCCGTACCGGTCCTCGCGTACGACCTGCCGGTCGCCGTCCACTCCAAGCTGAGCCCCGAACTCGTCCTCGAACTGGCGGCCGACGGGACGCTGGCCGGGCTCAAGGACTCCAGCGGGGACGAGGGCGGGTTCCGGGCGGTCGTGACGGGCGCCCGGGCGGACTCCGCCATCACCGGCTTCAGCGTGCTGACCGGGTCCGAACTGGTCGTCGACTCCGCGCTCGCCCTGGGGGCGGACGGGGCGGTGCCGGGGCTCGCGAACGTCGACCCCGCGGGGTACGTGCGGCTCTACCGGCACTGCCGGGCGGGGGAATGGGCCCTCGCCCGGGACGAGCAGGAGCGGTTGTGTGCGTTGTTCGGGATGGTGCGGGTGGGGGACGGGGGGCGGATGGGGGGTTCTTCGGCTGCGCTCGGGGCGTTCAAGGCTGCGCTGCAGTTGAGGGGGGTCATCGCGTGCGCGGCCGTCGCGGAGCCGCAGGTCCCGCTGTCCGCGGAGGAGGTCGGAGGGGTGGGGAAGTTCTTGGCGGGCGCGGGTTTGCTGTAGCCCTTTTCCTCGCCCCCGCCGCCCCTACCCGTTCCCGTCAACGGCTCGGGGGCGCTGCCCCCGAACCCCCGGTCCTCAAACGCCGGACGGGCTGAATATGTCGCGGGTGGGCGTAGAGGTGTCGGTGCAGCCGCAACTCTCAGCCCGTCCGGCGTTTGAGGACACGGGGGCGAGGGGGCGCAGCCCCCATGCGTGGACGGGAACGGGTAGGGGCGGCGGGGGCGAGGAAAGAGCCTTACAGCTCATCCGCGCCCACCCGCCGGAAGGCGATCCGTTCGTAGGGCCCCGTCGTGCCCGTCTCATACAGCACCCCCACCCTCCCCCCGGCCCCAGCCAACTGGACCAGGTCCGAATACGCGGCCCGCTCCCCCGACAGCGTCAGCGCCTTCGTGAAGGTCTCCCCACCGTCCCCACTCCTCCACACGGCCATCGCCGAACGAGCCGTCGGCACGGACGGCCCCGAGAACAGCAGGGGCGCCCCCGCAGGACCGGCCACCTGCAGCACACTCCCCTGCACGACGGGCACGTCGGACAGCGTCGGCTGCACCCGGAAGGGCCGGTCGAGCGTGACACCCCCGTCACTGGAGTAGCTGTCGAGCCGGTTCCCCGCACTGCTCCCGTTCTGGTCGCGCGAGCTGAAGTACAGCCGCCCGTCGGGCAGTTGCGCCGCAGCACTCTCGTTCGCGTTGTCGATCCCGTCGTACGAGTCGTCCACGAACCCGATCCGCCACGACAGCCCGCCGTCGTCGCTGTAGAGGGCGTGCGCCCCGTAGTACTTGGCCTCCTGCCCGGTGTCGGCGGAGCCGGACGGCGGCGCCGCCGAGTGGTTGGCGGGCACGACGAGCCGCCCGGCGTACGGTCCCCGGGTCAGCGCCACCGCGTGCCCGGGCCCGGTGGCGTACCACCGCCATCCCGGCAGCTTCACGGCGGCGGTGATCTCCCGGGGTTCACTGAACCGGCGCCCGCCGTCCCGGCTGGTCTGCACGAAGACCCGCCGGCTCTGCTGCTGCGTGACCTCGCCCCGCATTATCTGCGCCTCGGTCACAGCACCGCTGTTGTAGGACGTGAGGAGGACGACCTTCCCGGTTCGGGGATCGACCACGGGCGCGGGGTTGCCGCGGGTGTCGCCCTCACCGGCGGCGACGACGCTCAGCGGTCCCCACGTACAGCCGCCGTCGTCGGACCGTCTGAGGACGACGTCGATGTTGCCGGTGTCCCCGGCGCCGTTGTGTCTGCCCTCGGCGAAGGCGAGCACCGTGCCGGCCCTGGTCCTGACGGTGGCGGGGATGCGGTACGTGTCGTAGCCGTTCTCCCCGGCCGCGAAGGGGACGGAGGAGACGCATCCCCTGACCGGCCGTTCCGTGGCGCTCGCCGCGTGCGCGGTCCCGGGGGACGCGAGCGCGGCGGCGAGCCCGGTGACTACGGCGGCGAGGGCACTGGAACGCGGACAGCTCTTCAAGAACACGGCTCACCCTTACCCGGACATAGGACATAGGACATGGGACATACGAGACAGGAGATAGGACGTGGGATGTCGGCGGTGAAACTAGTGCGGTCCGAGGGACAGGGCAATGCCCCCCGCACCCCCGTATCACTCAGACCGCTCGGACCGCTCAGGCCGCCCCGGGTATCACGAGCCCCGACTCGTACGCCACGATCACCAGCTGCGCACGGTCGCGCGCCCCCAACTTGCCCATGATCCGGCTGACATGGGTCTTCGCGGTCAGCGGGCTGAGCCCCAGCGCCTCCGCGATCTCGGTGTTGTTGAGCCCGCGCGCGACCAGGGCCAGCACCTGCCGTTCCCGTTCGGACAGCCCGTCGGGGCCGCCCACCGCGGACGTCACCGTGTCGGGCGCGCGCAGGAAACGGGCGATGAGCCGCGCGGTCGGGCCCGGCGAGAGCAGGGACTCCCCCGCGGCCACGGTCCGGATGGCGTCGAGGAGTTCGGCCGGCCGGATGTCCTTCACCAGGAAGCCGGACGCCCCGGCCCGCAGCGCGTCCACGATGTGCTCGTCGGTGTCGTACGTCGTCAGGACCAGCACCTTCACCCCCGCGAGATCCTCGTCGGCGGCGATGAGCCGGGTCGCCTCGATACCGTCCAGGTCGGGCATGCGGAGGTCCATCACGACGAGGTCGGCCCGCGCGGAACGGGCCAGTTCCACCGCCTCCCGTCCGGTGCCCGCCTCGGCGACGACCTCCATGTCCCCCGCCGACGCGACGAGCATCGCGAACGAGGCCCGTACGAGCCTCTGGTCGTCGGCGAGCAGTACGCGGATCGTCATCGGGTCTCGTCCTCCCTGGGCAGCGGCAGCACGGCGGTCACCTCGAAGCCCGTCCCGGGGCCCGGTCCGGCGTCCAGCGTGCCGCCCACGCTACGGGCTCGCTCGCGCATCCCCACGAGTCCGAACCCCGGCGTGCCGCCGGCCGCCCCCGGCGCGCGGCAGCCCGCCCCGTTGTCCGTGACGCGCACCCGCAGGGCGCCCTCCGCGGTCCGCAGCCCCACCCGGACGGTGAGGTCGTCCCGGCCGCCGTGGCGTACGGCGTTGGTGAGGGCCTCCTGCACGATCCGGTAGGCGGCGGCGCCCACGGAGGGCGGTACGCCGTCCGCGTCGACGTCCAGTTCGACGTCGGCCCCGGCCGTCCTGGCCGCCTCCGCGAGCGCGCCCAGCCCGTCGAGGCCCGGCAGCGGCCCCCGCCCGTCCGAGGAACCGCTCACGCTCAACTCGTTCGCCCGCAGCACCTCCAGTGTCGTACGCAGCTCTCCCCTGGCCGTCCGGCAGGTCTCCGCGATGCCGTCGAGTGCCTGGGCGACGGCTCTGCGGTCGAGCCGTTCGGGATCGACGGTGAGGACGTGGGCCGCCACCGACGTCTGCACGCCGATCAGGGTGATGCTGTGCGCGAGCAGGTCGTGCAGGTCACGGGCGATCCGCAGCCGTTCCTCGGCGACGCGGCGCCGGGCCTCCTCCTCGCGGGTCCGTTCGGCGCGTTCGGCCCGCTCGACGATGGAGGCCACGTACTGGCGGTAGAAGCGGGCGTCGACGCCGAAGAACAGGACGGCGATGATCCAGCCGGAGGTCCGCAGGAACTCCAGGGCCCCGTCCGGGTTGATGAAGCCGTTGATGACCAGCGTCGGGCCGAGGACGGCGACGGCGGTGAGCAGCGTACGGCGTATCGTGCCGGTCGCCGCGACCGTGTAGAGCGCCAGGAGGGTCGCGGGGATCGGCACGGCGTGGTTGTAGTCGAGGGCGTGGTACGGGCTCGCGCAGGCCGCCACCGCGAGCAGCACGAGCAGCGGACGGCTGCGCCGCCACACGAGCGGCACATGGGCGCCGGCCAGCAGGGCCCAGCCGAGCGGGTCGAGCGGGCGTCCGTCGACGACGAACAGCGCGAGGACGACGGCGACGCCCGCGACGCCGACGGCGAGGAACGCGTCGTTGCGGGTGCGGTGGGGCGCGGTGAGCGGATCACGGTTGATGACCGCCATGACCCGCTCGACACGGCGAGGCCGCACGTCACCGCGTACGGCGTCTTTGCGTACGGCGTCACCGCGTACGGGTTCACCCGGTACGGCTGTGGTCGCTCCCCGTTCCTGCACGGCTCCATCTTCCGGGACGGGGGCGCCCCTCCGGCAGGAAGCGGGAGAGGCGCCCGGTCGGACGGTACGTGTGATCAGGGCGCGCCGACCCGTTCCGGCTGCCGGGGCGGCTCGGCCTGTTCACCGGGCCCACCTCGCTCTCCGGGTTCGCGGGAGAGCGCGCCCGGCCACCACACCTTCCGCCGCAGGGCGACGCTGGCACTGGTCACCAGGTACGTCCGTACGAGGAAGGTGTCGAGGAGCACGCCGACGGCGATCACGAAGCCGAGTTCGACGAGTTGCACGAGCCCCATGTTCGTCAGCACGGCGAAGGTCGCGGCGAGGACCAGACCGGCCGAGGCGATGACTCCGCCGGTGGTGCGCAGGGCGGTGAGCGCGGCGGCGGCCGGTTCGGCCCCGGCGAGGGACTCCTCCCGCATCCGGTGCATGAGGAAGATGCCGTAGTCGACGCCGAGGGCGACGAGGAACACGAAGGACAGCAGCCCGAGCCCCGGGTCGGTTCCCTCGAAGCCGAGGACCGGCCCGAAGACCAGGCCGCCGATGCCGAGGGCCGCGCCCCACACGGCGACCACGGCGGCCACCAGGAGGAGCGGCGCGACGAGGCTGCGCAGCAGTCCGATCAGGATGAGCAGCACGGAGACGAGAACGAGCGGTACGACGACCTTCGTGTCCCGGCTGTTGGTGTCCTCCAGATCGATCTGCTGGGCGCTGTCTCCGCCCACGTACGAACCCTTCAACTCACCGCGCAGGGCCTTGATGGTGGCGGTCTCCCCCGCCGACTGGGGCGCGTCCCGGGCGATGACAGAGATCTCCGTCCAGCCGTCCCCCGAACGGCCCTTCTCGGCGCTCTCGACGCCCCGCGTGTCCCGGATCGCCGCGAGGGCCCGGTCCGCGCGCTCCTCGGGGGCGATCACGTCGATGGGCTGGGTGCCGTGCTGCGGGTAGGCCCTGGCGAGGGTCTGCATGGCGGTGACGGCCTCCGGCTTGTCGACGAAGGAGTCCTCCTGCTTGACCGGCCCGGGAAGGTTGAGCGTGCCGAGGGCGAGTGCGCCGAGCAGGACGGCTCCGGTGGCGAGCACCGTCAGCGGCCTGCGTCCGGCGGAACTGCCCATCGCGGCGAACAGGCTCCGGCGGCGCTGCTCGGGCCCACTGCCGAAGGCGGGCACGAGCGGCCAGAACACACGCCGGCCCAGCAGGACGAGGATCGCGGGGAGCAGGGTCAGCATCGCGATGAGCGCGCAGAGCACCCCGACCGTACCGAGGGGGCCCATGCCCCGGCTGCTGTTGAGGTCGGCGGCGAGCAGGCACAGCAGGCCCACGGCGACGGTGCCGGAGGAGGCGAGCACGGCGGGGCCGCAGCCGCGCAGGGCGGCGACCATGGCGTCGTACGGGCGCTCGATGCGCCGCAGTTCCTCGCGGTAGCGGGAGACGAGCAGCAGGGCGTAGTCGGTGCCCGCGCCGAACACGAGGATCGTCATGACGCCCGCGCTCTGGCCCGAGACGGTGGTCCCGAAGGCCTGGTTGAGCCCGTAGGCGACACTCATCGACAGATAGTCGGCGATCCCGGCGACGGCGAGCGGGACGAGCCACAGGACGGGGCTGCGGTAGATGAGGACGAGCAGGAGGGCCACGACGGCGACGGTGGTGTAGAGCAGGGGCCCGCCGAGCGAGTCGTAGACCTTGCCGGCGTCGGTGGCGAGGGCGCCGGTGCCGCCGACCTCGACGCTCAGCCCGTCCCGGGCGTCCTGGCCGTGGGCGATGCCCCGGACGTCCTCGACGAATGCGTCGCGCAGTTTCTCGTCGGTGCCGGGTTCGTTGCTGACGAGCGGGTACATCAGGGTCGTCCCGTCCTTGGACGGAACCCCCTCCGGTACGTCGGTCCGGCCGACCAGCTCATGCTTCCCGGCGATCTCCCCGACCTGCCCGGCCGCGGTGTCCCGGTCGGCGGCGCTCAGTCCGCCCTCCCGGTGGTACACGATCACCAGCTCGGTGCTCTCGCCTCCGGGGAGCCGTTCCTGGACCTTCGCCACCTGGGTCGAGTCGGCTTTCGCCGGCAGGTAGTCGGTGACCCGGTCGTGCTGCACGTCGGCGAGCTTCGCCGCGAACGGGCCGGCCAGGGCGAACAGGGCGATCCACAGCCCCAGCACCGCCCAGGGGACGGCTCGCCTGCGCCGCTTGCCCGTTCTTGTTGCTTTCCCAGCCCCCATGGACGATCTCCCTCTCGACGCTTCCGCTTCCGCTTCCGTTGCCCCTTCAGCCTTTCGGTGCGGGCGGCGACATGCGTCGGACGTGAGTCTGAGCGGGCGGGTACTGCCGGGGGTGGCGGGGGCCGGGGATTACTCCCACGGGAGTAGTGGCGCGCATCCGGGTGCGGCCCGGTGGGGGCCCTCGCACTCGCGCGTCCACACCTGCGGGCCCGGTGGGGGCCGTTCGCGCAGTTCCCCGCGCCCCTCAAAAACGGGGCTGCGCCCCAGCTTTTGCCCCTTAAGGGGCGCGGGGAACTGCGCGGCCAACCCCCACCGGGCCCGCAGGCTCAAACGCTCGACCAGCAGGGCCTTTGCCCTTAAGGGGCGCGGGGAACTGCGCGGCCAACCCCCACCGGGCCCGCAGGCTCAAACGCTCGACCAGCAGGGCCTTTGCCTTTAAGGGGCGCGGGGAACTGCGCGGCCAGCCCCCACCGGGGCCGCAGGTTCAAGCGCTCGGTCAGCGGGGGCTTTTGCCCCTCAGGGGCGCGGCCCGCCCCCGTCGGGGCACAGGTTCATGATGGGGTGCGGGCCGCCGTGAGGAGGCGGATCACGTCGTCCGTGCAGATCGTGAGCGCCGCCCCCACCGTCGTCAGAACCTCCCGCTCAGCCGGCGTGTACGGCCCGTCCGCGAGAGCGATCCGCGCCCCCTGGAGCAGGATCGCCTCCCGCCCGGCAGGCGCGAGGTGCGGAGCCAGCGGATCCAGCGCCTCGTGCAGCTCTATGGACAGCCCCGGCCCGCACGGCTCCCCGAAGATCCGCCCGGTGTCCGCCGCGAGCGCCTCCACGAGCGCGGCCAGCTGCTCCTCCGTACAGTCGTCGAACCCGGCGGAGCGAACCGCCCCCGCGGCCGTCTCCAGCGACGTACGGGCGCACGTACCCCCCGCCGCGAGCACGGCGAGAGCGACCGTGTGCACGGCGTCCCGCAGCATCGCCGAGAAGCGCGTCGTCGTCGGATGGTCGAGGACGTCCGCGCTGTAGTGGTGGCCACAGGCCGCGCACTCGACGACGGGCCCGGTCTCCCCGCGCGGCATGACCGGCACGCCGAGGCAGGTGAAACGGCGACGTCCGGTGAGCCGCTGGTAGTTGCGGTCACCACCGCACCCCGGGCAGAAGAACTCGCCGTCGCCGACGGTGGTCCACGCCGTCCTGGTTCCGAGGATGCGCGAAACGCCCATGGTGTCGGCGCGGACAAACCGGCCGTTTCGACCCCATCCTGGCAGCACGTTCGCACCTCCGTAACCCCACGGCAACATCGCCGCGTTGGCGTGATGTTAGCCACATTGTTGATGCGGAGTCAGTACCCCGGGAGAGGCCACCTGTCGACATGGCTGGATAAACGCAGCGGTCCCGCCCGCCTGTGAGGCGGACGGGACCACAGAAACGCAGGTGAACGGCCTTATCGGGTGGCGCGGTTGACCGCGGAGACGACAGCCTTCAGTGACGCGCGTGTCGTATTCGCGTCGATGCCGATTCCCCACAGAACCTTGTCGCCGATCGCGACCTCGATGTACGAGGCGGCCACCGCGGAGGCGCCCTCGCTCATCGTGTGCTCCTGGTAGTCCAGCAGCCGGGCGTCGACCCCGATGCCCTGCAGTGCGTGGAAGAACGCGGAGATCGGGCCGTTGCCGGTACCGACCAGGGTGGTCTCGGCGCCGTCCACCTCGGCCTCGACGGTGAGCGTGTCCACACCGTCCTTGTCCGTCGTGGACTGGCCGTTGCGGACCTGGACGCGGCCCCAGGGGTTGTCGGGGTTCGGCAGGTACTCGTCCCGGAAGGTCGCCCAGATGTCCTTCGGGGTGACCTCGCCGCCCTCGGCATCCGTCTTCGCCTGGATGATCCGCGAGAACTCGATCTGCATCCGGCGCGGCAGGTCCAGCTTGTGGTCGTTCTTCAGGACGTACGCGATACCGCCCTTGCCGGACTGCGAGTTGACCCGGATGACGGCCTCGTACGAACGGCCGACGTCCTTCGGGTCGATCGGCAGGTACGGGACGGCCCACTCGATGTCGTCGACCGTGACGCCCTTGGCGGCGGCGTCGGCCTCCATCGCGTCGAAGCCCTTCTTGATGGCGTCCTGGTGGGAGCCGGAGAAGGAGGTGTAGACGAGGTCGCCGACGTACGGGTGGCGGGCGTGGACCTCCATCTGGTTGCAGTACTCGGCGGTGCGCCGGACCTCGTCGATGTTCGAGAAGTCGATCTGCGGGTCGACGCCCTGCCCGAACAGGTTCATGCCCAGGGTGACCAGGTCGACGTTGCCGGTGCGCTCGCCCTGCCCGAACAGGCAGCCCTCGATACGGTCGGCGCCGGCCATCAGCGCCAGCTCGGCGGCGGCCACCGCCGTACCGCGGTCGTTGTGCGGGTGGACCGACAGGCAGACGTACTCGCGGCGGGACAGGTTGCGCGACATCCACTCGAAGCGGTCCGCGTGCGTGGAGGGGGTCGAGCGCTCCACGGTGGCGGGCAGGTTCAGGATGATCTCGCGGTCCGGGCCCGGCTGCCAGACGTCCATGACGGCCTCGCAGACCTCCAGGGCGAAGTCCAGCTCGGTGTCGGTGAAGATCTCGGGGCTGTACTGGTACCCGAAGGTCGTCTCGGGGCCCAGCAGTTTCTCCGCGTACTCGACGACCAGGCGGGTGCCGTCGACGGCGATCTGCTTGATGTCGTCCTTGGAGCCGCGGAAGACCACGCGGCGGAAGACGGGGGCGGTGGCGTTGTACAGGTGGACGTTCGCGCGCCTGGCGCCCTTCAGCGACTCGACGGTCCGCTCGATCAGGTCCTCGCGGGCCTGGGTCAGTACGGAGATCGTGACGTCGTCGGGGATCGCGCCCTCTTCCTCGATGATCGAGCGCACGAAGTCGAAGTCGGTCTGCCCCGAGGCCGGGAAGCCGACCTCGATCTCCTTGTAGCCCATCGACACCAGCAGGTCGAACATCTCGCGTTTGCGCGCGGGCGACATGGGGTCGATCAGAGCCTGGTTGCCGTCACGCAGGTCGGTGGAGAGCCAGCGGGGAGCGGAGGTGATCCGGTTGTCCGGCCACGTACGGTCGGGGATGTCGACCTGGTCGTACGGGCGGTACTTGTGGATCGGCATGGAAGTGGGCTGCTGGCGGTTCGCCATGATGCGAGGGCTCCTCTTGGTCCGCTTGATCCTCGGAACCGGTGGGTTCTCGAATCCGAGGGACGGCCGACGGCGCAACGCCAAAACTCCGCGGGGAGGGGGTCGGCCTCGACTACAGGCCCTCGCCGCGGCAGCTAAGGAGAAGCAGCCCGAAACGCATGATGCTCCGCATGTTATCGGAGTGGCGCGGCGCCCGATCCCCCGTATCACTATGCGGGACGAGGCATCCCCCTCAAAAAGACTGCGCAGTTCCCCGCGCCCCTAAAAACGCCCCCCTCGCCCGCCAAAGATCGCGCCGTTCCCCGCGCCCCCAAGAACGCCCCCGCAGCCACCGTCGCGCGCGCGTCAAAGATCGCGCAGTTCCCCGCGCCCCTGAAAACGCCCCCGCAGCCACCGTCGCACGCGCGCGTCAAAGATCGCGCAGTTCCCCGCGCCCCTGAAAACGCCCCCGCAGCCACCGTCGCACGCGCGCGTCAGGAATTGCGCCGTTCCCCGCGCCCCTGGGGGGGGTGACCGGGGGGCCGCAGCCGACAGCGCACGGTCACCCCCATCCCCCTAGGGGCGCGGGGAACTGCGCGGCCAGCCCCCGCCGGAGCCGCACCCGTACACGAAACCGGACTACGACGCCCCCCTTATGCCCCCATTTCACCAATCATGGTTGCCCCTAGTGACAGTCACGTCACACAGTGCAATGGTGCCGGTCATGACGACATACGGGGGCTTCGAGCCCGTCTTCTGCACCATCATTCCGCCCCACGTCCTCGACACCCTGTCAAAGGCAGAGGACCGGGCGCTCGCCGGCAAGGCCCGCCGCACCCTGGAGCGGGACGCCTTCGAGCGCACCCACCGCCGGCTGACGACAGTCCTCGGCGCACCCGCCCTCGCCCCGCCGAGCGGCGCCGCCGCGGACAAGCCGAGCCGCACCATCTACGACGCGAGGCACAAGCAGGACCTGCCCGGCAAGAAGGTGCGCGGCGAGGGCGACAAGCCCGGCAAGGACTCCACGGTCAATCGCGCCTACGCCGGCCTCGGCGCGACCTTCGACCTGTTCCTGAAGGCGTACGAGCGCAACTCGATCAACGGTGAGGGGCTGCCGCTGAACGCGACCGTGCACTTCGACGAGGAGTACAACAACGCCTTCTGGAACGGCGAGCAGATGGTGTTCGGCGACGGCGACGGCGAGATCTTCCTCGACTTCACCATCCCCGTCGACGTCATCGGCCACGAGCTCACGCACGGCGTCACGCAGTACACCGCGAACCTCACGTACTTCGGCCAGCCGGGCGCGCTCAACGAGTCGATGTCCGACGTCTTCGGCTCGCTCATCAAGCAGTACACGCTCGGCCAGAGCGCCGCCGAGGCCGACTGGCTGATCGGCGCGGGCCTGCTCGCCCCGCGCGTCACGGGCACGGCCCTGCGGTCGATGAAGGCCCCGGGCACGGCGTACGACGACGACGTGCTCGGCAAGGACCCGCAGCCCGCCACGATGGACGACTACGTCCGCACGGGCCGCGACAACGGCGGGGTGCACATCAACTCCGGCATCCCCAACCACGCCTTCTACCTGGCCGCGACCGCGCTGGGCGGCAACGCCTGGGAGAAGGCCGGAAAGGTCTGGTACAGCGTGCTGACCGGCGGCGAGCTGGGGTCGCAGGCGAGCTTCGCGGACTTCGCGGCCCTCACCCTGACCCAGGCCCGCACGCTGTTCGGCGAGGGCGAGGAACTGCAGGCCGTCACCAAGGCCTGGGAGCAGGTCGGGGTACCGACCGGCTGAACGGACCGTCGCTCGGGCCCGCGATTCGTACTAGACAGGGACCCATGCGTATTCAGGTACGACGCACCGGCGGATTCGCGGGCATCGAGCGGCACGCCGAGGTGAACACCTCGGGCCGCGCCGACGCCCAGGACTGGCACGCCCTGGCCGAGCAGGCGGTCGCCGCCGGCCGGGGCACGCCCCCCATAGGCGTTCCGGACGGCTTCAGCTACCAGATCACGGTGGACGGGAAGACGGTCTACTGCGCGGACCCGCGGCTGACGGACGAGCAGCGGAAACTGATCTCAAGGGTCCTGAAGGAGGGCGCGTAGGCCTCCGGCGAGGCCAGGACGGAGCCGGTACGAGGCCAGTACGGGACCAGTAACGGCCAGTTCACGCAACGCCGTTGACTTCGCTCACCGCCGGTACCGATGATCGCGCGCATGACTGACGCGGCGACGAACCCGATACCCCCGTTCCCGGCCGGCTTCCTCTGGGGGGTCTCCACCTCGGCCCATCAGATCGAGGGCGCGGCGGACCTGCGCACCCCTTCCGTGTGGGACGCCTTCACGGCCGAACCGGGCCGTGTGAAGGACGGTTCGACGGCCGCGGTGGCCTGCGACCACTACCACCGCTACCCCGAGGACGTGGCGCTCCTGCACGGCCTCGGGGTGGACGCGTACCGCTTCTCCGTCTCCTGGCCGCGGGTGAACTCCCCCGGCGGCCTGGACTTCTACGACCGGCTGGCCGACGAACTGTGCGCGGCGGGCGTACGCCCCGTCCCGACCCTCTTCCACTGGGATCTGCCGGTGTCGGAGGCGGAGGCGGGCGGCTGGCTTGAGCGGGACACGGCCGGACGGTTCGCCGAGTACGCCGCGCTGGTCGCCGCCCGCCTCGGCGACCGGGTCAGCAAGTGGATCACTCTCAACGAGCCCGCCGAACACACCCTGCTGGGCCACGCCCTGGGTGCGCACGCGCCCGGCAAGCAGCTCCTCTTCGACGCGCTGCCCGCCGCCCACCACCAGTTGCTGGCCCACGGTCTCGCCGTACAGGCCCTGCGGGCGGCCGGGGCCACGGACATCGGGATCGCCAACTCGCACGGCCCGACCTGGCCCGCCTCGCAGGAACCCGCCGACCTGGAGGCGGCCGGCTTCTACGACCTGCTCCTCAACCGGCTGTTCTCCGACCCGGTGCTCCTCGGGCAGTACCCGGACGGCATCGGCGAACTGATGCCCGGCGACGCCGAGGACCTCGCGGCGGACCTGAAGATCATCGGACAGCCGGTCGACTGGTACGGCATCAACTACTACGCGCCGACCAGGGTGGGCGCGCCGCAGGGCTCCGAGATCGAGTTCGGCGGACTGACCATGCCCGCCGAACTCCCCTTCTCCGTAAGGGAGATCGAGGGCCACCCGGTCACGGACTTCGGCTGGCCGGTGGTCCCGGAAGCACTCACCGAACTGCTGGTGGACTTCCGCGAGCGGTACGGCGACCGGCTCCCGCCCGTCGTCATCACGGAGAACGGCTGCTCGTACGAGGGTCTCGACGACCAGCAGCGGATCAGCTACCTGGACGGTCATCTGCGGGCCCTGCACCGGGCGTACGAGCAGGGTGTGGACGTCCGCGGATACTTCGTGTGGTCCCTCCTCGACAACTTCGAGTGGGCCGAGGGGTACGCGCGCCGCTTCGGCCTGGTGCACGTCGACTTCGAGACGCTGGAACGGACCCCGAAGGCGTCGTACCACTGGCTGCGGGACGTACTGCGGACACAACGGACCGCTCCACGGGCCCAGGGGTGACGGGGCCCACGCACGGCCCCGCACCCGAATTGGCGCTCTCCGAGCCCGTCGAGCGGGTGGGCCGGGGCTGGACGGCGACCCTCTCGCTCGCCAACGGGGCGATCTGGGTGGGCTGGTTCGGCCCCCTGCAGATCCTCCTCGCCTCCCAGGCGGAGGACTTCGCACCCGGTACGGGCCTGTCGAAGGAGGCGGTCCTGGCCTGGGTGACGGGCGCGGGCGCGCTGGTGTCACTGCTCGCGAACCCGGTGTTCGGCGCCCTGTCCGACCGTACGACGTCCCCCTGGGGCCGCCGCACCCCGTGGATCGTGGCGGGTACGGCGGGCGGCGCGCTGTCGCTGCTGCTCCTCGGGGCCGCGGGCGGCCCGTGGACCATGGCGCTCGGCTGGTGCCTGGCGCAGCTCACCCTGAACGCGGCCTGGGCCGCCGTGACGGCCGCCGTACCGGACCGGGTGCCGCGGCGGCAGCGGGGCGCGGTGGGCGGCTGGCTGGGCGCGGCACAGATCCTGGGCGTGGTCGGCGGCACGGGCCTCGCGACGCTGGCCGGGGGCGTCACGGCGGGCTACGCGGCCTGTGCGGCCTTCACCGTGCTGGGCGTCCTGCCGTACGTGCTGCGCCACCGGGACATCCGGCTGCCCCGCGCGGCCCGGCCGCCCTGGTCCTGGCGCCGCTTCCTGGGCTCCTTCTGGCTGAGCCCGCGCCGCTACCCGGACTTCGGCTGGGCCTGGCTGACACGGTTCCTGGTCAACCTGAGCAACAGCCTGGGAGTCATGTATCTCCTGTACTTCCTGCGGGACCGCCTGCACCACTCCGATCCCGAACAGGGCGTCCTGATCCTGACCTCGTTGAACGCGACGATGCTGCTCGCCACGGTCGTCGTCGCGGGCATGTGGTCGGACCGCGTGGGCCGCCGCAAACCGTTCGTGACCTGCTCGGGCGTCGTCATGGCGATCGCGGCCGGCGTGATCGCGGCCTGGCCGACGTGGACCGGCACGGTGGTCGCCTCGGCACTCCTGGGCCTCGGCTTCGGCGTATTCGCGTCGGTGGACTTCGCGCTGATGACGGACGTACTGCCGAAGGCGCGGGACCGCGGGAAGGATCTCGGCGTGATCAACGCGGCGAATGCCGTTCCGCAGGTCGCTGCGCCGGTGCTGGCCGCGCCGATCGTGACGTATCTGGGGGGATACCGGGTGCTGTACGCCGTGGCGGCGGTGGTGGGGTTGGCGGGGGCGGTCCTGGTGAACCGGATCAGGGGCGTGGACTGAGGGGTGACCCACTCAGGGGCTCCGCCCCCGAACCCCCGGTCCTCAGACGCCGGACGGGCTGAAGAATTCGCGGACCGTCCGCGACTCTCCAGCCCGTCCGGCGTTTGAGGACGAGCGCGCAAGCGCGACAGGGGGGTCTGGGGGCGCAGCCCCCAGGGACAGGATCAGAAGCCAAGTTTGCGGAGCTGGCGAGGGTCCCGTTGCCAGTCCTTCGCGACCTTCACATGCAGGTCGAGGAAGACGGGCGTACCCAACAACGCCTCAATCTGCTTGCGCGACTTGATCCCCACTTCCTTCAGCCGCTTCCCCTTGGGACCGATGATGATCCCCTTCTGGCTGGGCCGCTCGATGTAGACGAACGCGTGGATGTCGAGCAACGGCTTGTCGGCCGGCCGGTCCTCCCGCGGCAGCATCTCCTCGACGACGACGGCGATGGAGTGCGGCAGCTCGTCCCGCACGCCCTCCAGCGCGGCCTCGCGGATCAGCTCGGCGACCATGACCTGCTCGGGCTCGTCGGTGAGGTCGCCCTCGGGGTAGAGGGCGGGGCCCTCCGGCAGCAGCGGCACGAGCAGGTCGGCGAGCAGGCCGACCTGCTGGTCGGCGACCGCCGACACCGGCACGATCTCGGCCCACTCGAAACCGAGCTCCTTGCCGAGCTGGTCGATGGCGATGAGCTGCTCGGCGAGGGTCTTGCTGTCGACGAGGTCGGTCTTCGTGACGATCGCGATCTTCGGCGTCTTCTTGATGGACGCCAGTTCCTTCGCGATGAAGCGGTCGCCGGGACCGAGCTTCTCGTTCGCGGGCAGGCAGAACCCGATCACGTCGACCTCGGCCCACGTCGTGCGGACGACGTCGTTGAGCCGCTCGCCGAGGAGCGTGCGCGGTTTGTGCAGCCCGGGGGTGTCCACCAGGATCAACTGGGCGTCGGCCCGGTGCACGATGCCGCGTACCGTGTGCCGCGTGGTCTGCGGCTGGTTCGCGGTGATCGCCACCTTCTGGCCGACCAGAGCATTCGTGAGGGTGGACTTGCCCGCGTTGGGGCGGCCCACGAAGCAGGCGAAGCCGGCGCGGTGGGGTGCCCCCGAAGATTCCGGCGGCTCGGATGACTGGGTACGAACGCTCATGGCGCCCATTGTCCCTGATCGTCGGGGCCCCGCCGTACCAGGATTCCGGCCCCCACCGCGGATCGACGGCCGGCCGGGCCCGCCGTGAGCTTCCGGAAACCCCCACGCAACACGAAACGTGACGGAAACACACCTGTACGCGACCGGAAACGCGGAACCGTGACCCTCTGACGAGCCCCCACCAGCCAGCCCCCACCAGCCCCCACCTGTTGGAGACCCCGTGACCCTGGCCGCCGGACCCGCCACGACCGTCGCCGCGTCCCTGGACACCGGTGACACCGCCTGACTGCTCGCCGCCACCGCGCTCGTCCTGCTCATGACCCCGGGCCTGGCCCTGTTCTACGGCGGCATGGTCCGGACGAAGAGCGTCCTGAACATGCTGATGATGAGCTTCGTGTCGATCGCGCTGGTCACGGTCGTGTGGCTGGCCGTCGGCTACTCGCTCGTGTTCGGCGACGACCACGCCGGCTCCGGGATCGGCGCGCTCATCGGCGGCCTGGAGCACGCGGGCATGGCGGGCCTCGGCCCGGACAGCGTGCAGGGCACGGTCCCGACCCTCCTCTTCGCCACCTTCCAGCTGACCTTCGCGATCATCACGGCCGCGCTGGTCAGCGGCGCGGTCGCGGACCGCGCGAAGTTCGGGGCGTGGCTGGTGTTCGTCCCGCTGTGGGCACTGCTCGTATACGTTCCGGTCGCCCACTGGGTGTGGGGTCCCGGCGGCTGGATCCTGACGGACCTGGGCGCCCTGGACTTCGCGGGCGGACTGCCCGTCGAGATCACGTCGGGGGCGTCCGGACTGGCGTTGTGCCTGGTCCTGGGCCCGCGGCTCGGTTTCAAGAAGGACGCGATGCGCCCGCACAACCTGCCGATGGTGATGCTCGGCGCGGGTCTGCTGTGGTTCGGCTGGTTCGGCTTCAACGCGGGTTCGGCGCTCGGCGCGAACGGTCTCGCGGCCGCCGCCTTCCTCAACACCCTGGCCGCGGGATGCACCGGGCTGCTCGGCTGGCTCTTCGTGGAGCAGCGGCGCGACGGCCACCCCACCACCCTGGGCTCGGCGTCCGGCGCGGTCGCGGGTCTGGTCGCCATCACCCCGTCCTGCGGTTCGGTCTCGCTGCTCGGCGCGCTGGTCATCGGCCTGGCCGCCGGTGTCGTCTGCTCGTACGCCGTGGCCTGGAAGTTCAGGTTCGACTACGACGACTCGCTGGACGTCGTCGGCGTGCACCTGGTCGGCGGTGTCATCGGCACCCTGCTCATCGGGGTCTTCGCCACGGAGACCATGACCGGCGGGGCCGAGGGTCTGCTGTACGGCGGCGGGTTCGGGCAGCTCGGCCGGCAGCTGGTGGCGATCCTGGCCGTCGGCGCGTACGCCTTCGCCGTCACGTACGGCATCGCCAAACTGATCGACCGGATCGTCGGACTGCGGGCCGACGAGGAGCACGAGCAGACCGGTCTGGACCTTACGGTGCACGCCGAGACCGCTTACGATCACGGAGTCCTGGGCCATGGCGCCCCGGTCTCCTCCTCCGTTTCCTCCACCGCGCAGAAGGCCGGGCCCCAGGCATGAAGCTCATCACCGCGATCATCAAGCCGCACCGCCTCGACGAGGTGAAGACCGCTCTGCAGGAGATCGGCGTGCACGGGCTGACCGTCACGGAGGCCAGCGGGTACGGGCGTCAGCGCGGCCACACCGAGGTGTACCGCG
Source organism: Streptomyces sp. NPDC102514 (assembly GCF_055584525.1). Classification (NCBI taxonomy): domain Bacteria; kingdom Bacillati; phylum Actinomycetota; class Actinomycetes; order Kitasatosporales; family Streptomycetaceae; genus Streptomyces; species Streptomyces sp. NPDC102514. The sequence goes on from NZ_JBVJLW010000014.1 coordinate 242,306, forward strand.
GCGCCGAGTACCGCGTCGACCTCGTACCGAAGGTCCGTATCGAGGTCGTCGTCGGGGACGCGGACGCGGAGCCCGTCATCGAGGCGATCGTGAAGGCCGCGCAGACGGGGAAGATCGGCGACGGAAAGGTGTGGGCGGTTCCGGTGGAGACGGTGGTCCGGGTACGGACGGGCGAGCGCGGCCCGGACGCTCTCTGATCCCGCCCTCGCTCCCCTTCTCGCCCCTCCGCCCGTTCCTGCCCCTCCCCCTGACCCTGATCACCACCACGGCTGCCGCGATGCCCGCTCCCAGCACCACCGCGAGCAGCCACGGCAGGGCGAAGAACGACGTGCTCGCCGACTCGCGGGTGTCACGCGCGCTGGCCGTCAACGTCACATCACCCCAGTCGAACTGGGGCGCGCCGCGCCACTTCGCGCTGAGCCGCACCCGCTGGCCGGGCAGCAGCTCGGAGGGGATCCCGGCCAGGTCGCGGGAGAGCAGCGTCCGGCCGAAGAGCCCTTCCGCCGTCAGCCGCACCTTGGGGTCCAGGGTGACGTTGCCGGTGTTGTGGAGGGTGTACGAGACGGTGGCCGTGCTGTCGCCCGCGCCGGGGAACAGGGGCTGGTGGTGGCTGATGCGGACCTTCTCCACGGCGACGGCGGCAACGGTCGGCCCGCCCACCCGCAGATAGATCCGGGCGCCGACGGCCCGCTGGACCCCGACCTCGACCGCGCCCTCCCCCGCGTCGATCCGCTCGTCCAGGGCGACCAGGGCACCCGGGTGATCGCCGGGTTCGGCCGACTCGGGCACCTTCAGCGTGAACGGCACGGTGACCTTGCCGTGCGCGGGAACGGTCACCCGGTCCTTGGCGGGCTTCGCCCAGGCGCCGACGCCCCGCTGTCTCTCCTTGACGGTCCGCACGGCGAATCCGCCGTCCCGCGCGGTGTTGTACGCGTCGGCCGCGTAGAGCCGGAACGTCAGCGGGCCCCCGGTCCTGTTGGTGACGGCGACCTCGTCCTCGATGGTCGTGCCGGGGTCGGCGGAGAGAAGGAAGTACGGCCGCGAGGCGAGTTCCGACGCGACGGGGAAGACGGACCAGCTGCCGTTGTCGGCGGCGCGCGCGGGTGTCCCGCCGGTCACCGCCACGGCCAGAAGCAGCAGGAGGATGGAGCAGAACGACTTGCGCATGGGTGCGGACCCCCGGGGCGGGTGGGACGGAGGAGGAGGCCGGGCGGGTGCGCGCCCAACCTCCGTCGATCGGTCGGCTTCCGGCGTACCGCCGGCTCTAGGTGAGCGTGAGCGTCAGCACGCCGGAGTACGCGCCGGGCGGGGCGAACGCCGGAACGTTCAGCGAGAGCCGGGCGTCGACGGTGAACTCACCACCGGTGAGCGTGCCGTTGGGGGTGGACGCGAGCGTCGCTCCCGCACTGCCGACCGCACCGGGCGAACCGGCCTGGCAGGTGCTGGGGCTGCCGGTCTTGGTGAGGCAGACCGGGGTCCAGCCCAGCTTGGCGGCGTCGATCTTCGCGCCCGCGGGGCCGGTGAAGTCGGTGACCTTGCCGGTCAGGGACCAGCCCGCGGGTCCGCCGCGGAAGTCCTTGACGGTCACCGTCTGCAGGGAGCCGCGGGAGAAGCCGCCCTTGCCGTAGTCGACCGCCGCGAGTTCGACGGTGTCGCCGGCCTGGGTCATGGACAACGTCCCCGCCTTGACCGAGGAGTTGACCTTCTGGCTGTCGGCGGGCAGAGGCGTGTCGTCGATGACGACGTAGGCGGCGGGACCCGCGCCCTTGTCGTCGCTCCAGGCACTTCCCTCGTACGCCACCACACCGGTGGTCGCCTTGTCGCTGACGGCCAGGCTGCCGCTGAAGGAGCCCTGGGCGTTCGCGGTGACGGTCGCCTTGTCGGCCGTCTCGGCGGCGCCGGCCCGTCCGGCGAGGGTGACGGCCGCGCCCGGGGCGAAGTTCGACCCCGTGACGGTCACGCTGTCACCGGGATTCCCGGAGGCCGTACCGAGGCTGATGGCACGGTTGTTGGTCTGGCCGCCACCGGTCGCGGTGATCGTCTCGGAGACGGGGGCGGGCGGGGTGATGACCGTGCACGGGGTGTCCAGCTCCAGGAGATAGCTGGTGTGGATGTTGTAGTCGCCGGGCGACAGGGTGATCGAGCCGGGCGCGGTGACCGTGAAGGTGCCGGTCATCGAGAACGACGGGAAGGCGCCCTTGCCCGGGACGGGGTCGTTCTTCTTCGGGCCCGCGACCGTGAGGTCACCGCTCTGTGCGCCGCCCAGGGTCACCTTGCCGGTGGGCGTCATGATGTCGGCGGGCAGCGCGATGTCGACGGGGTTGCTCGCGGCGGGCTTGACCACCGTGTACGTGACGGTGACCGTGTCACCCACCTTGGGCGCCGCGTTGTCGACGGTGATCTTGGCGCTGGTGGTGCCGTCGATCGGCGGGATGCCCGCGATGGGCGGTGGGACGCAGTGCGTGGCGAAGTCGACCTGCTGCGGATCCGCGTTCGCGGGGCAGGCGAACGCGCCTCCCGCGGTGACCGCGAGTGCGGCCGTTCCGAGAAGTGCCGCCCAGCGGCGGCGTCTTCGGGTTCCTGAACCCATGGGTGCCCCTCCTGTGGATGTGGGCGCTGTGCGCCGACAGGAGGTCATTGATGTGCGGGTTGTGTGAGAAGTCAATGGAACCCTGAAGCATCAACTGATGGGCCATCAGCTTCTGTCAACTTGCCTCGTGCGTCCGCGAGTTGACGTCGAAACGTCGGATCGGCGGACGGACCGGTGCCGCCGCGCGCAGGGCGGCACCGGTCCGTACCGGGCCACTGCCCGTGGGGGGACTGTGCGCCTGACGCGCCTACGTTCCGGTGCTCACTCGAACACGAACGGACCGGGCGACTGCGGCCCGTCCGCCGTACAGGTGATGGTGATCCCGAAGACCGTCATCTTCAGGGAGCCACCGAAGGCCTCCAGGCTGTCGCCCGCCGCGACGGTACCGGGCAGCGGGCCGACCGTGACGCCGCCACCGGCGGGGATCGCGGGGTTCTCGGTGCCGGCGAAGACGGTCGTGCCGCCGCCCGCCTTCGCCAGGGTGAGGGTGGAGGAGACCGAGTCCGCGGAGAGCGCGAGCGGGGTGGTGATCTCGGAGGAACTGACGGTGAGGGTGGCGGCGGTGCCGCTCTGGGTGGCCGTGAGGGTGGCCTCACCACCGCCGTAGATACCGCAGTCCGCGACGATCGTGGCGGTCTGGGGTGCCACGGCCGCGGCGCCCGGGGCGAGCGCGAGGCCGGCGGCGAGGGTGCCGGCGGCTAACGCCGCACCGATTCCGAGTCGCTTACTGATCATTGGTTTTCCTTCCCTAGTACGGGAATTGCCGTGTGGGGACGGCCGACGGGCGCTTCGCCGACGACTGGCTGCCGACGCGGATCTGACGGTCCGTCGGAAGAGCTGGCGTCTATTGAGGCGCGAGCGCCTCACGATTGCAAGAGAAACGGTGGTGATTCTTCCGCCCTGAGCGGCGCTCCCCACGGGGGCTCCGCCCCCACACCCCTGGCGGGCCGGCCGCCCGCCGCCGCCCGCCGCACCTCAAAGACTGCGCCGTTCCCCGCGCCCCCAAAAAACGACCACCCCACTCGCCGCCGCCCGCCGCACCTCAAAGACTGCGCCGTTCCCCGCGCCCCCAAAAAACGACCACCTCACCCGCCGCCGCCCGCCGCGCCTCACGGACTGCGCAGTTCCCCGCACCCCTAAAAACGACCACCTCACCCGCCGTCGCACGCCGCGCCTCAAAGATTGCGCAGTTCCCCGCGCCCCTAAAAACGACCACCCCACTCGCCGTCGCACACGCGCGGCCGAGAGCTGGGGCGCAGCCCCGCTCCGAGGGGCGCGGGGAACTGCGCAGTCTTTTGGCTTTCAGGGGCGCGGGGAACTGCGCGACCAGCCCCCACCGGGCCCGCAGGCGGAACCCCCAACGGCCGCACGCCACCTTTCCGTACTGGTCGGTGCAGAAGGTGCTACAGTCCTCTTCAGTATCGATCGGTACCGAACTTTGGGAAGGTCAAAGCCATGGGGAAGCTTGAGGGCAAGACCGCAGTCGTCACCGGCGGCAGCACCGGAATCGGCCTGGCGACCGCAAGACGACTCGCAACCGAAGGCGCGCACGTCTTCATCACCGGCCGCCGCAGGACCGAACTGGAGAAGGCCGTCGCCACCATCGGCAACGCCACCGCGGTCCCCGGCGACGTCAGCGTCGCGGCCGACGTGGACCGCCTGTACGAGCGCGTACGGGAGCACGGACAGGGCCTGGACGTGCTGTTCGCCAACGCCGGCATCAACCACATCGCCACCTTGGACGAACTCACCGAGGCCACCCATGACGCGATCTTCGACATCAACGTCAAGGGCACCTTCCTCACCGTGCAGAAGGCCCTCCCGCTGCTCAACGACGGCGCCTCGGTGATCCTCACCTCCTCCACCGCCGCCGAAGGAGGCGGCGCGGGCATGAGCGCCTACGGCGCGTCGAAGGCGGCCGTCCGGGCGTACGCCCGCGCCTGGGCCGACGAGCTCGGCAGCCGGGGTGTCCGGGTCAACGCGATCTCACCGGGCCCGGTGAACACCGCGATGTGGGACGCGGCTTTCGGTGACCGCGCCAAGGAGATGCTGGAGACCGTCGCGGCCGGGCTGCCCCCGAAGCGGTTCGCGGACCCGGACGAGATCGCCTCCGCGGTGGCCTTCCTCGCCTCGTCGGACAGCAGCTTCGTCTACGGCGCGAATCTCTACGTCGACGGCGGCATGAACCAGATCTGACCGAACACCCCCCGATCCGGATGACCGAGAGGCAGCCATGTCAGCTGTGCCAGCCATGTCCGACACCGAACTGCGCGACTTCTTCCAGCGCTACATCGACGCGCTCAACGCGCACGAGTTCCACCGCATGACCGAGTTCGTCCACGACGAAGTCCTCATGAACGGCCGGCCGGTCACGCGGGACGATGTCATCGCGGCCCAGACGGAACACACCGACGCGGTCCCGGACTTCACCTGGCGGGTCGAGGACCTGGCCGTCGACGGTGACCGGGTGGCGTCCCGGCTGTTCAACAGGGGTACGCCCGCGAAGGAATGGTTCGGCGTGCAGCCGACCGGCGCCACGGTGGAGTACGCGGAGTTCGCCTTCCACAAGGTGCGTGACGGCAGGTTCTACGAGATGAACTACCTGATGGACGCCCAGGCGGTCCAACAACAACTGACCCCCTGACCCCACCACGGCAAAAGATTGAGCCGTTCCCCGCGCCCCCAGATACCCAGGGGCGCGGGGAACTGCGCGACCAGCCCCCACCGGGCCCGCAGGCGAAAACCTTCAACCCGCGGTCACCACGGACCGCACCACCCCGTCCGCCCCCGCGACGAACACCGGCGTAGCCGCACCGCCGAGATCCCGCACCGCCGCGAGGTCGTCGTCCGTCAGGGACGCGGACTCCCCCTCGCCCACCACAACCGCCGCCGCCTCCAGGGACGTCGCCCCGGACGCCACGGCCATCGCCACCGCGGTCCGCAGCGCGCTCAGCCGCAGGGAGGGCAGTGCGACGGTGCCCGCCACATACGTACGGCCGTTGTCGTCCCGTACGGCAGCCCCCTCGGGCACCCCGTTGCGGGCCCGGGCCGCACGGGCCAGGGTGACGATCTTGCGGTCCTCGGGTTCGAGCGCGGTGCTGTCGGTCATGCCCAGAGCATACGTAGGGCGTCGCACGGCAGCTCAGGGCCGGTCGAGCCGCAACCGCTCCGCCCGCGGCAACCCCGCCACCACCAGGTCGTACGAGTCCTCGACCAGCTCCCGGACCAGCCGCGCGGGCAGCGGGCCGTCCACGGTCACCGTGTTCCAGTGGCGCTTGTTCATGTGCCAGCCCGGAACGATCAGCCCTTCGTGCTCCCCGCGCAGCCGCACCGCGTCCTCGGGGTCGCACTTCAGGTTGACGGTGAGCGGACTGCCCTCCAGGGAGCTGAGCGCGAACATCTTCCCCAGCACCTTGAAGACGGAGGTCTCCGGGTTGAAGGGGAACTCCTCCACGGCGGCGTTGAAGGACAGACAGAGCGCGCGCAGCTCCTTCGGGGTCACTCCGGCTTCTCCTCCGGGGCGTCGGCACCGGCGTCGGCCGGAACGACCGGCTCGACCAGCACCGTGACGATCTTGTTCCGGCGTCCCGCCGACGCCTCGGCCGTCAGCAGCAGCTCGCGGCCGTCGGGCAGTTCGACGACCGAGGACGCGCCGGCGATGGGCACGCGGCCGAGCGCCTTCGCGAGGAGCCCGCCGACCGTCTCCACGTCCTCGTCGTCGTACGCCTCGAAGCCGTACAGCTCGCCGAGGTCACCGATGTCGAGCCGGGCGGTCACCCGGTAGCGGTCGTCGCCGAGGTCCTGCACGGGCGGCAGCTCACGGTCGTACTCGTCGGTGATCTCGCCGACGATCTCCTCAAGGATGTCCTCGATGGTGACGATGCCGGCCGTGCCGCCGTACTCGTCGATGACGACGGCGACGTGATTGCGGTCCTGCTGCATCTCGCGCAGCAGGTCACCGGCGTTCTTCGTGTCCGGGACGAACGCGGCGGGCCGCATGGCCGTGGACACCAGCTCGCTCTCCGCGTCCCGGCTGATGTGCGTCTTGCGGGCCAGGTCCTTCAGGTACACGATCCCGACGATGTCGTCCTCGCTCTCCCCGGTGACGGGCACCCGCGAGAACCCGGAGCGCAGGGCGAGGGTCAGCGCCTGCCGGATGGTCTTGTACCGCTCGATGACCACCAGGTCGGTGCGCGGGACCATGACCTCCCGGACCAGCGTGTCGCCCAGTTCGAAGACGGAGTGCACCATGCGGCGCTCCTCGTCCTCGATGAGCGACTCCTTCTCCGCCAGGTCGACCATCGCGCGCAGCTCGGCCTCGGAGGCGAAGGGTCCGCGCCGGAAGCCCTTGCCGGGCGTGAGCGCGTTGCCGATGAGGATGAGCAGCGGCGGGACCGGTCCCATGATCCGGGCCAGGGGCAGCAGCACGTACGCCGCCGCCGTCGCCGTGTTCAGGGGGTGCTGGCGGCCGATGGTGCGCGGCGAGACCCCGACGGCGACGTACGAGACGAGGACCATCACGCCGATGGCGACGGCCAGCGCCTGCCAGGTCTCGGTGAACTCCTTCAGGCAGGCGTACGTGACGAGGGCGGCGGACGCCATCTCGCACGCGACGCGCACCAGCAGGGCCACGTTCAGATAGCGGGTCGGGTCGGCGGCGACCTGGGCGAGCTTGGCGCTGCCGCGGCGGCCGGACCGTACCGCCTCCTCGGCGCGGAAGCTGGAGACGCGGGCGAGGCCGGCCTCCGCGCAGGCGGCGAGCCAGGCGATCACGACCAGGGCGATGGCGCCCAGGACCAGTTGCGGGCTCATGAGACGGTCGGGGCCGGGGAGGGGCCTTCGAGGCCCTTCTCCGCACGCCAGCCGTCCACGATGGCGGCCTGCAGACCGAACATCTCGGCCTTCTCGTCGGGCTCCTCGTGGTCGTACCCGAGCAGGTGCAGCACTCCGTGGACGGTGAGGAGCTGGAGTTCCTCGTCCATGGAGTGCTGCGTCTCGGCGTCCTTGCCCTGCTGCTCGGCGACCTCCGGGCACAGCACGATGTCACCGAGCAGCCCCTGCGGCGGCTCCTCGTCGTCCTTCGCGGGCGGCCGGAGCTCGTCCATCGGGAACGACATGACGTCCGTGGGGCCCGGCAGGTCCATCCACTGGATGTGCAGCTGCTCCATGGCGTCGGTGTCCACGACGATCACCGAGAGCTCGGAGAGCGGGTGGATGCGCATCCGCGCGAGGGCGTAGCGGGCGATGTCGAGGATCGCCTGCTCGTCGACCTCGGTCCCGGACTCGTTGTTGACGTCGATCGACATGGTCGCGCTGGTCTACTTCCGTTTGGTACGGGCGCCCTTGTGGGTGCCGTTCTCCGTGCCGTTCTGGCTGTCGTACTTCTCGTACGCGTCGACGATACGGCCGACCAGCTTGTGCCGGACGACGTCCTGGGTCGTGAGCCGCGAGAAGTGGACGTCGTCGAGGCCCTCCAGGATGTCCTGGACCTGACGCAGACCGGACTTGGTGCCGCTCGGCAGGTCGACCTGCGTCACATCACCCGTGACCACGATCTTCGAATCGAAACCGAGCCGGGTGAGGAACATCTTCATCTGCTCGGCGCTGGTGTTCTGCGCCTCGTCCAGAATGATGAAGGCGTCGTTGAGCGTGTTGTGCGTGAGCAGGTAGTCCTGCGTCACGTACAACGAGTCCTCCGCCGCGACCTGGATGCAGACCGCTTCCTCACGGCCCGCGGGTTCGATGCTGTCGATGAAGCGCATCGGCCGTCCGCCTCCTCCGGCCGCCAGGTACTTGTCGCGCTTGCGGGCGAGGCGGAAGGGTTCGATGCCTTCGGGGAGCCGGATGTCGACGATGTGGGAGTCACGGTTGTGGACGACATCACGACCGTTGGCCCTGCCGGGCGCCCGCCCCTCAGCGGCACGACGGCGGGTGTACGCGACACCGCCCAACGACTGCACCAGAGCGATGACGTCGTCGCGGAGCAGGATCGATGTCGTGGAGTACTGGATCCGGCACGTGCGATCGGTCTGGACGACCGGACCGCCGTCCGAATCGAGCAGACCTTGCAGGACCGCCAGCCGTACGCCGGCAGAGTTGTGCAGGTAATCGTCAGGGACGAACTTGGAGTGCGAACGACTCCGCAGCAGGTCCAACTCACGCAGGATCCGGGTGACCGGATTCTCAAGCGTGATCACGTCACCGGGGCTCTTGATCCGGTTGAGGACGTAGTCGGGTCCACCACGGTGGCGCAGCACCACACCCGGAAGGGCGGCTTCCAGCGCTTCCGCCAGCTCAGGGTCCTCCGTGGCGAAGGAAGGAGTGGTGGAGCCCGTCAGGCAGCCGTCGCCCAGGAGAAGTCCCAAGGCGTACGGATCCATGGGGATCTCGCGCTCGGGGAACGAAACCGGCGCGGTGAGCATGGGCAACTCGTACCGCCGGGCATGCGCGGCGCGAAGGTTGCCGATCATCTCCTTCGTCTCCAACACCCGCCACGGCTTGTCGCGGCGCCTGTCCGACGCGGTCCGGACGGTCCACAGGTGCTCACCACAGCACAGGGTCCACGAGCCGTCCTGGGCGGTGACGCGGTAGATGTCCTTCTCACCCTGCGGGTAGACGCCGAGGACCGGAGTCGGCTCGCCGTTCGAGCCGATGACCAGGTCGCCGACCTCAAGGTCACCGATGGGGCGCCAGCCGTCCGGCGTCAGGACATTGGTGAAGACCGGCTGGGCGCGGCCCCGCATGTACGCCAGCGGTGCGACCTCGATCGTGCCCGCCGCCATCAGGCGCGGGATCGAGTCCGGGTCGAGCATGTCGTGCAGGGCGTCGTAGAGCGGGCGCAGGTAGGGGTCGATCTTGTCGTAGAGCGTGCCGGGCAGGAAGCCGAGCCGCTCTCCCGCCTCGACCGCCGGGCGGGTCAGGATGATGCGGCTGACCTGCTTGGCCTGGAGGGCCTGGACGGCCTTGGCCATGGCGAGGTAGGTCTTGCCCGTACCGGCGGGGCCGATGCCGAAGACGATGGTGTGCTTGTCTATGGCGTCGACGTACCGCTTCTGGTTGAGCGTCTTGGGGCGGATGGTGCGTCCGCGCGAGGACAGGATGTTCTGGGTGAGGACCTCGGCCGGGGTCTCCGGGCCGTCGCCCTCCCCGTTCTCAGTCGCCCGCAGCATGGCGATCGAGCGTTCCACCGCGTCCTCCGTCATCGGCTGTCCGGTGCGGAGCACCAGCATCATCTCGTCGAACAGTCGCTGGACGAGGGCCACTTCACGGGCGTCGCCGATGGCGCTGATCTCATTGCCCCGGACGTGGATGTCGGCCGCCGGGAAGGCCTTCTCGATCACGCGCAGGAGGACGTCGCCCGATCCCAGCACGGTCACCATGGGGTGCGCCGCGGGGACGGTGAACTGGGCTCGTGACTGCCCCTGCGCGGGGCTGTGAGCTGTGGGTGTCTGCGTCATGGGCCGGCTCTGTAGGCCTGCTCATCCTCCTCGGTGAGGCACGCTTGCCGGTACGGCAGCCTTGTGTCTCCAAGAGTACGTCGGGGCACCGACAACACCGTAGGACTTTTCCGCCGCACCTGTGGCACCAGGGGCGGCCCCGGGTGCCGACCCCCGTCCCCCGGTCCTCCGTCTCGCGTCCCCTGCCCCCCGTCCGGCCGCCCGCATCCGGTCTCACGCGGATCTGCGGAATCCGATCGTCGGTACGGCCCGTCTCAGGGGCCAGGCCCGGGCGCTCTCCGGAAGCAGCGGTTCCAGGAAGGCGTACCGGCCGAGCGCCGCGGGGTCCTGATGGTCGTAGGACTGCACGCGGCGCCACCAGGCGGCGATCTCCGACCAGCCGGGCGCGGACAGCGAGCCGCCGAACTCCTGGACCGACAGCGCCGCGGTGAGTCCCGCGAAGGCGAGCCGGTCGGCGAGCGGCCAGCCGGCCAGCGTGCCCGTCACGAACCCCGCCACGAAGACGTCCCCCGCACCGGTCGGATCCATCGCCTCGACCTCGATGGCCGGAACCTCCGCGGTCTCACCGGTCCTGCGGTCCACGGCGTACGCGCCCTCGGCACCCAGCGTGACGACGGCGAGCGGTACGTGCTCGGTGAGCGCGTGCGCGGCGGCGCGGGGACATGAGGCGCCGGTGTACCGCATGGCCTCCTCGGCGTTCGGCAGGAACGCCTCGCAGTGCCGCAGGTCGGCGAGCCCGGCGAGGTCCCAGCGGCCGGTGTCGTCCCAGCCCACGTCGGCGAAGATCCGGGTGCCCCGCTGTGCCGCCCCGGCGATCCAGTGCGCGCTCGTGCCCGGCGTCAGCGAGGCGACGGCCGCCCGCGCGCGGGGCGAGCAGTCGGGCGCGGGCTCCTCGGGAGGCGGTTCGTGGCCGTGGCTGACCATGGTCCGCTCGCCCTCGTACGCCATCGAGACGGTCACCGGGGAGTGCCAGCCGGGCGCGGTGCGGGACGCGGAGAGGTCGATGCGTTCGCCCTGTTCCAGGGCGTCCCAGCAGTACTCCCCGTAGTGGTCGTCCCCGAAGGCCGCCGCGAGCGAGGTCTTCAGGCCGAGCCTGGCCAGCGCGGTCGCCATGTTCGCGACGCCGCCGGGGCTGGACCCCATGCCGCGGGCCCAGGACTCGGTCCCGCGGACGGGGGCGGAGTCGAGTCCGGTGAAGATGATGTCGAGGAAGACGGTGCCGGTGAGGTAGACGTCCCAGGGCGGGTCGTCGGAGCGGCGCAGTTCGGCGAGTGGGTCGAACTGGGCCTGTCGGTACGGTCCCTTCCCGTTGGACGCGGTCACGGTGCGCTCCCCTGAGTGGTGCGGATTCAGGCCAGTGTGCACCAAACGCTCTTCAGGGCGGGGAGGGTCACGCCGGGCCCTCGCGTCCCGTCGGCAACAGGCCGGTTCCCGCTCTCGTCCGGGCTCCGGTTCAGGCTCAGGACGGGTCGAAATCGCGCTCTGCTACCCGGGCCGCCATCTCCCAAACAACAAGTGGTCCAGATCACACCTTCTCCCTTATCGAATCCACCCTTCCGCTTGATACAAATTGCCCGCGCGTTCCTGTCCGTCGACGGCCGCACCAACTCCCCTTCGCTTGGCCCCCCTTTCCGTCCGCACGCCCAGGGAACGCCCGTGTCCGCCCGCACCACCGCTCCGTCCTGGCCCCTCGTCGCCCTTTTCACGGCGGGCTATCTGGCCCCGTACCTGCTGCCCACCACCGTCGGCAGACTCGACGCGGCCCTCCCCCTCTCCGCCACCCAGGCCGGTGCCGTCGGCAGTCTGCTGCTGCTCAGCTCGGCCGCGGCGGGTTTCGCCCTCGCATCCCGGATCCACCGGCTGGGCGCCCGGCGGCTGGCCCGCGCGGGTCTGCTGCTCGCCGTGCTCGGCTACGGCACGGCCGCGCTGTCGACCAGCGTGCCCGTCGTCATCGCCGGCGCGCTCGTCGGCGGTCTCGGCTCCGGTACGGCCACCACGGTCGCCGCGGCCGGCACGGCCGCCCGGCGGGACCCCCACCGCACCACGACCCTCGGTCTGCTGAGCGTCTCCGCCCTCGCGGCGACCGTCTATCTGACGGTCCCCCACCTGGGCCCGGGCCACGGTCTGCCCCTTGCGGCGGTCGCGCTCACCGCGGCCCTCGTATGGCCCGCGACGGCCCAGCTGCCCACCGGCTCCGGTGCGGTCCGGGCGACCGCGCACCGCCCCGCTGCGACGCCTCCGCCCCCGCTGCCGTACCGCCGGCCCGGCCTGGTGCTCGCCGCGGCCATGCTCTGCTGGTCCCTGGCCCAGAACTCCCTCTGGGGCGTCAGCAGCCACATCGGGACCCGGCAGGCGGGCCTGGGCGAGGCGACGGTCGGGGTGGTCTTCGCGGCGGCGCTCGGGGCGGGCCTGCTCGGCGTGCTGTGCGCGGGTGCGCTCGGACCCCGGATCGGCCGGACGCTGCCCGTCGGCGCGGGCACCGTCCTGATCGCGGTCTGCATCGTGGTCAGCGCGGGCGCGGACGGTCTGACGAGCTTCGCCGTGGGCGAGATCGCCTGGAACGCCCTCTACCCGGTGGTCCTCTCCTACCTGATCAGCCTGGCCGCGTCGCTCGACCCGCACGGCCGCTGGGCCGTTCTGGCGGGCTCGGCGTCCTCGCTCGGCACGGCGTGCGGCCCCCTGGCGGGCAGCCTGCTGTCGGCCGCGGCGGGCTATCCCGCGATGGGCTGGGTCCTCGCGACGGCCCTGCTCCTGCTGGCCGTACCACTGGCCGCGGTGGCCGTACGCACCACGGGCGGCCCGGTGCTCCGGGGCCCGGAACCGGTCCTGCGCGGTGGCCCCGCGGAGCAGCCGGCGCAACAGGTACAGCACCCCGTGGAGCAGCCGGTGGTGGAGATCACCGTGGACCACCCGCAGCCCGCGCGGCAGGAGTTCGACACGGCGGGCCCCCAGAACTCGGGCACGTCACCGTCGGCACCCGCGCCCTGAACGACCACCCACCACGGTCAGGCCCCGAACTCGTACGCCTCCACCTCGGCGAGGTACCGGGCCCGTCGTTCCTCGTCGTGTTCGAGGAACGACGCGGTGAACGAGTTCCGGGCCAGCTCACGCAGCCGCTCGGGGGCGAGCCCGAGGGCCTCCCGCACGGCGTCGAAGTTGTCCCCGGCGTACCCGCCGAAGTACGCGGGATCGTCGGAGTTGACCGTGCACAGCAGTCCCGCGTCGAGCATCGCGGGCAGCGGGTGCTCCGCCAGCACGTCGACGGCCCTCAGCCGTACGTTGGACAGGGGGCACAGCGTCAGCGGCACCTGCTCCCGCACCAGCCGGGCCACCAGTTCCGGGTCCTCCATGCAGCGCAGTCCGTGGTCGATCCGCTCGACCCCGAGCACGTCGAGCGCCTCGGTGACGTACGCGGGCGGCCCCTCCTCGCCCGCGTGCGCGACCCGTCGCAGGCCGAGCGCGGCGGCGGCCTCGTACACCTCGCGGAACTTCGCCGGCGGGTGCCCGACCTCGGCGGAGTCGAGTCCGACGCCGACGATCGGGCCGTGCGGCGCCAGGTACGGCTTCGCGGCCTCCAGGGTCTCCAGCGCGGACCCGGCGGACTCGTCGCGCAGGAAGCACATGATCAGCTGGGTGGAGATGCCGTGCGCGGCCTCTCCCCCGCTCTCGGCTTCGCTCGAGCGGGGGGACCCCCATCGGTCGAGCGCCCTCCCGAGCCCTTCCACCACCGTCCCGATGCCGACGCCCCGCGCGAGGTGCGCCTGCGGATCGAAGAAGATCTCCGCGTGCCGCACTCCCTGGGCGGCGGCGCGCGCGAGATACGCGTCGGCGAGGTCCGCGAAGTCGTCCTCGGTCCGCAGCACGGCCATGAGCCCGTAGTACAGGTTCAGGAACGACTGCAGATCGGCGAACTCGTACGCCTTGCGCAGCTCGTCCGTGTCCGCGTACGGGAGCGTGATCCCGTTGCGGGCCGCCAGGGCGAAAGCCAGCTCGGGCTCCAGCGTGCCTTCGATGTGCAGGTGCAGTTCAGCTTTGGGGAGGGGCATCGAAGCATGGTACGGGTGTTTCACCGACGCTTCGGAACCGGCACTCTCAGCAGATCGTGCGCCACGGTCAGCTCCCCCTCGAACCCGGCGGCCCGCGCCTGCCGCTCGAACTCCGCCGGATCGGAGTACCGCTGACTGAAGTGCGCGAGCACCAGATGCCGTACGCCCGCGTCCCGCGCCACGGTGGCCGCCTGCCCGGCGGTCAGGTGCCCGTGATCGACGGCGAGCCGCACGTCCTCGTCCAGGAAGGTCGACTCGATGACGAGCAGGTCGCAGCCCTCGGCGAGCGCGTACACGCCGTCGCACAGCCGGGTGTCCATGACGAACGCGAACCGCTGGCCGCGCCGCACCTCACTGACGTCGTCCAGCAGGACGTCCCCGAGGACCCCCTCCCGCTGGATCCGCCCCACGTCCGGGCCCTTGATCCCGTGCGCGGCGAGCCGGTCGCCCAGCATCCGCCGCCCGTCGGGCTCGACGAGCCGGTAGCCGTACGACTCGACGGGATGCGACAGCTTCCGGGCCTCCAGCGTGTACGCCGTCGAGGTGGCGAGCACCCCGTCGGCGTCCACCGGGGCCTCGGTGAGCGCGACCGTCTCGCGGTAGGCGGTCGCGTACCGCAGCCGGTCGAAGAACTTCTGCCCGGAGCGCGGGTAGTGCGCGCTGATCCCGTGCGGCACCCGGTCGAGGTTGATCCGCTGGATCACCCCGGCCAGACCCAGCGAGTGGTCGCCGTGGAAGTGCGTGACGCAGATCCGGTGCAGGTCGTGCGCGGCCACCCCGGCCCGCAGCATCTGCCGCTGCGTGCCCTCGCCGGGATCGAAGAGGATGCCCTCGCCGTCCCAGCGCAGCAGATAGCCGTTGTGGTTGCGGTGCCGGGTGGGAACCTGGCTGGCGGTCCCGAGGACCACCAATTCACGTACGGACACGTCGAGTTATCCGGCTTCTTCGCTGTCCGACTATCCGGGGGGCCACTGCAGACCGCGACCGCCCAGTACGTGGGCGTGCGCGTGGAAGACGGTCTGCCCGGCTCCACTCCCCGTGTTGAAGACGAGACGGTAGCTGTCGAGCTTCTCCTCGGCGGCGACCTCGCCGGCCTCGCGCACGACGTCGGCGAGGATCGCCGGTTCGGCGGCGGCGAGGGAGGCGGCGTCCGGGTGATGGACCTTCGGGATCACCAGGATGTGGGTGGGCGCCTGCGGATTTATGTCGCGGAAGGCCAGCGTCGTCCCGGTCTCGCGCACGACGGTCGCCGGAATCTTCCCCCCGACGATCTTGCAGAACAGACAGTCGTCCTGCGGTTCCCCTGCCATCACAGCCTCCTCGGCCTGAGTTGATCGATGCCCCGGCATGGTACCGAGGGAGGGTGCCCCGTAAGGGGCGCCCCATCAGGGGCGCGGGGAAATGCGCGGCCGGCCCCCACGCACCCGCACCCGACGACCACCCGTCACGCCCCCGGCAACTCCGGAGCCACCTTCGACGGGTTGTCGGCGAGCGCCGCCAGCGCGATCCGGACGGCCTCGTCAAGCTGGGCATCACGCCCGGCGGCGTAATCCTGAGGAGCCTGGACGACCTCGACGTCAGGGTCGACGCCATGGTTCTCCACCCCCCACTCGTATCCCTCGAGCCAGAACGCGTACTTGGGCTGGGTGACGAGCGTCCCGTCGACCAGCCGGTACCGGCTGTCGATCCCGACGACCCCGCCCCACGTGCGCGTGCCCACGACGGGCCCGATCCCCAGCGCCTTGATCGCCGCGTTCACGATGTCCCCGTCCGACCCGGAGAACTCGTTGGCGACGGCCACGACGGGCCCGCGAGGCGCGTCCTCGGGGTAACTCGTCGGCCGCATCCCGCGCGCGAGGTCCCAGCCGACGATCCGCCGGGCGAGCTTCTCGACGACGAGCTGCGAGGTGTGCCCGCCACGGTTCTCGCGGACGTCCACGACGAGCCCCTCCCGCGCCACCTCGATCCGCAGATCGCGGTGGATCTGCGCCCAACCCGGCGCCTGCATGTCGGGCACGTGCAGATAGCCGAGCCGTCCGCCGGACTTCTCGTGCACGTAGGCACGCCGGTCGGCGACCCACGCGTGGTAGCGCAGCGGCTCCTCGTCGGACATCGGCACGACCACCGCGTGCCGCGGATCACCGCCGCCCGCCGGGGAGACGGTCAGCTCGACGGGCTTGCCGGCCGTGCCGACGAGCAGCGGCCAGGGTCCCGCGACCGGGTCGACGGGCTGCCCGGAGACGGCCACGATCGCGTCGCCCGCGCGGACCGCGACCCCGGGTGCGGCGAGCGGCGACTGCGCGTCGGGGTCGGAGGTCTCCGACGGCAGGATGCGGTCGATACGCCACAGGGGCGCCCCCTGCGGACCGTCGTCGTGGCGGGAGATGTCGGCGCCGAGCAGCCCCTGCCGATCGCCGTGCCCGAATCCGCCGCGCGGCATGACGTACGCGTGCGAGGTGCCGAGTTCGCCCTGCACCTCCCAGAGGAGGTCGACCAGGTCGTCGTGGGTGGCGACCCGTTCGAGGACGGGCCGGTAGCGGTCCAGTACGCCGTCCCAGTCGGTGCCGCCCAGGTCGGGCCGCCAGAAGTTGTCGCGCATGAGGCGGCCGGTCTCGTCGTACATCTGGCGCCACTCGGCGGCCGGGTCGACGCTCTGGCGGATGCGCGACAGGTCGACGGTGATGTTGGTGTCGCTCTCGTCGTCGTTCGAGGCGCGCCGGTCGCTCGGTACGACCTTCAGTTTGCTGTCGGTCCAGAGGAGGATCCGCTTGCCGTCGCCGGTGACCATGAAGCCGTCGGCGTCCGAGGCGAGGTGCTCGATGCGCTGCTGGGCGAGGTCGTAACGCTCCAGGTCGGTCTTGGGGTCCGGGTCGTCGGGGGTGGCACGGGAGGCGCCCAGTACACCGCGCACGGGGTGCCGCAGCCACAGCAGCCCGTCCTTGGCGGCGCGCAGCCCGGTGTAGCGGGCGGCCTCGACGGGGAACGGCACGATGCGGTCGCCGAGCCCTTCGAGATCGATCCGGGTGGCCGGGGAGCCCTCGCTGTCGGGGGTCTCGTCCTTGTCGGGGGCCTCGAAGGGCCGTCCGTGCCGCTGGGGTCCGAAGGGCGAGGGGGTGGTGGCGGCGAGAGTGATGAGGTGCGGCCGGGAGCCCCCGACGAAGGCGAGGTCGAAGACGTGCTCGTCGTAGACGGGGTCGAAGGACCGTGCGGACAGGAAGGCCAGATGCTTCCCGTCGAGGGTGAACGCGGGCGCGTAGTCGCGGAATCGCAGCGGTGTCGCCTCGGTCACCGACAGGTCGGCGGTGTTGGCGAGCTTGAGCTGGCGCAGCGGGCGCGGGCCGGGGTGCGACCAGGCCAGCCAGGCCGAGTCGGGTGAGAAGACGAGCCCGGAGACCTCGCCGTCCTCGCTGCGGTCGACCTCGCGGACCTCGCCGGTCTCGCGTTCGACGAGCAGGACACGACCGTCGTGCGAGGCGACCGCGGCCCGGCTGCCGTCGGGTGCCATCGCGAGTCCGAGGACGCGGCCGAGCTGTCCGGCGGCGAGCCTGCGCGGGGTCGCGCCGGGTGCCACGCCGGTCGCCGGGGCGAACTCCAGGGCGTCGTCGCCCTCCGCGTCGGTCGCCCACACCACGTGTTCCTCGCCGTCGGCGCGGAAGGTGCGGGGCAGCCTGGCCCGTACGCCCTGTTCGGCGGCGAGCGCGCGGGCGGGTCCCGAGCGGTGGGTGACCCAGTGGACGGCTCCGCGCACGGCGACCGCGCTGCCGCGTCCGGTGTGGTCGGGCGCGGCGGCGCCGAACCAGCGGGCGGCGTTCACGGGATGGGGCTGCAGGTCGACGCGCTGTCCGCCGAGCCGGATGTCGAGCCGGCGCGGCTCGGCCCCGTCGAGGTCGTCGAGGATCCACAGCTCACCGGCGGACGCGTACACGACGCGGGTCCCGTCGGTGGAGGCGTGCCGGGCGTAGAAGCCCTCGATCCCGGTGTGCCGCCGCAGGTCCGACCCGTCGGCGAGGGACGAGTACACGGCTCCCACGCCTTCGTGGTCGGAGAGGAAGACGACCCGCTCCCCGACCCACGAGGGGTATTCGAGGTTCCCGTCGAGGTCGGCGTGCAGCCGTACGAACTCGCCGCGCTCCCCCTCCCCGTCGCTCGCCCGGTCGATCCACAGCTTGCCCGCCGTGCCGCCCCGGTAGCGCTTCCACCAGGCGGCCTCGCGGCCCATGGGCGCTGACAGCAGTACGGTGCCGCCGGGGCCGTGGGCCACATCGCCGACGGGCCCGTACGGGAGGGTCGTCGCGGGTCCGCCGTCGAGCGGGATCGCGCGGGCCCAGCTGCGGCGCAGGCTGGCCTGGCCCTGCGTGCTGAGCGCGAGCACCTGGCCCTCGGGTGTCCAGCCGCGCACCTGGGTCTTCCAACTGCCCCAGTACGTGAGGCGTTTGGCGGGGCCTCCGTCGACGGGGGCGATGTGCACCTCGGGGGCGCCGTCGCTGGTCGAGGTCCAGGCGACGGTCGCGCCGTCCGGGGAGATCCGTGGATGGTTCACGGGAACGTTGTCGGCACTGACCCGCCAGGCACGGCCGCCGTCGAGCGGCGCCACCCAGACGTCGTCCTCGGCGGTGAAGGCGATCAACTCACCGTGCAGGTGCGGATACCGGAGATACGCGGAGGTCGCGGCGGATGCGGCGGATGCGGATGCGGCGGATGCAGGCTGTGTCACCCGATCACCCTATGCAGCCGTCCCCGGCCGCGACCAGAGCTTTCGATCACTTCCCCGGGCCGGCCGCTTCGTCGCATTGATCACTTTCCCGAGATGCAGGAGCAACTCGGGTTCGGATACACGGTCACGGTCCGGGTGACGGTGACGGTCGCCCCCGGCTGGTCGGGCGGCGGGGTCGTCGGGTTGTTGGCGGGCGGTGTATTCGCCTGGCAATTGCCGAGGACGTTCAGCCGGAACACCTCCTTGCCGCCCACCGTCGCGGTGAGATCGCCGCGTACGCAGGTGCCGTTGACCTCCTGGGTCACCTGGCCCTTGATGCTGATGTCCTGGCCGTCCTTGGTCTCGCCCGTGCAGTCGACGGACGCCACGCTGTGGACGCTCGCCGAGGGAGTGGGTTCGCCCTTGTCGCCGTACGAGGCGGTGCAGGTGAGCCACTGCACGTCGATGCCCCGCTTCTCCAGCTCGCTCGTGCCCTTCTGGTCGGTGGTGATCGCGACGGCCGCGGTGTTCAGGCCGTCGCCCGGTTCACACGCGACCAGCGCGAACACGGCCGAGACGGCGGTCAGTGCGATCGCCGGGCCGCGGTGCCGTATACGCCTCAGTGCCCCCATGCACGGCAGCGTGCCACCACTGACGCCCCCGCGGTAGCCCCCATGCGGCCACGCTCACCCTCCCGGGGACGCGGCCCCCGAACCCCCGCGGCACGACTCACTGCCGACTGCGGGCCGACGAGGGCTGGCCGCGCAGTTCCCCGCGCCCCTGAGCGCCTGACGGCGCGGGGGTTCAGGGGCGCGGGGAACTGCGCAATCGTTGAGGCCCGCCCCCACCGCACCGTTCACTGTCGACTGCGCGCCGGTGGGGGCTGATCGCGCAGTTCCCCAACTCGCCGCACCGCGAACCCCGGACGGGCCGAGGTACCCAGGGGCGCGGGGAACTGCGCAATCACGTACGCCCACGCCCACCGGGCCCGCAGCCGGGCCGGTGCTACGACCAGCGCCCCGTCCGGCCCAGCAGCAGCGCCACCGCTGCCGTCCCCGCCGTGGACGTCCGCAACACGCTGCGTCCCAGCCGGCAGGCCCGCGCCCCGGCCTCGGTGAACGTCGCCAACTCCTCCGGGGAGACACCCCCTTCGGGCCCGACGACCAGCACGATCGACCCGGCGGCGGGCAACTCGACGGTGGCGAGGGGCTCACCGGGGTACCCCCGGTCCTCGTGCAGCACCGCAGCGAACTCCGCTTTGGCGAGAAACGCCGCAACCTGCTTCGTCGACATCGCGTCCGCGACCTCCGCGAACCGCACCCGCCGCGACTGCTTGCCCGCCTCACGCGCGGTCGCCCGCCACTTCGCCAGTGCCTTGAGCCCCCGCTCGCCCTTCCACTGCGTGATGCAACGCGACGCCGCCCAGGGGACGATCGCGTCGACGCCGGTCTCCGACATGGTCTCGACGGCGAGTTCACCCCGGTCGCCCTTGGGCAGCGCCTGCACGACGGTGATACGGGGCGCGGGCGGCGGCTCCTCGTGCACGACGTGGAGGTCCGCCACGACGAGCCGGTCCTTGCCCTCGGCCGTCATGACGACGCCCTCGGCCCAGCGGCCCCGCCCGTCGGTGAGGACGACGTCCTCACCGGTGTGCAGCCGTTTCACGGACACCGCGTGCCGCCCTTCGGGCCCGTCGAGCACGAACTGCGGCCCGCCGGGCACCTCGTCGACCACGAACACCGGCGCGGTCATCGCCCGACGCCCCCGCCCTGCTCGGCCGACAACGCTGTCCTGGCGGCGGCGAGTTCGGCGGCCAGCACCTCCACCAGCTGTCCGGCGGGCAGTTCGCGGGCGAGCCGGTGCCCCTGTCCCGCCCACAGCGCCATGCCCTGCGCGTCCCCCGCCTTGGCGGCGGCCTTGCGCAGCGCGGAGGTGAGGTGGTGCACCTCGGGATAGGCGGCGGGCGCGTACGGCCCGTGCTCGCGCATGAAGCGGTTCATCAGCCCGCGCGCGGGCCTGCCGGAGAACGCCCGCGTCAGCTGCGTACGCACGAAGAGGGGGTTGGTCAGCGCCTGCTTGTGGAGGGCGTTGGCCCCGGACTCGGGGGTGGCGAGGAAGGCGGTGCCGAGCTGGGCGGCGCTCGCGCCGGCGGCCAGCGCCGCGGCGATCTGGCTGCCGCGCATGATGCCGCCGGCCGCGACGATCGGGATCTGCACGGTCTCGCGGACCAGCGCGACGAGCGACAGCAGTCCGATGCCGGAGCCGTCCGTCTCCGGGTTGTCGCGGTGGGTGCCCTGGTGGCCGCCGGCCTCGACGCCCTGCACGATGACCGCGTCGGCGCCCGCCCACTGCACGGCCTGCGCCTCCTCGGCGGTGGTCGCGGTGACGAGGGTGAGCGTGCCGGCCCGGCTCAGGGAGTCCAGGACGTCACGGGTGGGGCAGCCGAAGTGGAAGGAGACGACCGGCACCGGGTTGTCGAGGAGGACGGCGAGCTTGGCGTCGTAGCCGTCGTCGCGTCCGCTGTCGGGGTCGCCCAGTTCGGTCTCGTACCAGGAGGACTCACCGGCGAGCTGGTGGGCGTACACCTCGACGGCCGACCGGTCGGCGTACTCGGGCTGCGGCATGAAGAGGTTCACGCCGAACGGCCTGCTGGTGGCCCCGCGCAGCTGCTTGATGTCCTGGTACATGCCGTCGGCGGTCTTGTAGCCGGCGGCGAGAAACCCGAGCCCTCCGGCTTCGGACACGGCCGCGGCGAGCTGCGGCACGGAGACGCCGCCCGCCATCGGGGCCTGCACGATCGGGAGAGGGAAAAGATCGGTCAGCGCGGAGGACATGACGGCATGTTGTCACGTCCTCCCTACAAGTCCGAATCCGGCCGTCCGCCGGGCATAAGCCACAGGAATCATCCTGTGGCACGCCCGGCGGTCACCAGCGGTTCGCCCGTCAGGTACGGCCGTTGAAGGCGTCCTTCAGCCGGGAGAACAAGCCCTGCTGACCGGGCTGGAACTGCCCGGTGGGCCGCTCCTCGCCGCGCATCTGGGCCAGCTCCCGCAGGACCCGCTCCATCTCGGGATCGAGTTTCGTGGGCGTCATGACCTCGACGTGCACGATGAGGTCGCCGCGTCCGCCGCCCCGCAGATGGGTGATGCCGCGCCCGTGCTTGGGGATCGACTGCCCGGACTGCGTCCCGGGGCGGATGTCGACCTCTTCGAGCCCGTCGAGCGTCTCCAGCGGGACCTTGGTGCCGAGTGCCGCCGCGGTCATCGGGATGGTGACCGTGCAGTGCAGATCGTCGCCGCGCCGCTGGAACATGTTGTGCGGCAGCTCGTGGATCTCCACGTACAGGTCGCCTGCGGGGCCGCCGCCGGGGCCGACCTCGCCCTCGCCCGCGAGCTGGATCCGGGTGCCGTTGTCGACACCGGCGGGGATCTTCACGGTCAGGGTCCGGCGCGAGCGCACCCGTCCGTCGCCCGCGCACTCGGGGCACGGCGTCGGGACGACCGTTCCGAAGCCCTGGCACTGGGGACACGGGCGGGACGTCATGACCTGGCCCAGGAAGGACCGCGTGACCTGGGACACCTCGCCGCGACCGCGGCACATGTCACAGGTCTGCGCGGACGTGCCGGGGGCCGCGCCCTCACCGCTGCA
The DNA here is from genome assembly GCF_055584525.1 of Streptomyces sp. NPDC102514. Taxonomy (NCBI): domain Bacteria; kingdom Bacillati; phylum Actinomycetota; class Actinomycetes; order Kitasatosporales; family Streptomycetaceae; genus Streptomyces; species Streptomyces sp. NPDC102514. The sequence continues at coordinate 264,740 of NZ_JBVJLW010000014.1, forward strand.
GGTGGTGCAGACGACGGCCGTGTCGACCTGGATGTCCTTCGTCGTGCCGAAGGCGGCCTCGTCGAGCTCTATCTCCAGCCGGATCATCGCGTCCTGGCCGCGCCGCGTGCGGGACCGGGGTCCACGCTGCGACGCCGTGCCGAAGAACGCGTCCATGATGTCCGAGAAGTTGCCGAAGCCGCCGGCTCCGAAGCCGCCCGCGCCACCGCCGCCCGCCTGGGACAGCGGGTCGCCGCCGAGGTCGTAGACCTGCTTCTTCTGCGGGTCCGACAACACCTCGTACGCGGCGTTGATCTCCTTGAAGCGCTCTTGCGTCTTCGGATCGGGATTGACGTCCGGGTGCAGCTCGCGGGCGAGCCGCCGGAATGCCTTCTTGATCTCGTCCTGGGACGCGTCGCGGCGCACGCCGAGTACGGCGTAGTAGTCCGTGGCCACTTACGACTCCGCCAGGATCTGTCCTACGTACCGTGCCACCGCTCGTACCGCTCCCATCGTTCCGGGGTAATCCATGCGCGTCGGTCCGACCACGCCGAGTTTGGCGACTGCTTCGCCGCCCGAACCGTAGCCGACCGAGACCACAGAAGTGGAGTTGAGTCCCTCATGGGCGTTCTCGTGACCGATCCGTACGGCCATGCCCGAATCGTTGACCTCGCCCAGGAGTTTGAGGAGCACGACCTGCTCCTCCAACGCTTCGAGCACCGGACGGATCATGAGGGGAAAATCATGTCCGAAGCGCGTCAGATTGGCGGTGCCGCCGATCATCAGCCGCTCCTCGGTCTCCTCGACAAGAGTCTCCAGGAGGGTGGAGAGCACGGTCGTGACCGTCCCCCGGTCCTCCGACTCGAAGGCGTCGGGGAGATCCTGCACCAGTTGGGGGACATCCGCGAAACGGCGCCCCGTGATCCGGCTGTTGAGCCGCGCGCGCAGATCTGCCACGGAGACCTCCCCGAAGGGGGCCGGGCAGTCCACCATGCGCTGCTCGACCCGCCCGGTGTCCGTGATCAGGACGAGCATGACGCGGGCCGGGGCCAGCGCGAGCAGCTCCACATGACGCACGGTCGAGCGGGTCAGTGACGGGTACTGGACGACGGCCACCTGGCGGGTGAGCTGTGCGAGGAGCCGCACGGTCCGCCCCACGACGTCGTCGAGGTCGACGGCACCGTCCAGGAAGTGATGGATCGCCCGCCGCTCGGGCGCGGTCATCGGCTTGACGCCCGCGAGCTTGTCTACGAAGAGGCGGTAGCCCTTGTCCGTGGGGATGCGCCCCGCACTGGTGTGCGGCTGCGCGATGTACCCCTCGTCCTCCAGGACCGCCATGTCGTTGCGGACGGTCGCCGGTGACACCCCCAGCCGGTGGCGCTCCGTGAGCGCCTTCGAGCCGACCGGCTCCTCCGTGCCCACGTAGTCCTGGACGATGGCGCGCAGCACTTCGAGCCTGCGTTCACTGAGCATCGCGCACACCTCCCGTGGTCTTCCGCGCGGTCATCGGTCGTCAGTCGGTCGTCATCGGCGGTGTCGCCTGGCACTCAGCGCGCGCGAGTGCCAGCATCCCCGCGCCAAGTGTACGGCCGGTGGGTACGGGCCGGGCAAGGGCGGGCCTGCGATGTCGTGACGCCGGGCACATCGGACAGGCGACGTGTACGAGGGTGTCCCGCTCTGTCGGGAACATGCAGGCGCGGCCGACGGGGTTAGCGTCGGCGCATGAACGTGACATGGGAAGGGTCCGGGCGCGACGGGACCGGCTGGGAGGAGCTGTCCCCGTACGCGGGGCGCTGCCGGCTCCCGGGGTGGGACTGCACGGCCGGGCTCGTGGTCGGCGAGGACGCGGCGCTCATGATCGACGCGGGATCGAGCGTGCGGGAGGGCGCGCGGCTGCGCACGCGGGCGCACGAGTTGCTCGGGGGCGGGCGCGTCACGCACCTCGCGCTCACGCATCCGCACTTCGACCATGTCTTCGGGGCGGCGGCGTTCACGGGGGCCGAGGTGTTCGCCGCGGCGGGCGCCGTGGGGGTCCCCCCGGTCGAGCGAGGCCGGGACTGGGGGAGGGTCCTGGGCGAGGGGCGGGAGGAACTGCTCGCGGACGCGGTGCGCAACGGCGCCGATCCCGCGGAGGCGGCCGAGGCGGCGGATCTCCTGGTGCGGCCCCGGCATCTCGTCTCCGGCGAGTGGACGCTCGACCTGGGCGGTGGCCGGCAGGTCCTGCTGGCGAACGTGGGCCCCGGGCACACCGGCCACGACCTCGCGGTCCTGGTCGCCGGGCCCGGTTCGCCTGAGATCGTCTTCTGCGGCGACCTGGTCGAGGAGTCCGGCGAACCCCAGGCCGGACCGGACGCCGTGCCCTCCCGGTGGCCCGCCGCGCTGGACCGCCTGCTGGCCCTCGGGGGCGAGGACGCGCTGTACGTGCCCGGGCACGGGGCGGTGGTGGACGCGACGTTCGTACGGGCCCAACGGGAGGCGCTGGCACGGCGTTTCGACGTGCCGTGAGTCGTGCCGCAAGTCCTGCCGCGAGCGCCGCTCCGGGGTGTCGGTGTACGTGCGGGGCCCGGGCTTCTCCTATCGTCATCCGAATGCGCCAGTACTCAGCGGATCTCACCCCTCCGTGGAAGAAGCCCAAGCCCGTGCCCGAGGTCGCGGCGGAGCCGGGGCTCGTGGTCGAGGAGCCCGGCACCGGGTTCTGCGGTGCCGTGATCCGCTGCGAGGCGGGGACGGTGACGCTGGAGGACCGCTTCGGCAAGCACCGGGTGTTCCCGCTGGAGCCACGCGGCTTCCTCCTGGAAGGGCGCGTGGTGACCCTCGTACGCCCGTCGGCCGCGCCGGTACGCCCCACGCGCACGGCGTCGGGATCGGTCGCCGTGCCCGGGGCGCGGGCCCGGGTGGCCCGTGCGGGACGCATCTACGTGGAGGGCCGCCACGACGCCGAACTCGTCGAGCGGGTCTGGGGCGACGACCTGCGCATCGAGGGCGTCGTCGTCGAGTACCTGGAGGGCATCGACGACCTGCCCGCCATCGTCGACGAGTTCGCCCCCGGGCCCGACGCGCGGCTCGGGGTCCTGGTCGACCACCTGGTCCCCGGCACGAAGGAATCGCGTATCGCGGAGGCCGTGACGAGCGAGTACGCGCTGGTCGTGGGCCACCCGTACATCGACGTCTGGGAGGCCGTGAAGCCGTCGTCCGTGGGCATCGCGGCCTGGCCGCGGGTGCCGCGCGGGCAGGACTGGAAGACGGGTGTCTGCCGGTCTCTGGGGTGGCCGGAAAACACGGGAGCGGCGTGGCAGCGGATCCTGGACTCGGTCCACTCGTACCGCGACCTCCAGCCGGAACTCCTGGGCCGAGTGGAAGAACTGATCGACTTCGTCACGGCCCCGGAGTAGAAACACTTCCCCCCTTTGTCCTCAAACGCCGGACGGGCTGAAAGATGCCTTTCAGCCCGTCCGGCGTTTGAGGACAAAGGGGGCGAGGGGCGCAGCCCCATGCGTGGACGGGAACGGGCAGGGGCGGCGGGGGCGGGGGAAAGCCCGCTAATCCACCAGGTCCCGGACCACCCCGTCCGCCAGCAACCGCCCCCGGAGGGTGAGCACGGCCCGCCCCTCCCCGAAGGGCCCCGCCTCCAACAACCCCCCAGCCAGCGCACGCGAAGCCGCCGCCAGCCCATCCGCCCGCAGCAGCGACAACGGACACCCCGTCACCAGCCGCAGCTCCAGCAGAATTCGCTCGACCCGCCGGTCCTCCTCGGACAGCAGCTCACGCCCGGCGCCGGGCGACCGCCCACCCGCCAACGCCCCCGCGTACGCGCCCGGATGCTTGACGTTCCACCACCGCACCCCGCCCACATGGCTGTGCGCCCCGGGCCCGGCCCCCCACCAGTCGGCCCCACGCCAGTACAGCTCGTTGTGGAGGCACCGCCCGGCCTCCGAGGTGGCCCAGTTGGAGACCTCGTACCAGGAGAACCCCGCCTGCGACAGTCGGTCCTCGGCCATCAGGTAGCGGTCCGCGTGGACGTCGTCGTCGGTCATCGGGACCTCGCCGCGCCGGATGCGCCGGGCGAGCTGCGTCCCCTCCTCGACGATCAGCGCGTACGCCGACACGTGGTCGGGCCCGGCGCCGATCGCCGCGTCGAGCGAGGCCCGCCAGTCGTCGTCGCTCTCGCCGGGGGTGCCGTAGATGAGGTCGAGGTTCACATGGTCGAAGCCGGCCGCGCGGGCCTCGGCGACGCAGGCCTCGGGCCGGCCGGGGGTGTGGGTGCGGTCGAGGATCTGCAGCACGTGCTTGCGCGCGCTCTGCATCCCGAAGGAGATCCGGTTGAACCCGCCGGCCCGGAGCGTGGCCAGATACCCGGGGTCCACCGACTCCGGATTCGCCTCCGTGGTGATCTCCGCGTCGTCCGCGAGCCCGAACTCGTCCCGGACGGCCCCCAGCATCCGTACGAGATCGTCGGCGGCCAGCAGGGTGGGCGTACCGCCGCCGACGAAGACCGTGCGGACGGGCCGCGGGTCGTCGCCGAGGACCTTGCGGGCGAGACGGACCTCGTCGATGAGGGTCGAGGCGTAGTTGTCGCGGGAGGCGAGCACGCCCCCCGAGCCGCGCAGCTCCGTCGCCGTGTACGTGTTGAAGTCGCAGTAGCCGCAGCGGGTCGCGCAGTACGGGACGTGGAGATAGAACCCGAGCGGGCGGTCGGCCGCGTCGGCGAGGGCGTGCGCGGGCAGCGCCCCGTCGTCGGGGACGGGCTCGCCGTCGGGGAGTGCGGAAGGCATGTCCTCCATTGTCCCGCACGCACGCAGGTGCCCCCTCCGCGCGGCCGGAGGGCCGTCACTCGGCCTGCAGCACCAGCAGCGCCAGGTCGTCCTCCGGCGGCTTTCCGCCGAACTCGTGCACCAGTCGGCGGATGCGCTCGGCGATCAGTTCGGCGTTCAGTCCGGCGCAGCCGGTGAGTGCGGCGGCGAGTCCGTCCTCGTCGTCGAACTGGCGGTGTCCGTTGCGGCGCTCCGTGACGCCGTCCGTGACGCACAGGATGCTGTCGCCGGGGCGCAGCTCGAAGGTCCCGCAGCCGTAGCTGGCGTCCTCGAAGACCCCGAGGAGGGTCTGCGGCTGGGCCACCTCGCGGACCTCTCCGGAGGGCTGGAGGAGCAGCGGCAGCGGGTGTCCGGCGGAGGCCAGGGTGCAGCGCACGCCGCCCTCGACGGGGACGAGCTCGCCGTAGAGGAGGGAGAGAAACCGGTTCTGCGGGCCCTCGTCGGGGAGCCCCCGGCCGCCTTCCGCCACCAGGGCGCGGGCCGCCGCGTCCGCGGTCTCGGTGGCGTCGTCGAGGAGGAGCTGGTTGAGCCGGTCCAGGACGTCCGGCACCGCGTACCCCTCGCGGGCCAGCAGGCGCAGCCAGGGCCGGGCGAGGCCGATGACGACGGCCGCCTCGGGGCCCTTGCCCTGGACGTCACCGAGGGCGAAGCACCAGCGTCCGTCGCCCGCGGGGAAGAGGTCGTAGAAGTCGCCGCTCGGGCCGCCCTTGTCGCAGGGCTCGTAGACGAGCGCGCTGCGCACCCCGGGGATCTCGGCGACCGCCCCGGGCAGCAGGCCGCGCTGCAGTACGCGGCTGATGGTGGCCTGGCGGGCGTACTGGCGGGCCGCCCCGATGGCCAGCGCGACGCGGCGGCTGAGGTCCTCGACGAGTCCGGTGATCTCGTCGGGGAAGTGGTCCTGTCCGGCCCGTCCGATGACGAGGGCGCCGAGCGGTCTGCCGCCCGCGATCAGCCGGAACGCGAGGGCCGATCCGTCCTCCGCCTTCGCGCCCAGGGCCTCGGCGGGCCAGGGCATCGGTACGGGCCCGGAGCGCGCCGACTCGGGCAGTTCGGGCGGGTCCTTCTCCAGCAGCCGGCGCAGCTCCTCCATGCGGTTCTCGCTGCCGTGCCAGACGCGGGCGAGGCGCGGTCCGCCGACGAGGCCTCCGTCGGAGCGGCCCGGTGCCTCGTCCTCCAGCCACACCGCGCACCAGTCGGCGAGCCGCGGCACGACCAGCTGTCCGGTGAGGGCGGCGACCAGGTCCTCGTCGAGCTGCCCGCCGAGCAGGTCGGAGGCCTCGGCGAGGAAGGAGAGGGCGCCGCGGTTGAGCCAGTCCTGGTCCTGGACGCTGCGCCGGGGTGCGGGGGCGAGGATCTCGGCGGCCCGCTGCCCGCGCCGCAGCGCGCGCTCGCCCTCGTAGGCCTCCGCCGCCTCGGCGGTCGGGATCGTCTCCGCGGGCAGCCGCGCCCACACGGTCTTGGTGCCGGTGCGGTACGTGATGCCCCATGCGTCGGAGAGCGCGGAGACGAGCCGCAGGCCACGGCCGTACTCGATGGCGTCGTACGGCCGCCCGGCACTGTCGTCCCGCACGACCCGCTCGGGATGATGATCGGACACTTCTATGACGAGAGCACGCTGACGCTCCACGACGGGCCCAGGGTCCCGGCTCCCACCGTTGCCCCCTGCGACGGCGCTTGCCACGGCGCTTGCCGCTGGGCTTGGCGGGGCGCTCGGCACGGCGCTCGGTGCGGGGACCGACGTGGGGGCCGGCGTGAGGGCCGGCGTGAGGGCCGGCGTGAGGGCCGGCGTGAGGGCCGGCGTGAGGGCCGGCGTGGGGCCCGGCCCGCTGTCCGGCACGGTCCCCGGCGCCGGGGCCGGCACAAGGCCGGACGTGCGGGCCGGCACGCTGTCCGGCGCAGCCTCCGGCACGACGTCCGACGCGTCCGACATGACGCCCGCCGCGCCGCCAGGAGCCGCCGCCTGCCGGAGCCCCGCGGCAGCCTCCGGCACGGCACCTGGTGCGAGGCCCGGCACAGGGCTGGGCGCGCCGTCCGACGTGGGGCCCGGTACGGCGTCCGGCACCACGCCGGGCGCAGTTCCCGCCGCGCCGCCCGACGCCGGGCCCGGTCCGCCGTCCGGCACGGCGCCGGGCGCCGAGCCCGACCCGTTGCCCGGCGCGTCGCCCGACCCGTTTACCGACTCCGTACCCGGCACCAGTACCCGTACCGTCGGCGCCGCCGTCAGAGGACCCGAGTCGCCCGGGATCCCCGCCGCGCAGTCCTCCGTGCAGTTGTCGAGGCGGCACAGCAGTTCCACGTCCGTGCCCGCGTGTACGACGGCGTTCGTGACCAGTTCACTGACGACCACCATCGCGTCCCCGACTAGCTGATCGGTGACCAACTCCGCGCCGGGCACGCCGAGTTCGGCCCAGCCCGCGAGCGTCGCGCGGACGAACCTGCGGGCCGCGCCCGGTGCGAGGGAGTTGCCCGGGAAGGATGTACGGGCCACCGTGTGCGGGCGTGCCACGTCCCCAGGAGCACGGGACGCTGACTCCCGTTGCGTCGGAATGGCCCCCACTGTGCGTCTCCCTGAGCAGTTCGGACGAATACGCCCCAAGCGATGCAGACAGAGTGACAGACTGGCTACGCCCATAAGCACCGAGTTACCGAAGTGGGCCTCCATGAGTGAGAACAGTGCTATGCATGTGCTCGGAGACGCACAGATTCGCGTATCGGATCTGCGCCCTCTCCTGGCCGCGATGACGTCCGCCCGGGACGGCGACTTCAGCAAGGTGCCCGAGACGACGGGGCACGGCATCGTGGCCGAGCTGGGCATGGTGTTCAACCAGATCGTGGACCGGAGTACGCACTTCAACGCGGAGGCCCAGCGCGTCCGCCGCGAGATCGTGCGGCACGGCCGGCTGGACGAGCGGCTCGCCGCGAGCCCGGGCCAGGGCCACTGGACGACCAGGATCAACGACGTGAACCAGCTGCTCGACGCCCTGGTGGCCCCGGCCGCCAACGCGACCCGGGTCCTGGACGCGGTGGCGGGCGGCGATCTGACCCAGCGGGTCGATCTGCACGACGGCAACCGGCAGCTGCGGGGCGATCTGCGCCGCCTCGGGCGGGCCGTCAACAAGATGGTCGATCAGCTGTCCCTCTTCACCGGTGAGGTGACCCGGGTCGCGCGTGAGGTCGGCACCGAGGGCCGGCTCGGCGGCCGGGCGAAGGTGACCGGTCTGTCGGGCAGTTGGCGGGACGTGACCGAGGCGGTCAACACGATGGCGTCCCGGCTGACCGCGCAGGTCCGTGACATCGCCCTGGTGACCACGGCGGTGGCGCGCGGCGATCTGACCCGCACGGTGACGGTCGAGGCGACCGGTGAGCTGCTCGAACTGAAGCTGACCGTGAACACGATGGTCGAACAGCTCTCCGCGTTCGCCGACGAGGTCACCCGCGTGGCGCGCGAGGTCGGCACGATGGGCGAGCTGGGCGGCCGGGCCCAGGTGCGCGGTGTGTCGGGGGTCTGGAAGGACCTCACCGACAACGTCAACTTCATGGCCTCGAACCTCACCTCCCAGGTCCGCAACATCGCCCAGGTGACCACGGCCGTCGCCAACGGCGATCTGAGTCAGAAGATCACCGTCAGCGCCCAGGGCGAGATCCTGGAGCTGAAG
>NZ_JBVJLW010000014.1:273285-344654 GCF_055584525.1 Streptomyces sp. NPDC102514
TCGACGATCAACACGATGGTCGACCAGCTCTCCGCCTTCGCCGACGAGGTCACCCGCGTCGCCCGCGAGGTCGGCACCGAGGGCAACCTCGGCGGCCGGGCCCAGGTCCGCGGTGTCTCCGGCGTCTGGAAGGACCTCACCGACAATGTCAACTTCATGGCGGACAACCTGACTTCACAGGTCCGCAACATCGCGCTCGTGTCCACCGCGGTGGCCCAGGGCGACCTCGGCAAGAAGATCACGGTCGAGGCGAAGGGCGAGATCCTGGAGCTGAAGTCGACGATCAACACGATGGTCGACCAGCTCTCCGCCTTCGCCGACGAGGTCACCCGCGTCGCCCGCGAGGTCGGCACCGAGGGCAACCTCGGCGGTCAGGCCCAGGTGCGTGGCGTATCAGGCGTCTGGAAGGACCTCACCGACAACGTCAACTTCATGGCCCTGAACCTCACCTCCCAGGTGCGCAACATCGCCCAGGTGACCACGGCCGTCGCCAACGGCGACCTCTCCAAGAAGATCACCGTCGACGCGCGCGGCGAGATCCTGGAGCTGAAGGACACCGTCAACACGATGGTGGAGCAGCTGCGCGCCTTCGCCGACGAGGTGACGAGGGTGGCCCGCGAGGTCGGCACCGACGGCCGTCTCGGCGGCCGGGCCCAAGTGCTCGGCGTCTCCGGTGTGTGGCGTGATCTCACGGACAACGTCAACTACATGGCGGACAACCTGACTTCACAGGTCCGCAACATCGCGCAGGTCGCGACCGCGGTGGCCCAGGGCGACCTGTCGAAGAAGATCGACGTCGACGCGCGCGGCGAGATCCTGGAGCTGAAGTCCACCATCAACACGATGGTGGACACGCTGTCGTCGTTCTCCTCCGAGGTCACCCGCGTGGCCCGCGAGGTGGGCTCGGAGGGCCAGCTCGGCGGTCAGGCGCGGGTCGAGGGCGTGTACGGCACCTGGAAGCGTCTGACGACGAACGTGAACGAGCTGGCGTCGAACCTCACCACCCAGGTCCGCGCGATCGCCGAGGTGGCGTCCGCGGTGGCCCAGGGCGACATGTCCCGCTCCATCACGGTGGAGACGCAGGGCGAGGTCGACGAGCTCAAGGACAACATCAACCTCATGGTGGCCAACCTCCGCGAGACCACCCGCGCCAAGGACTGGCTGGAGTCGAACCTCGCCCGTCTCGCCGCCCTGATGCAGGGCCACCGGGACCTGATGGAGGTCGCGGACCTGATCCTGCGCGAGCTGACCCCGCTGGTGAACGCGCAGTTCGGCGCCTTCTTCCTGGCCGACCCCGAGGAGGACAAGGCGACGCTGCAGACGGCCGTGCCCATCAAGGGGCTCGCCTTCATCGCCGGGTACGGCTCGGCGCAGAGCGCGACGGTCGACACGGTCAGCATGCCGGTGCACGGGCTCGTACGGCAGGCCGCGCGGGAGAGGAAGCGGATCCTGATGGAGGAGGCCCCGCCGGACTACATCAAGATCAACAGCGGTCTCGGGGAGGCGGCGCCCGCGAGTGTCGTCATCATCCCGATCCTCTTCGAGGACAAGCTGCTCGGTGTCATCGAACTCGCCTCGTTCTCCCGCTTCTCCGACGTCCACCTGGCGTTCTTCGACCAGTTCGTGAACACCATCGGCGTCGCGATCAACACCATCATCGCCAACTCCCGTACCGAGTCGCTGCTCGGCGAGTCCCAGCGGCTGGCCATCCAGCTTCAGGACCGCTCCGACGAACTCCAGTCGCAGCAGGCGGAGTTGCGCCGCTCGAACGCCGAACTGGAGGAGAAGGCGGCGCTGCTGGCCACCTCCTCGCAGTACAAGTCGGAGTTCCTGGCGAACATGTCGCACGAGCTGCGGACCCCGCTCAACTCGCTGCTGATCCTCGCCCGGCTGCTCTCCGACAACCCTGACGGCCATCTCTCCGACCAGGAGGTGCAGTTCGCGGCGACGATCCACCGCTCCGGCTCGGACCTCCTCCAGCTCATCAACGACATCCTCGACCTCTCGAAGATCGAGGCCGGCCGGATGGACGTACGTCCCAAGAAGCTGCCGCTGATCAAGCTGCTCGACTACGTGCACGCCACGTTCCGCCCGCTCACCCTCGACCGGGGTCTCACCTTCGAGGTGGAGGTCGGCGAGGACGTACCGCGCGAGATGTTCTCGGACGAGCAGCGGCTGCAGCAGATCCTGCGCAATCTGTTGTCGAACGCGATCAAGTTCACCGCGTCCGGCCGGGTCGAACTGCGCGTCAGCCGCGTCGAGAACCCCGAGCCCCACTTCACCCGGGAGAGCAGCGACAACGTCGTCGCGTTCGCGGTCTCCGACACCGGTATCGGCATCGCGGCGGAGAAACTTCCCGTGATCTTCGAGGCGTTCCAGCAGGCAGACGGCACGACGAACCGCAAGTACGGGGGCACGGGCCTCGGGCTGTCCATCAGCCGGGAGATCGCCGGTCTGCTGGGCGGCCGCATCATCGCCGAGAGCGTGCCGGGCCAGGGTTCCACCTTCACCCTGTACGTGCCGGTCGTCAGCCCCGGGCATCTGCCGGCCGGGCCCGGCGCCGAGGACCAGGACCTCGTCCTGCCCGAGCAGTTGTCCGTCGAACCCTTCGCCGTCCACGACCAGGACGACAGCTGGCCCGCGCCCACCAAACTGGAGGCATGGAAGACGGGCCGGGCGGGCCAGGTCCTGCCGGGGCGGCGCGTACTGATCGTGGACGACGACATCCGTAACGTCTTCGCGCTGACCCACGTACTGGGCCGGGTCGGCATGCCCGTCCTGTACGCGGAGAACGGCCGCGAGGGCATCGAGACCCTGGAGCGCAATCCCGATGTAGCACTCGTCCTGATGGACATCATGATGCCGGAGATGGATGGTTACGAGACCATCTTCGTCATCCGCCGCACCCCGCGCTGGGCCGGACTTCCCATCGTCGCCCTCACCGCCAAGGCGATGCCGGGCGACCGTGAGAAGTCCATCGCGCGCGGTGCGAACGACTACGTACCCAAGCCGGTGGACGTCGACCAGCTGCTGACCGTCGTCTGTGCCCTCCTGGACCCCGAGGGCGCGGACGATCAGGAGCGGGGCGACTCCGCCACAACCACCGCCGCGGGAACCGGCCCATCGGAGGAACCCGCAGTCCCGCCTAAACCGAATGAGGCAGGCAATCGATCACCATGAGCACTGAGGCATCGACCGACGAGCGCGCCAGCATTCTCCTCGTGGACGACATGGAGGACAATCTGATCGCGCTGGAGGCCGTCCTGGGGTCCCTCAACGAACCGCTCGTACGCGCCCGTTCGGGCGAGGAGGCGATGAAGGCCCTGCTGCGGCAGCGGTTCGCAGTCGTCCTCCTCGACATCCGGATGCCGGGCATGGACGGGTTCGAAACCGCCGCGAACATCAAGCGGCTCGACCAGACGAAGGACGTGCCGATCATCTTCCTGACCGGCACGGACTCCGACGCGGGCTACGCGTTCCGCGGGTACGCCACCGGAGCCGCCGACTATCTCACCAAGCCGTTCGACCCCTGGGTGCTGCGCGCCAAGGTCACCGTCTTCCTCGATCTGCACCGCAAGAACCAGCAGTTGGAGCGGATGCTCGCCCACGAGCAGGAACAGTTCGACGAACTCGCCCGGCGGCTGCACGCGATCGAGACCAGCATGTCGGCCGGCGGCCTCACGGACACGGCCGAACTGCGTCGGCACATACGCCACATGGAGGACCTGCTGCGCGAGATGCGGAGGGGGCGGGGTCTGTGACCCCGCCCCGCCCCGGAGAACCACCTTGACGGCTACGCCTCCCGCGCACCCGCGTACATCTCGTCGATCAGGTACTTGTACTCGCGCTCGACGACCGGGCGCTTCAGCTTGAGGCTCGGGGTCAGTTCGCCGTGCTCGATGTCGAGGTCGCGCGGGAGGAGCTTGAACTTCTTGATGGTCTGCCAGCGCTGAAGACCTTCGTTCAGCGTCCTGACGTGCTCGTCGATCAGCTCGACCGTCGCGGGCGCGGCGACCACGTCGGCGTACGACTTGCCGCCGAGGCCGTTGTCCGCGGCCCAGGCGAGGATCGACGGCTCGTCGAGGGCGATGAGCGCGGTGCAGAAGTTACGGTCGGCTCCGTGCACGAGGATGTTGGAGACGTACGGGCAGACGGCCTTGAACTGGCCCTCGACCTCGGCGGGCGCGATGTACTTGCCGCCGGACGTCTTGATCAGGTCCTTCTTGCGGTCGGTGATACGCAGATAGCCGTCCGGGGACAGCTCACCGATGTCACCGGTGTGGAACCAGCCGTCGGACTCCAGGACCTCGGCGGTCTTCTCCGGCAGCCCCTGGTAGCCCTCCATGATGCCGGGGCCGCGCAGCAGGATCTCGCCGTCGTCGGCGATGCGGACCTCGGTGCCGGGCAGGGGCTTGCCGACCGTGCCCGTGCGGTACGCCTCACCGGGGTTCACGAAGGAGGCCGCGGACGACTCCGTGAGCCCGTAACCCTCCAGGATGTGGATGCCGGCGCCCGCGAAGAAGTAGCCGATGTCGGGTGCGAGGGCGGCGCTGCCGGAGACGCAGGCGCGGAGGTTGCCGCCGAAGGCCTCACGGATCTTGGCGAAGACGAGCGTGTCCGCGACCTTGTGCTTGGCCGAGAGGCCGAAGGGCGCGGAGGCGACACCGGTACGGCGGAAGTTGTCCTGCGTGGCCTTCGCGTACGCGCGGGAGACCTCGGCCGCCCACTGGAAGATCTTGTACTTGGCGCCACCGCCGGCCCGCGCCTTGGCCGCGACCCCGTTGTAGACCTTCTCGAAGATCCGCGGCACGGCGGCCATGTACGTCGGCTGCACGACCGGCAGATTCTCGATGATCTTGTCCACGCGGCCGTCGACGGCGGTGACGTGCCCGACCTCGATCTGGCCGGACGTGAGCACCTTGCCGAAGACATGCGCGAGCGGCAGCCACAGGTACTGGACGTCGTCCTTGCCGACGAGACCGGTCGCGGCGATGGCCTTCGCCATGTACGACCAGTTGTCGTGCGGCAGCCGTACGCCCTTGGGGCGGCCGGTGGTGCCGGAGGTGTAGATGAGGGTGGCGAGCTGGTCCTTGGTGATCGCCCCGACCTTCTCCTTGATCAGGTCGGGGTTCTTCTCCAGGTACGCGGCGCCGCGATTCTCCAGCTCGGCGAGGCCGATCACCCAGTCGCCCTCGTCGGCGGCGGACTCGACGCCCGCGGAGTCGATCACGATGACATGGCTGAGCTCGGGCAGCTCGGCGCGCTTCTCACGCGCCTTGGCGAGCTGCTCGGCGTCCTCCGCGACCAGCACCCGGCTCTCGGAGTCGGAGAGGATGAACGCCGACTCGTCGGACTTGGTCGACGGATACACGGTCGTCGTCGCCGCGCCGGCACACATGATGCCGAGGTCGACGAGGATCCACTCGACGCGGGTGGAGGAGGCGAGCGCGACGCGCTGCTCCGGCCGCACGCCCAGCTCGATCAGGCCGGCCGCGATCGCGTAGACCCGCTCGGCCGCCTGCGCCCAGCTCAGCGACCTCCACTCGTCCGGCCCCTCGCCCGAGGCCGCCGGTACCGGGTAGCGGTACGCCTCGGCGTCCGGCGTGGCCGTCACGCGCTCCAGGAAGAGGGCCGCCACGGACGGCGGACGGTTCTCGATCAGGGTCTGTGTGTCGCTCACGACATCCTCCGGGGCCCGCGACAGTGCGTGACTGGCTCGTAGCGGTTAGCTCAGTAGCGGTCGTTGTTTAACTCGCGAGTAACGTCGAGTGGTGATCAGACTAAAGCCCGTCCGCCCGGTGCGTAAGAGGCGGCGGCCTGTCACTTCCTACAGAGCGTGGGCGGAATACGGCAGTCCGTGGACGACGCGGGCCCGCCGCGCGACAGCACGACGGGCCCATGTTTTCGGGCCTGGCCCGATGGTTGCTGGCGGCTACTTCTTGCCCTTGCCGCTGCCGGCGTTCTCATCACTGGACAGCACGGCGATGAAGGCCTCTTGCGGAACCTCCACAGAGCCCACCATCTTCATCCGCTTCTTGCCCTCCTTCTGCTTCTCAAGGAGCTTCCGCTTACGGGAGATGTCACCGCCGTAACACTTGGCGAGGACGTCCTTGCGGATGGCGCGGATGGTCTCACGGGCGATGACCCGGGAGCCGATGGCCGCCTGGATGGGGATCTCGAAGGCCTGGCGCGGGATGAGCTCGCGCAGCTTGGCGACGAGCCGCACCCCGTACGCGTACGCCGCGTCCTTGTGTGTGACGGCCGAGAAGGCGTCGACGCGGTCGCCGTGGAGCAGGATGTCGACCTTGACCAGCGAGGCGTCCTGCTCGCCGGTGGGCTCGTAGTCCAGCGAGGCGTAGCCGCGGGTCTTGGACTTCAGGTTGTCGAAGAAGTCGAAGACGATCTCGGCGAGGGGCAGCGTGTAGCGGATCTCGACGCGGTCCTCGGAGAGGTAGTCCATCCCGAGGAGGGTGCCGCGGCGGGTCTGGCACAGCTCCATGATCGAACCGATGAACTCGCTGGGGGCGAGGATCGTGGCCCGGACGACCGGCTCGAAGACCTTGTCGATCTTGCCCTCGGGGAACTCGCTCGGGTTGGTGACCGTGTGCTCCTTCCCGTCCTCCATGATCACGCGGTAGACCACGTTGGGCGCGGTGGCGATGAGTTCGAGGTTGAACTCGCGCTCCAGGCGCTCACGGATGACGTCGAGGTGCAGCAAACCCAGAAAACCGACACGGAAACCGAACCCCAGCGCCGCGGAGGTCTCCGGCTCGTAGACCAGGGCCGCGTCGTTGAGCTGGAGCTTGTCCAGCGCCTCACGCAGGTCGGGGTAGTCGGACCCGTCCAGCGGGTACAGACCGGAGAAGACCATCGGCTTCGGGTCCTTGTACCCGCCGAGGGCCTCGGTGGCGCCCTTGTCCTTGCTGGTGATCGTGTCACCGACCTTGGACTGACGGACGTCCTTCACGCCGGTGATGATGTAGCCCACCTCGCCGACGCCGATGCCGTCGGACGGCGTCATCTCGGGGGACGAGACACCGATCTCCAGCAGCTCGTGCGTGGCGCCGGTCGACATCATCTTGATGCGCTCGCGCTTGTTGAGCTGGCCGTCGATGACACGGACGTAGGTGACCACGCCCCGGTACGAGTCGTAGACCGAGTCGAAGATCATCGCGCGGGCGGGCGCGTCCGCGACACCGACCGGGGCGGGCACGTCCCGGACCACCCGGTCCAGGAGCGCGTCCACGCCGACGCCGGTCTTCGCCGAGACCTTCAGCACGTCCTCCGGCTGGCAGCCGATGAGATTGGCCAGCTCCTCGGAGAACTTCTCGGGCTGCGCGGCCGGCAGGTCGATCTTGTTCAGCACCGGGACGATGGTGAGGTCGTTCTCCATCGCCAGGTAGAGGTTCGCGAGGGTCTGGGCCTCGATGCCCTGGGCCGCGTCCACGAGCAGGACGGTGCCCTCACAGGCCGCGAGCGACCGCGAGACCTCGTACGTGAAGTCGACGTGCCCGGGGGTGTCGATCATGTTGAGGATGTGGGTGTTGCCCGGATCCTCGGTCGGCGCCCAGGGCAGCCGCACCGCCTGGGACTTGATGGTGATGCCGCGCTCGCGCTCGATGTCCATGCGGTCGAGGTACTGAGCACGCATCTGCCGCTGGTCGACCACCCCGGTCAGCTGGAGCATCCGGTCGGCGAGCGTGGACTTGCCGTGGTCGATGTGCGCGATGATGCAGAAATTGCGGATCTGAGCCGGGGCGGTACGGCTCGGCTCGGGCACATTGTTAGGGATCGCGGGCACGCAGGGTCCTGTCTCTTGAGGCGCCTGTCGCCTCGGGTCGGATCGATACGTAGGCTCCATGGTCCCACGGGCGGCGAGGTGCGACCGGTTTGGGCCGTCCGCGGGGCGACTGCTAATCTGGGCAGCTGTGTCTCCTGCCCTCTCTGCAGGGGACACGCAGGAAACGCAGGAAATTCAGAAGAGAAATCACCGGCGCATGAGACTCACCGTCGTGAGACGCCCCGTCTCGTGCGCCTGAACCTGAGAAGGCTCATTCGTGGCGAACATCAAGTCCCAGATCAAGCGGATCAAGACCAACGAGAAGGCCCGGCTGCGCAACAAGGCCGTCAAGTCTTCGCTGAAGACCGCGATCCGCAAGGCCCGCGAGGCCGCTGCCGCGGGTGACGTCGAGAAGGCCACGGCCGCGCAGCGCGAAGCCTCGCGCAAGCTGGACAAGGCCGTCTCCAAGGGCGTCATCCACAAGAACCAGGCCGCCAACAAGAAGTCGGCGCTTGCTTCGAAGGTCGCCTCCCTCAAGGGCTGAACCTCTGCCGAGTACTGGGCCACGGCCCCGCACTCACTTGATTCGAAGTGATTCGAACGCCGGAAGGACCTGAGCGGGCCCTCTCTCATCCGCTCCCGACCGGCACCCCGACTCGTACGCGACTGCGTTCGCCACGCGGGTACGAGTCCCCAGCATGAACCGGGCCCCGGCCCTTGCCCTGAAAGGGCGAGAACCGGGGCCCGTAGCCTTTTCAGCCCGCCCGGCGCCGTCGTGGCTGATCGCGCAGTTCCCCGCGCCCCTGCCATTCGCCTTTGGGGGCGCGGGGAACTGCGCGACCGGCCCCCACCGGGCCCACAGCCATAGATTCAGACCGACCGGGGGTCTGGGGGCACAGCCCCGTCCCCCAGGGGCGCGGGGAACTGCGCGACCAGCCCCCACCGGGGCCGCAGCCGTAAATTCACGCCGACGGGAGTCTGGGGGCCGCAGCCCTCAGAGGGACAGAAGCTAACCCCGCCGCATCCGCGCGGCCCGGGCGATCGTGACGACCGCCTTCTCCAGCGCGTACTCGGGATCATCCCCACCCCCCTTCACCCCCGCATCCGCCTCAGCAACCGCCGACAACGCGACAGCGACACCGTCCGGCGTCCACCCCCGCATCTGCTGCCGAACCCGATCGATCTTCCACGGCGGCATCCCCAGCTCCCGCGCCAGATCGGCCGGCCGCCCACCCCGCGCGGAGGAGAGCTTCCCGATGGCCCGCACCCCCTGCGCCAGCGCGCTGGTGATCAGCACGGGCGCGACCCCGGTCGACAACGACCACCGCAGCGCCTCCAGCGCCTCCGCCGCCCGCCCCTCGACCGCCCGGTCCGCCACCGTGAAGCTGGAGGCCTCCGCCCGGCCGGTGTAGTACCGCCCGACGACAGCCTCGTCGATGGTCCCCTCGACATCCGCGACCAACTGCGTCGTCGCGGAGGCCAGCTCCCGCAGATCGCTGCCGATCGAGTCGACGAGCGCCTGGCACGCCTCGGGCGTCGCCGACCGCCCCAGCGCCCGGAACTCCGCGCGCACGAACGACAGCCGGTCCGCCGGCTTCGTCATCTTGGGGCACGCGATCTCCCGCGCCCCCGCCTTGCGCGCCGCGTCGAGCAGCCCCTTGCCCTTGGCGCCCCCCGCGTGCAGCAGCACGAGCGTGATCTCCTCGGCCGGACCGCCCAGGTACGCCTTCACGTCCTTGATCGTGTCCGCCGACAGATCCTGCGCGTTCCGCACCACGACGACCTTGCGCTCGGCGAAGAGCGACGGGCTCGTCAGCTCGGCGAGCGTGCCCGGCTGCAACTGGTCCGACGTGAGGTCCCGTACGTCGGTGTCCGCGTCGGCGGCGCGCGCGGCGGCCACCACCTCCTGCACGGCACGGTCGAGCAGGAGGTCCTCCTGCCCCACGGCGATCGTGACGGGAGCGAGCGGATTGTCTTGTGCAGAGTTCCTGGCCATCGCGGCCAAGCATCCCACGCACCACCGACAACGACGGGCCCGCGACCACCGAAGCGTGTGCCGCCCCTGCGGCACTCCTACGGCGCTCCTACGGTTCCTCGCGCCAGCCGTCCCACTCCCTCACGAACTCGTCCAGCTCCCGGGCGTCCAGCCGCCCGTTCTCGTCGCGCAGCACGAGCAGCCACTGCGCGTCCTCGGCATCGTCCTCACCGGCCAGGGCGTCCCGGACGAGCTGGGGCTCCTCGTCCAGTGCGAACTGCTCACCGAGCGCCTCCGCCGCCTCCTGCGCGGCATCGCGGTCGGGCAGCACCAGTACATGTCTCACGTCGCTCACCCGGCCATTTTCCGGCACCGGCACAACGCCTCGCACCGGGGGCACCCGTCGACCGGCGACCAGCGGCCGACGACCGGCGACCAACAGCCGAAGGGCCCGCCCCTGGTCCCGGCTCAGCCCTTGGGGACGATCTGTATGTCCAGGTCGATCGTGATGCTCGTCCCGACCATGGCGATGCCCCGCGCGAGCATCGACTGCCAGCTCATCGTGAAGTCGTCGCGCCGCAACTCGGCGCCGGCGCGGCAGGCCGCCCGCACCTCGCCCTCCGTGCCGTTGCCCACCCCCAGATACTCCGTGTCGAGCGTGACCGTCCGCGTCACCCCGTGCAATGACAGCGCTCCGGTGACCCCCCACCGGCTGCCGCCCCGGTGCGTGAACCGGTCGCTGTAGAACTCCACCGTCGGAAACCGGTCCACGTCCAGGAAGTCCGCCGACTTCAGATGCCCGTCCCGCGTCCTGACGTTCGTGTCGATCGACCCCGCGTCGATCACCACGTGCATCGCCGACTGCTCCACGTTCTCGGCCACCCGCACGATCCCCGCGAAGGTGTTGAACCTCCCCCGCACCCGAGCCATCCCGATGTGCCGGGCCGTGAAGCCGATCGAGGAGTGGGTCGGCTCGATCTCCCAGTCCCCCGGCGCCGGTAACGCGGGTGGTTGCGCGGTGTTCAGCGTCACGTCGCCGAGCGCGGCCACCTCGTTCGCCGGCACCGTGACATTCGCCCGGTACGGGGCGTGCCCCTCGGCCGACACCGCGAGGCGGTACTCACCGGCCGGGACCGTCACCAGAAACGACCCGAACGGATCCAGCTCCCCGCCGACCACTCTGCGCCCCGCGGCATCCGTGACCAGGAACTCCGCGTCCGGCACCGGCTGGTTCACCGGATCCAGCACCCGGCAGCCGAGCACACCGGCCCCCTCCGGCAACGGCACCGAGGCGAGATTGCCCGCCTGTGCCCGGTTCGAACGGTTCCCCAACCAGCTGCCGGCCATCTGCGACCCACCCTCGCGTCAACACACGCTGTGAAAACACTTGTTGTCGGAGAGGTATTCGACCACCGATGCGACTTTCGAGGCAACAGACGACTACATCGCAGGGAACCAGCGCATGTGCTGGTACTACACACGAGTAGCCCGAATTAGCCGTTCCGCTTACGTTTTTCCCCTCAGTCGCCGCTCTTCCGGACAACCGGGACCCGCTCCAGCACGATCCCGAACCTCTTCCTGTACGCCTCCAGCACCTCCTCGTCCGAGACCAGCTCCACCGTCGTCTTCCCGCCGTCGGGGTCCGTGACCGTGAGCGTGCGCCCGCTGAGCGTGACCCGCCCGCCGTCCTCCGTGACCCGCGAGCAGACCAGTGACCGGGCGAAGTGCGACGCCGGCGAGGTGCTGTGCCACCAGGCCCCGGCCACGAAGTCCCCGAGCACCCGTGGCCGTGTCTCCAGCCGGTACTGGGACCTGCCGTCCCGCACCACCTCCAGATCCCCGAACTCCCCGGCGCTGCCCCGCACCCCGGCCGGATCCGCCCCGGCCACGATCACCCGGAACGCACCCGCCGGATCCGTCTGCTCCCCCCGCTCCCCGAAGGCCAGCGGGTAGTGGCTGTGCGCCCCGAACCCGACGTCGGCCAGCCAGTCGCCCCCGTCCACCGTCCGCACCCGCAGCGCCAGATGGTCGTACGGAATCCCGAGCCGCTCCCCGTCCCCGTAGACCCGCCCCGCGAGCAGCGTCACATCGAAGCCCAGCGCCTTGAGCAGCGCGCCGAACGCCCCGTTCAGTTCGTAGCAGAAGCCCCCCCTGCGGGCGCCCACCAGCTTGTCCAGGAGCGGTTTCTCCTCCAGGACGATCTCCTCACCGAGGTGGATCGACAGGTTCTCGAACGGCACGGTCAGCAGGTGTCGCAACTGCAGTTCACGGAGTACGTCGGCGGTGGGCCAGGCGGGGTGGGTGACACCGATCCGGCGGAGGTAGGCATCGACCTGTGCGGGTTTCATACCCTCAGTCTCGCGTGATCAGCAGGTGATCGTCTCCTCCTCCCACGGTTACCGCCCCGTCCACATCGGTGCGCAGCACCTGCGCGCCCCCTGCTTCCAGTGCTGCCATCGTGCTCGGTGCCGGATGTCCGTAGGGGTTGTCGGCGCCGCACGAGATGAGCGCGAGGCGTGGCGCCGCCCGTCGTATGAGGTCCGGATCCTGGTAGGCCGAACCATGATGGGCGACTTTGAGAACATCCACGGCTTTCAGAGCGGTCCCGGCCGGTGATCTCAACAGGGCCTGCTGAGCGGGTGGTTCGAGGTCTCCGAGCATCAGCATGGTCAGCCCGGCCGACCTCACGAGCAGGGTGACACTCGCGTCGTTCGGCCCCTCCGGCACCGGCTCCGGCATCGGTCCCTGCACCGGTGCGGCCCCCGGCGTGGGGCTCGGTGGCGGCCACAGCACCTGCCAGTCGAGCCCGCCCGTACGACGCCGCTCGCCCGCCACCGCCCGCGTCACCGGGATGTGCCGGACCGCAGCCTGCCGGTGCACGAAATCGGCCTGGTCCAGTGGCTCCTCCAGGCCCGTCGTCTCGATCGCGCCCACCGAACGCCCGCGCAGCACACCCGGCAGCCCCGCCACATGGTCCGCGTGGAAGTGGGTCAGCACGACGAGGGGGACCCGGGTGATGCCGAGTGCCTTCAGACACCGGTCGACGAGTATCGGGTCGGGTCCCGCGTCCACCACCACCCCACTGCCGTCGCCCGCCGCGAGCACCGTCGCGTCGCCTTGGCCCACGTCGCACATCGCGAACCGCCACTCCGGCGGCGGCCACCCTGTGATCACCCGGGTGAGAGGCGGCGGCTGCACCAGCACGAGCAGGAGCAACACTCCGCAGGCACCGCTCAGCCAGGGATGCCGCAGCAGCCTGCGCCCGACACACACGACGGCGGCGATCGCACCGGCGAGCAGCAGCGCCCCGGTCCAGCTTCCCGGCCAGTCCATGCCTCCGCCCGGCAGGGCCGCACCCGCCCGGGCGATGTCCGCGATCCAGCCGGCGGGCCAACTCGCGCACCAGGCCAGCACTCTCGCGACCGGCATCGCCCAGGGAGCCGTGGTCAGCGTCGCGAAGCCCAGCACCGTGGCCGGCGCGACCGCGAACTCCACGAGCAGGTTGCACGGCACCGCCACCAGACTGACCCGCGCCGAAAGAACGGCGACGACCGGCGCACATACCGCCTGCGCGGCGCCCGCGGCCGCCAACGCCTCGGCCCACCTCGGCGGCACCCCGCGCCCGCGGAGCGCCGCACTCCATCGCGGAGCCAGCGTGAGCAGCGCGCCGGTGGCGAGCACGGAGAGCAGGAAGCCGTAACTCCGGGCCAGCCACGGGTCGTACAGCACCAGCACGAGCACCGCCGTGGCCAGCGCCGGAATCAGTGATCTGCGGCGCCCGGTGGCGATGGCCAGCAGCGCGATCGATCCGCAGGCGGCGGCCCTCAGCACACTCGGGTCCGGCCGGCACACGATCACGAAGCCGAGCGTGAGCGCACCCCCGCACAGAGCGGTCGCCCGCAACGGCAGACCGAGCCGGGGCGCCAGCCCCCGGCGCTCGATCCGCTGGGCCCGGCCCGACGGCCCGATGAGCAGGGCGAGCACGATCGTGAAGTTGGCCCCGCTGACGGCGAGGATGTGTGTGAGATCGGTCGCCCTGAACGCGTCGTCCAGCTCCGGTGTGATCCGGGAGGTGTCCCCGACCACCAGTCCTGGCAGCAGCGCCCGCGCGTCCGGATCCAGCCCGTCGGTCGCCGCCCGCAACCTGCCCCGCAGCTCCCCGGCGAACCGCTGTGTGGCAGTCGGCCGCCCGACCACCACCGGTGGCCCGCTGCCGCGTACCCGGAGCACCGCCGCGATCCGGTCTCCGCCACCGAGCGCGGGCGCGACCTGCGCGGTCACCCTGAGCCGGGTGGAGGGGAGAAGGGAGAGCCAGCGCGAACCGGCCCTCTCCCGGCCCACCCCCGGCCCCGACTCCGCCCTGAGTCCCGGCCTCACCCCAGGCTCAGACCCCGATCCGTGCGTCGCCCCCGTTCCCCTCCCCGCGTCCACGATCAGCAGCACCGGCGTACGGGTCCGCGCCTGCGTTCCGTCCGGCCTCTCGACGTGCCTGACTTCCGCGTTAAGCAGGATCGCGGTCGGGGCGGCGTGGTTCCCCTTGATCCGGGGACGGGTGAGCCGTGGGTCCGAGGTGACCTCCACCTCGGCGGTCACCCGGTCGTACTGCCGCGCGGCCTCCGGGATCGGGCCCCTGCGCAGATCGGCGCCGTGCAGCCCACCCGAGGCCGCCGCAGCCGCGACACAGAGCAGCACGGCCGCGACGGAGGCCTTCGACCAGGGCGACCGCAGCAACCGGAGCGGTGGTGCGCCCCGCAGCCGGTCGCGTCCCGCGTGCAGGAGCAGCCCGGCCACCGCCACGCAGAGGACGACCAGACCAGCGACCCACCCCGGCGGTGCGTCCAACGTCACCGCCGCCGTCGCCCACGCCGCCAGCGCTGGTGGGACCAGCCGCAGATCCGTCGGGCCCTCCTGCCGGGGGTGCGCGGCACCGAGCGGACTGCCGGAGACCGCGTGCACGGGCGGCCTGCTCGTCGGGTTCAGGCCCCTCATGGCCGTACGAGATTCCGCAGATCGGCGAAGCGGCGGTCGCCGATTCCGTTCACCTCGCGGAGCTCGTCGACCGAACGGAAGCCGCCGTGCCGACCGCGGTAGTCGATGATGTGCTGCGCCAGCACGGGGCCGACGCCGGGCAGCGTGTCCAGCTGTTCCAGGGTGGCCGTGTTGAGGGCGACCGGAGTGACGGGGGCCGGGGCGGCCCCACCGGGCCCCACGACACCCGAACCCCCCGAAGCACCCGCACCTCCCAGCGCCCCTGACACCCCCGGTACCCCCGGCGCTCCCGGCCCCACCGCCGACGGTGTCCCGACCACCACCTGCTCACCGTCCACCAGGAACCGTGCGCGGTTGAGGCCCTCGGTGTTCGTGCCCGGACGCACTCCGCCCGCGGCCTTCAGCGCGTCGGCGACCCGGGAACCGGCCGGCAGCCGATGGATACCCGGCTCACGCACCTTGCCGCTGACGTCCACCACGAGTGCGGTCGGAACCGCGCCCGCGGGCACGGTGGCGGAGGTTCCGGCCGGAGCCTTCTGCCCGGCCGCGTTCGCCTCCTCCCCGTAGGGAACCGCGGCCCGTACGATCTCCGGGGCCCGCACCGGCTGGGTCCGCCCCGACCAGAAGTGCTGTGCGGCCAGGGCCGCGGCGACGACCAGCACCACGGCGAGCGCGGCCACGCTCCTGCGTTCCAGGCCGCACCTGGACTGGAGCCACAGCGGCATCCGCTCCCGGACGGCGAGCCCGGCCCGCGCCCGCCACGCGGGGACGGGCCGGGTCTCGTCGGCGCCCCCGTCGCCGTCCCCAAGCACCCCGACCTCGGGACTCCGCCCCACCCCCGAGGGGGAGTGACGTCGACTGCCGGACGGTGGGGGCTGGTCACGCAGTTCCTCGCGCCCCTGAAGGGCGCCGCCACTCCACTCCGCCGACGGCCCCTGCCGCAACCCCACACCCGGCGAAGTGTCATGTCGCCCAACCGACGGTGGGGACTCCTCGTGCCCCCGAGGGACCCCGTCCCTCCACTCCCCCGGCGGCCCGTGCCGCAACTCCCCGCGCACCCGCCCCCGTTCGGGCGGGAAGAGTGTCTCCGCGCGCAGGCGCAGCGTCTGCGCCGAGGCTTCCCGGCGCAGGGACCTGCCTCGGTGGGGCCGGCGGCGGTGTCGCGTACGGACGTCGGAGGCCGGGCCGCGGCCCGGTCCACTGGCGGATGTCGTGGTCCGTGAAACAGATCGAAGTGGCATGGCACGAGAATCAGGCACGAAGCCACATCCCCGATGATCTTGATGAATTCCCGGGGATTACCGCCCAGTTGTGGATAACTCCGTCACTCGCCAGGGTCCACGCAGCCACTGCGGGCCGTCGGACCGCCGCTCACCGGGGCGAGACGACCGCCCCCAGCAGCCCCGGCCCCGTGTGCGCCCCGATCACCGCTCCGACCTCGCTCACATGCAGGTCGGCCAGCCCGGGAACCCGTACCCTCAGCCGTTCCGCGAGCGCCGAGGCGCGGTCGGGGGCGGCGAGATGGTGGACGGCGATGTCGACCTGGGCGCTCCCGGCCCGGTCGGCCACGATCTCTTCGAGACGGGCGATCGCCTTGGTGGCGGTGCGCACCTTCTCCCGCAGCTCGATGCGCCCGCCGTCCAGTTCCAGCAGTGGTTTGACGGCCAGCGCGGAGCCGAGCAGCGCCTGCGCCGCCCCGATCCGGCCGCCCCGGCGGAGATAGTCGAGGGTGTCGACGTAGAAGTACGCGTACGTTCCCGCAGCCCGTTTCTCCGCGGCCGTGACCGCTTCGTCGACCGTGCCGCCCGCCTCCGCGGACTCGGCGGCGGCCAGGGCGCAGAAGCCGAGGGCCATGGCCACCATCCCGGTGTCCACCACCCGCACGGGCACGGGCGCCTCGCGTGCGGCGAGGACCGCGGCGTCGTAGGTGCCCGAGAACTCGGAGGACAGGTGCAGCGAGACGATGCCGGTGGCGCCGGACTCGGCGACGCGGCGGTAGGTCTCGGCGAAGACCTCGGGGCTGGGCCGGGAGGTCGTGACGGACCGCCGCTTCTGCAGGGCCAGGGCCAGGGAGCGGGCCGAGATCTCGGTGCCCTCTTCGAGCGCCTGGTCGCCGAGGACCACGGTCAGGGGCACCGCGGTGATGCCGTGGCGCTCCATCGTCCGCGGCGGCAGGTAGGCCGTTGAATCGGTGACGATCGCGACATGGCGGGACATGAGCTGGAGATTACCTGTCAGTGGACGTGGAAGGCAGCCCGGCCCCTGCCGCCCGCTGCCGGACCGGCGGTATCAAGTCGTGCTCTCCGGGCGGGGCTTCTTCTCCCAAGGGTAGGCGGCCCGCTGCCTGGGTGCGTCGATCGCGGCCCGGGTGGGCTCCTCGGCCCTGCGCGCTTCTGCGTTGTCCGGCCAGGTCTGCTGGTCGGCGGCGGCGCTCGGTGCCTCCGGCCACGGCGGCGCGGACGCGGGCTCCGTCGCCGGCCGGGGAGACGGGCCGGTCGGGGAACCGGTCGACGAACCGGCGGACGAACCGGCCGAAGAGCCCGTCGACGAGGTGGCCGACGAGCCGGATCCGGCCGCCGGACCCGTCGTCCGCGTGGGCGACGGTTCCGTCGTCCAGTGCCGTAGCGCGCCCGCCTCCATGTCGATCTGCGTGCTCAGCGACTCCAGGTCGTCGCCACCGAACCGCTGGGCGCGGTCGCGCGCCGCCCAGCGCAGTGCGTCGGCCGATTTCGTTATCTGCTCGGTGCGCTCCCGCAGCGCGGGCAGCCGCTCGGCGAGGCGCGCCCTGTCCGGTTCGCGCTCCAGCCGCTTCAACTCGCCGTCCAGCTCATGGCCGTGCGCGCTGAGCCGGTCGAAGAGCGCGAGTGACTCCTTCAGCGACTCGTCCTCGCTCACGCCCGCCTGCAGCGCTTCCTGGGTGGCCCGCATCGATGTGCGCAGGGAGAGACGCAGTTGGGCGAGCTGCCCGAGGGAACCCGGCTGGGCGAAGGTCTTCGCCTTGAGCGTGGAGTCCTCCACCGTGCGGCGGGCCTGTGCGACGGTGCGGTCCACGCCGCGCTTCGCGGCGCCGACCACCTTCACCGTGGCGTAGATGCCCAGTGTCACGAACAGCAAGAAGATCAGCGCCACGATGGCAACCACGGCTTCCATGACGGTCCTCTCGGGTGCTGCGTCCAGTGCATGCGGGCTCTTCCACGCACTTGTGGGCTCTTTCACCGTAAACGGAAAAAGCAGGCCGAGGGTTCCAGCGGAACCCCCAACCTGCCCGTAGGGGGAGACCCCGAGCCGCACACCACCGGCCGCCGCCCGGACGTCACCTACGCCGAAATACCCCGGAACACCGCGGAACGACGTTCCGTCACCTACGCCGGAACGATGTTCACCAGCTTCGGCGCCCGCACGATCACCTTGCGGATGCCCGCCCCGTCCAGCGCCGCGACCACCTTGTCGTCGGCCAGCGCCACCTTCTCCAGCTCCTCGTCCGAGATCGACGGGGAGACCTCCAGGCGTGCCTTGACCTTGCCCTTGATCTGCACGACGCAGGTCACGCTCTCGTCGACGGCGTACGCCGGGTCGGCGACCGGGAAGTCCCGGTGGACGACCGAGTCGGTGTGGCCCAGCTTGCGCCACAGTTCCTCGGCGATGTGCGGGGCCAGCGGCGCGACCAGCAGCACCAGCGAATCGGCCACGCTCCGCGGGATGGGGCCGCCCGCCTTCGTCAGGTGGTTGTTCAGCTCGGTGACCTTGGCGATGGCGGTGTTGAAGCGCAGGCCCTCCAGGTCCTGGCGCACGCCGTCGATCGCCTTGTGCAGGACGCGCAGCGTGTCCGCGTCGATGTCGGCGTCCGGGACGTCGACGACAGTGACGTCACCGGTGGTCTCGTCGATCACGTTGCGCCACAGCCGCTGCAGCAGCCTGAACTGGCCCACCACCGCGCGCGTGTCCCACGGCCGCGACACGTCCAGGGGACCCATCGCCATCTCGTACAGGCGCAGGGTGTCCGCCCCGTACTCGGCGCAGATCTCGTCCGGAGTGACCGCGTTCTTCAGGGACTTGCCCATCTTGCCCAGCAGCCGGGAGACCTTCTCGCCCTCGAAGTAGTAGGCGCCGTCGCGCTCCTCCACCTCGGCGGCCGGTACGGCGATGCCACGGCTGTCGCGGTACACGAAGGCCTGGATCATGCCCTGGTTGTACAGCTTGTGGAACGGCTCCGCGGAGGAGACGTGCCCCAGGTCGAACAGCACCTTGGACCAGAAGCGCGCGTACAGCAGGTGCAGCACGGCGTGCTCGGCGCCGCCGACGTACAGGTCGACGCCGCCGTGCGGCTGGCCCTCGCGCGGGCCCATCCAGTACTGCTCGACCTCCGGGTCGACCAGCTTCTCGGAGTTGTGCGGGTCCAGGTAGCGCAGCTCGTACCAGCAGGAACCGGCCCAGTTGGGCATGGTGTTGGTCTCGCGGCGGTACGCGCGCGTGCCGCGGCCGTCACCCAGGTCCAGCTCGACGTTGACCCAGTCCTCGTTGCGGGACAGCGGGGTCTCCGGGGACGTGTTCGCGTCGTCGGGGTCGAAGGTGCGCGGCGAGTAGTCCTCGACCTCCGGCAGTTCCAGGGGCAGCATCGACTCGGGCAGCGGGTGGGCGATGCCGTCCTCGTCGTAGACGATCGGGAAGGGCTCGCCCCAGTAGCGCTGGCGGCTGAACAGCCAGTCACGCAGCCTGAAGTTGACGGTGCCGCGGCCGACGTCCTTGCCCTCCA
Source organism: Streptomyces sp. NPDC102514 (assembly GCF_055584525.1). NCBI lineage: Bacteria > Bacillati > Actinomycetota > Actinomycetes > Kitasatosporales > Streptomycetaceae > Streptomyces > Streptomyces sp. NPDC102514. The sequence goes on from NZ_JBVJLW010000014.1 coordinate 292,783, forward strand.
GCCACTCGGTGATGCGCGCCTTGGCCTCGGTGACGCCCAGGCCGTCCAGCGAGATGTCGCCGTTCGCGGAGTTGATGATCTTCGCGTCGTACGAGCCGAAGGCGTCCTCCCACGTCGACGTGTCGGTGCCCCGGCCGTCGGTGGGCTCGACCACGCAGCGGATCGGCAGCTCGAAGGCGCGCGCGAACTCGAAGTCGCGCTGGTCGCCCGCGGGGACCGCCATGATCGCGCCGGTGCCGTAGCCCATCAGTACGTAGTCGGCGATGAAGACGGGGACCTGCTCGCCGTTGACCGGGTTGGTCGCGTACGAGCCGATGAAGACGCCCGTCTTGTCCTTGGCCTCGGCCTGCCGCTCGACGTCCGACTTGGAGGCGGCCTGCGCGCGGTAGGCGGCGACGGCCTCGGACGGAGTGGCGTGGCCGCCCGTCCAGACGTCGTGGGTGCCCTCGGGCCAGGCGGCCGGGGTGAACTTCTCGACCAGCGGGTGCTCGGGGGCCAGCACCATGTAGGTCGCGCCGAACAGGGTGTCCGGGCGGGTGGTGAAGACGGAGATGGCGTCGCCGTCGATGGGGAAGTCGACGCGTGCGCCCTCGGAGCGGCCGATCCAGTTGCGCTGCTGCAGCTTGATGGCCTCGGGCCAGTCCAGCGCGTCCAGGTCGTCCAGCAGCCGGTCGGCGTACGCGGTGATGCGCATGTTCCACTGGCGCAGCTTGGCCTTGAAGACGGGGAAGTTGCCGCGTTCGGAACGGCCGTCCGCGGTCACCTCCTCGTTCGCCAGGACGGTGCCCAGGCCGGGACACCAGTTGACGGGCGCCTCGGAGGCGTACGCCAGGCGGTGGTCGCCCAGGACGTCGGCCCTCTCGGCATGAGACAGCTCACTCCAGATACGTGCGCCGGGCAGCGCGCGTTCACCGCTCTCGAACTTCGCCACCAGTTCGGCGATCGGACGGGCCCGGCCGGCCTCGGTGTCGTACCAGGAGTTGAAGATCTGCAGGAAGATCCACTGGGTCCACTTGTAGTACTCGGGGTCGATCGTCGCGAAGGACCGGCGCTGGTCGTGGCCCAGGCCCAGGCGGCGCAGCTGGACCTTCATGTTCGCCATGTTGGCCTCGGTGGACACCCGCGGGTGTGTGCCGGTCTGCACGGCGTACTGCTCGGCGGGCAGGCCGAAGGCGTCGAAGCCCAGCGTGTGCAGGACGTTGTGGCCGGTCATGCGCTGGTAGCGGGCGTAGACATCGGTGGCGATGTAGCCCAGCGGGTGGCCGACGTGCAGGCCCGAACCGGAGGGGTACGGGAACATGTCCATGATGAACTTCTTGGGCCTGGCCGCCAGCTCGGGGTCGCCGGCCAGATCACCCTTCGGGTTGGGTGCCGCGTACGTGTTCTCGGCGTCCCATACGTCCTGCCAGCGTGCCTCGATCTGCTCGGCCATGGCGGCCGTGTAGCGGTGCGGCGCTGCCACCTCGGAGGCAGCGGTGTTCGTCTCGCTCATGATCCTCAAAGCTCCATCGATCGTCTCTGCCAGCGGCTCAGGAAATGAAAAAACCCCTCACACAGGAGGGGGCGCCGCGCCGATGCCGGTCGCGGATTTCCGACGACCGGGTGTGATCAGCGCGGCTCACTAAGCAGAAGGCGTACGGCACGCATGGCGTCAGGGTACCGCAGCGGCCGAGCGGGGCGCGACGCGCTTTCGGCTACGCTCCGGCACTGAGTGTCGCTCCCCGCGCCGCACCGGCAAACGCTGGACAAAGGTCAAAGGTTACTTCGCGTAAGGGCCGCTAAGGGACATCACAACTCCCTCGCCGCCCTTTGATAACAGCGATATAACTCAAACCTCGTACTCCTCGGTATGCGTCGACCTAGAGTGCGGCAGCGGGACCGCTTTCCCGAACTGTTCGGAGTTGCCCCATGAACTCTCGCCGCAACAACAGCACGCTCTCCCGGCCGAGTCGCTCGGTCCAGGGCGGAGTGATGGCTGCCGTTCTGCTGCTCATACCCGTCAGCGTCGTGGTCGGAGGTGACGCGTTCCGCGACTTCATCAACTTCGGCGCGGGCGTGCTGTCCCTCGTCGCCCTGACCTGCTCGGTCCTCTGGGGACTGGTCGCCACCGACCGGGTCTTCCTCAACACCCGCCAGCGCCTGATAGCCCAGGCCGTACACCGGACGACCGCGGTCAGTTCGGTCGGCTTCCTGGTGCTGCACGTCACGGTCAAGCTCTTCCTCGACCACGTCGACGCGATCGCGGTCTTCGTCCCCTTCGGCCTGGGTGTCACCGGCACCGGCCAGCTCATCGGATTCGGCTCCCTGGCCGGCCTCCTGATGGTCTTCACCGCTCTCACCGGCGCGCTGCGCAGCAGGTTCGCGTCCCCCGCGGAGGTCGCCGCCCGCTGGCGCGCGGTGCACATGCTGGCCTACCCCGCCTGGTGCGCGGCCCTGGTCCACGGCCTGTTCGCGGGCCGCGAGGCGAAGCCGGTCTTCGTGATCCTCTACAGCCTCGCCCTGGTCGCCGTGATGGGGGCGCTGGCCCTTCGCGCGGCCCCCCTGTCGTTCAAGCGCAAGTTCGCCAAGCGCGTCCTGGCCCTGCTCGACAACGGCAACAACAGGGGCTTCCGCGAGGAGCCCCCGGCACGCCGTGCCCAGGAGCCCTCGCGCGAGGCTCCGCGCGGCGGCGGCCGGCCCGGCTTCCCCGACCAGCCGGTCCCCCAGCAGCGGAACGCCTCTCCCCAGCGCGCCGGCTTCCCGGACACCAGCTCGTTCACCGACACCGGGTCGCTCACCGACACCGGCGGCTTCGCGGCCGCCTACCGGGCCACGTCCAGCCCGCGCGCGCAGGACCCGCTGGCCGTCGACCCGACCCGGCCCATGCAGGTCCCGATGGACATGCAGCCCACGCAGGCGATGCCCCGCACCGACGACAGCGGCGGTCCCCGCTGGCCGGCCCCCTCGCCGCCGCTCTACCAGGCCCCGCCGCGCACCGACGGGCCCAACTACGACACGGGCACGTTCACTCCCGTGTCGTACGACACTCCCCCGCCGGGCGCCTCGTACGGCGGAAGTGACTTGTACAACACCGGTGAGACGAACGACCCCCTCGGTACGTACAACCCGAATGACACGTACAACAGCGGTCCCGCCACTGAAACGCTGCCCGGTTCCTACGAGGCACCGAGCAACGGCGAACCCTGGAACGCGCCTTCCGGAGGCTTTTAGTGAACGAGGCCCTTCCCGACGTCCCCGAAGTCCGAGTGGTGGGCCTTCCCCAGCTCACCTCCGGTTTCGATCTCGTCGAGAGACTCGACCTGCCCATGCACCTGAAGGTGCACGGGCCGCTTGAGCCCATGGGCGGGGAGCAGCTCGCGCAGCTCTCCGAACGGATCAACCTGAAGGGCCGTGGCGGCGCGGGCTTCCCGTTCCACAAGAAGCTCCGGTCGGTCGCCGAGGCGGCGATCCGCCGGGGCGTACGCCCTGTGGTCGTCGTCAACGGCAGCGAGGACGAGCCCGCCTGCCGCAAGGACACGGTGATGATCAACCGTGCCCCGCATCTGATCCTGGACGGTGCCCTGCTGGTCGCGGAGGCCCTGGGCGCCCGCACGCTGGTCATCGGAGTGACACGTGAATCCTGCCAGCGGTCGATGGAGGCGGCGCTCGCCGAGCGCGGGCTGACCAACCGGCGCAACGCGACCATCCGCGCGCGGGTGCAGCGCAACCCGGTGCGGATGGTGACCGGAGCGGCGGCCTCGCTGGTCCGCTCCATCGACGGCGGCCCCGCGATCCCGCCGGGCCGCAAGACCAGCGCCTCGCAGAACGGCGTCGGCGGCGCTCCCACGCTGCTGTCGAACGCCGAGACGTTCGCCCAGCTGGCGATCGGTGCCCGCATCGGCGCGGAGCGCTACGGCAACACCGGCCTGTACGACGAGCCGGGCACCGTCATGCTCACCGTCTCCGGAGCGGTCGCCCGGCCCATGGTGATCGAGGCCCCGACCGGTGTTCCGCTGCGCTACATCCTGCAGCTGGCCGGTGCCCCGCCCGTCCCGCAGGGTGTGCTGACCGGCGGTTACCACGGCAAGTGGCTGGACTCCGCGACGGTCAACGAGGCGATCGTCTCGCGCGACTCGCTGGCCGCGGTGGGCGGTGCCCTCGGCGCCGGCGCGATCCTCCCGATCAGCCAGTCGACCTGCCCGCTGGGCGAGTCGCTGCGCGTGGCCCAGTGGCTGGCCGAGGAGAGCGCCGGCCAGTGCGGCCCCTGCTACCTCGGACTGCCGGCGGCGGCCCGCGGCATGGAAGACATCCTCAACGGCGGCGGTCCGGCCGCCCTGGAGGCGCTCAAGCAGGTCGCCAACGCCGTGAAGCGGCGCGGCGCCTGCTCCCATCCGGACGGCTCCGCGATGTTCCTGGAGTCGACCATCAAGGCCTTCACGGACGACCTGGCCGCCCATGTCCTCGGCAACGGCTGCGGACGGCCCGTGGAGGGCGTTCTGCCGCTCTTCGAGGGCGGCCAGCTGCCCACCGGCATCCCGGGCGCCGCGCAGCCCGAGGAGGAGCAGGGCGCCAGCCGCCAGAAGATCTACGTCGACTGGACGCTCTGCCGCGGGCACGGCCTGTGCGCGGACATCCTCCCGGAGGTCTTCCAGCTGGGCGCCGACGGCTTCCCGACGGTCGCACAGGCGGGCGTGCCCCGGTACGCGGAGGCGAAGGCGCTGCGGGCCGTACGACGCTGCCCGGCACTCGCCCTGCGCCTGGAGGAGGACACCCGCGGAGCGGCCCCCCGGCAGAACCTGCCCGCGGTACGCGAGGGCGGCGGGGGCGGCCGTCGCGCACTGGGCCGCGGTCGCTGACGACCTGACCCACCGGCGGCCCGGCAGCCCGGGCCGCCGCACCCGCAGACCTCTGTACGCCGGTCCGCGGAGGCATCACTACACAAAGAAGCGGGCCATCCTGATCGGATGGCCCGCTTCATCTGCTGTGGAGCTAAGGAGAATTGAACTCCTGACCTCCTGCATGCCATGCAGGCGCTCTACCAACTGAGCTATAGCCCCTTGCGGTGTCCCACCGGGTCTCCCCGGCGGCGACGCCAACATTACCGGTCCCTCCGCGCACCACCAAATCGTTTCCCGGCCGCGGCCCGGGCCGGGGACGCCCCGACCGGATCAGGCAGTGGCGAACGAGTAGAAGCGCTTGAGCGTGCAGTGCTCGTCGAGGAGCCGGCCGTAGATCGGCTCGCCCTCCAGCTCGCGGTACGTCTCGATGGGGTCGCCTTTTATGATCAGCGCCCGTGCGCATTCCTCGCACCAGTACTGGTAGTCGTGGTTGACCGGTTCCATGTCGCGGACGATCGGCGTGCCACTGCCGCACCAATCGCACTTTCGCCTGTGCGCACCCATCGATCAGCTCCAGCTGTGGCCGCAGGCCGTGCACACGTAGGGAACTCCTCCGTTGTCGCCGAGGACTTGGGCAACGTGGGCCGAAGCGCAGGAAGGGCGGTCGAGGCGCGTGATCGGGTCCCGTACCACCTCGGATTCGGAAAGGTCGTCGACCTTCCCGAGGATGCTCGCAGGCATCGCCACTCCCTCCCGTCGGGTCGCGCCCCCTTCCGGCCGTTTGATTCTGCCACGGCCGGAGCAATACGGTCAGCGACGCCTTCGTACCAGTCCGGACACGGCACCTGCCGCAGTGGGCGCGGCCAGCGCAAACGACGAGCAGTGCGTTCGAAGAGGTATACGCCCGGGGAGGCCCAAGTGACTCAACACGCTGCGAAGACAGGTCAACGAAAGATCCCGCCCCCTGACGGGGACGGGATCATCTACCTGTGGAGCTAAGGAGAATTGAACTCCTGACCTCCTGCATGCCATGCAGGCGCTCTACCAACTGAGCTATAGCCCCTTGCGGTGTCCCGGCCGCTTTCCCGGCGGCGGAACAAGAGAAACTTTAGCCTGCGACCAGCCGGAAAGTGAAATCCGGTGCCGAGGGGCACCGGGACAAGATCCTCCGGCCTGCGCGGGCGGGCCCACGCGTGCCGGCCGGAGGATCTAGTCGTCGTCGCCCAGTACCGGCTCCGGCAGGGTCCCCGCATTGTGCTCCAGGAGGCGCCAGCCGCGGGCGCCCTCGCCGAGGACGGACCAGCAGCAGTTGGAGAGGCCGCCGAGGCTTTCCCAGTGCTGCGACTCCAGACCGAGGAGGCGGCCGATGGTGGTACGGATGGTGCCGCCGTGGCTGACGACCACGAGGGTGCCGTCGTCGGGCAGCTTCTCGGCGTGCCGGAGCACCACGGGGGCCGCCCGGTCGGCGACCTCGGTCTCCAGTTCGCCGCCGCCCCTGCGGACCGGCTCGCCGCGCTTCCAGCCCGCGTACTGGTCGCCGTACCGCGCGATGATCTCCTCGTGCGTCAGGCCCTGCCAGAGGCCCGCGTAGGTCTCGCGCAGGCCCTCGTCGTGCGTCACGTCGAGGCCGGTGAGCGCGGACAGCTCGGCCGCGGTGTTCGCCGCCCGCTTCAGGTCCGAGGCGACGATCGCGTCGGGCTTCAGGGACGCGAGCAGCCGGGCGGCGCGGCGGGCCTGGCCCACGCCGGTCTCGGTCAGCTCGACGTCCGTGGTGCCCTGGAAGCGGCGCTCCACGTTCCACAGCGTCTGGCCGTGGCGCCACAGGATGACGCGGCGGCCCCGGCCCGCCTTGCGTCCGGCGTCGGACAGCGGCTTGTCGTCGGACAGCGGCTCGTCGTCCGTCGCCGCACGTTCCGTGCCGGCGGTCATCGAAGTTCTCCGCGCAGCTCTGCGGCGTCCTCCGCGTCCTGGAGCTGGGCGTGCTCGGCGGCCTTGCCCCGCGTGGCCTTGGCGTCGGCGGGCAGGTCCAGCTCGGGACAGTCCTTCCAGAGCCGCTCCAGCGCGTAGAACACGCGCTCCTCGCTGTGCTGGACGTGCACGACGATGTCGACGTAGTCCAGCAGGATCCAGCGGGCGTCGCGGTCGCCCTCACGGCGCACCGGCTTCGTGCCGAGCTCCTTGTTCAGGCGCTCCTCGATCTCGTCGACGATCGACTTGACCTGGCGGTCGTTGGGCGCGGAGGCCAGCAGGAAGGCGTCCGTGATCGACAGCACGTCGCTGACGTCGTACGCGATGATGTCGTGCGCGAGCTTGTCGGCGGCCGCCTGCGCGGCGGTGGTGATGAGCTCGACAGAACGGTCAGTGGCGGTCACTACAAGGCTTTCCGTAGGCGGTCAGGAACCCCGGGGGGTCATACCCCAAGGGTCTCACGGACCGCCGACGGCACCCCACGCGTCGAATGGATCTTCCCGCGGGCCCGGGGAACCCGTCCCCACGGGCCCGCGAGCCCGTGGGGACGGGGACTATTCGCCCACCTTGTAGTCCTGGCCGAGCACCACCGAGACGTCCGCGTTCGAGGTGACCTTGCCCTTCTTCACGGAGGTCGTCGGCAGGCCGAGTGTCTTGGCGACCTCCGTCGCGTCCTCCTTCTTGGCGGCGTCGGCGTATGTGATCTCGGACACCGCCTGCGCGACGTCGGCCGTACCGCCGTCGACGAAGGTGTAGCCGCCGTTGAGCAGCACGACCCTGGCCTTCTCGGTGGCGTCCTTGTCGGCCGTGGCGTTGCGGATGCCCACCTGGACGGCGGCGCCCTCCTCGGGGCTCCTGGCAGCACCGCCGAGGACGTCCTTGACCACGCTGTCGCTCGCCTGCGTGCTGAGCCGGCCGTCCGTCTGGACGGGCAGCAGTGCGGTCTTGAAGTCACCCTCCTTGGCGCGGTCCGCGAGCTTGGCGAGGAACGCGCCCAGGTCCTTGTCGGTGAGCGAGGGGTCGAGGATCTGCGCGAGCGTCTGCACGGTGGTCGTGGCGGCCTGCTCGTCGGACGACAGCTTGCGCAGCACGCCCTGCATGACCTGCCCGAACCGCTGCAGCTGCGCGTTCTGCGACTCCCCGGAGGCGCGGTACGTGGCGTACGCGACGGCCATCTTGCCGCTGAGCGTCTGCTGCTCGCCCTTCTTGACGAGGGGTGCCTCGCCCTTCTTCTTCGCCTCGGGGTCCGGCACGTCCGCGTCGGTGTCGATGTCGATGTTGCCGACGAGCTCGACCAGGTTGTTCAGGTACGGGGTGTCCAGGCGCCAGGTGCCCTCGATGTCCGTGCCGAGCACGGTGTCGAGCTCGTCGCGCGTCCCCGAGGAACCGTCGTCGTCGACCGACTTGGAGAGGGTGGTCGCGCCGCCGTCGTCGTCCGTCAGGGCGAGGGAGTTGGGCAGCAGGACCGTGGTGCCCTGCTTCGTGGTGGTGTTGTTGACGAGGAGGGCCGTCGAGGTGCCGCTGCCCTTGGTGTTGTGCAGATGGACGACGATCACGTCACGCTTCTGGGCACCCGCGGCGGTGGTCGTGCCGCCCTTCGCCTCCGACGACGACCCGGGCAGCTTCCCGGCGAACCAGAGGTAGCCCGCCCCGCCCACCACGACCATCGCGAGGACGACGACGAGGGCGACCACCCGGCCGCGCGCGCGGCGTTTGGCCTCCTCGCGCCGCTCGGTGCGGTTCTCGGTGAACTTGAGCCAGTCGATGACGTCCTCGGACTGCTCGGGCTGCTCCTCGACGAACGCGAACTGCTCGGTGCGGTAGTCGGGTTCGCCCGCCCCCTCGTCGCCCTCCGGCGGTACGGGTGCGGGTGCGGGGGCCGCGTCCTTCGCGGGGCCCGCCTGCTGCGGGATGTAGGCGGTCTGCTCGGCCACCTGGGGCTGCTGCCGGCCTGTGTCATGGGGCGCCACAGGTTGCTGCTGACCGGTGTCGTACGACACCACGGGCGCCGCCTGCTGCCCTGCGTGATGCCCTGTCTGCTGACCGGCCTGCTGACCCGCCTGCTGGCCCGTCGCGTACGGGTCGTAGCCGTAGCCCTGCCCGTAACCCTGCTGCTGCCCGTAGTCCTGGCTGTAGTCCTGCCCGTAACCCTGCGCGGGCGCCTGCCCCGGAACCTGTCCCTGCGTCTGTCCCTGCGCCTGTCCGCCGTAGGGGTCGTACGAGCCGTACTCGTCCTGTTGCGGAGAGTACTGAGGGTGCTGCGGAGACTGCCCCGGCTGCGGTACCTGCCGGTACACGGGCTGCCCGAACTCGTCGTAGCCGACGAGTTCGTACTGGTCGCCTCCGTACCCAGCGTCGTATCGGTCGTTCACCGGTGCCCCTCTCGGCTCACTCGCCGCGGTACAGCTCACGCTTGTCGATGTAGCGCACGACACCGTCCGGCACCAGGTACCAGACCGGGTCACCCTTCGCGACCCGGACCCGGCAGTCCGTGGACGAGATGGCGAGCGCGGGAACCTCGACGAGCGAGACACCGCCCTCGGGCAGACCGGTGTCGGTCAGTATGTGGCCGGGCCGGGTGACCCCGATGAAGTGCGCGAGGGAGAACAGTTCGTCGTGGTCGCGCCAGGTGAGGATCTGGCCGAGCGCGTCGGCGCCGGTGATGAAGAACAGATCCGTGTCGGGGTTGAGCATGCGCAGGTCGCGCAGCGTGTCCGTGGTGTAGGTGGGACCGCCGCGGTCGATGTCGATGCGGCTCACGGAGAACTGCGGGTTCTCGGCCGTCGAGATGACCGTCATCAGATAGCGGTCCTCGGCCGGCGAGACCTTGCGGTCGGTCTTCTGCCACGGCTGTCCGGTCGGTACGAACACCACCTCGTCGAGGTGGAACCGCGCGGCGACCTCACTGGCGGCCACGAGGTGTCCGTGGTGGATCGGGTCGAACGTTCCGCCCATGACACCGAGGCGGCGCTTGCCCGGGTTCGACGGTCCGTTACCCGTGCCACGCCGTGCGTCGTGTGCCACGACGCCCGCCGGACCGGTAGGCATGTCCTGCTCTCCCATGCGTGCAGACCCTACCGGCCCGGACGACGGGCTCTGTCGCGCGGCCGTCAGCGGTCCCGGTTGAAGCGGGTGGTGATCCACAGCAGTAGCAGGAGGGCGAGAAAGGCTCCACCGCCGACGAACAGGGGGTTCAGGCTCTCGTGGTTGCCGCCGTGCTCCTCGCCCTCGGCGGCAAGTGTGACCAACTGGGCAGCGGTGCTGTGGAAGCTCATCTTCAGCAGGACCTATCCATGGGGGTCCCCCCGCCCGAGCGCAGTCGAGAGTGGGGGAGAGCGGGATAAAGACTTCCGCACATCGTAAGCGGCGGGCCTCCGCGCCATCACTCCGACTCCGCCGTTGGGGAGTTCGGCTCCGGCGGGCCGGGAACCTTCCGCGGGGTCTCAGTCGTCCCGTTTGTAGCCGCGCAAAAGGAACCAGGCGGCCAGCCCACATCCGACGACCATCACGATCAGCACGATGCGGAGGAGATTGCCCGCCCCTTGCTCCTGGGCGGCACTCGCGGCCTCGACGAGCCACGATCCGGGGGAATGCTCCATGACGTACTACTCCTTGACGTACTGCTCCTTCGCTGTACTGCCCGTCCAAGGTATCTCCGCCTAGGCTGGTCCCCGCCTTGGGGGCACAGAAGGCAACCAAACGCATGGGGGACCACATGCCAGAAGAAAGCCACGAGAACGTACCGAGCAGGCAGCGCAGGCGCTTCGAGGGGATCTCCTCCCGGGCGTACGAGCACCCCGCGGACCGCTCGGCCCTGGTCGCCCTGCGCAAGCTCACCGGCTTCGACACGGTCTTCAAGGCGCTCAGCGGCCTGCTCCCGGAGCGCAGCCTGCGGCTGCTGTTCCTGTCGGACTCGGTGCGTGTCTCGGACGCCCAGTTCGCCCACCTGAACGTGATGCTGCGCGACGCGTGCTACATCCTGGACCTCGACAAGGTCCCGCCGATGTACGTGAACCAGGACCCCCAGCCGAACGCGATGTGCATCGGCCTGGACGAGCCGATCATCGTCGTCACCACCGGACTCGTCGAGCTGCTCGACGAGGAGGAGATGCGGGCGGTCATCGGCCACGAGGTGGGCCACGCGCTGTCCGGCCACTCCGTCTACCGCACGATCCTGCTCTTCCTCACCAGCCTCGCCCTGCGCGTGGCGTGGATCCCCCTCGGCAACCTCGCGATCATGGCGATCGTGACCGCCCTGCGCGAGTGGTTCCGCAAGTCCGAGCTGTCCGCCGACCGGGCGGGACTGCTGGTCGGCCAGGACCTGCAGGCCTCGATGCGCGGCCTGATGAAGATCGCGGGCGGCAACCACCTGCACGAGATGAACGTGGACGCGTTCCTCGCCCAGGCCGAGGAGTACGAGGCCGGCGGCGACCTCCGCGACTCCGTGCTGAAGATCCTGAACGTGATGCCCCGCTCCCACCCCTTCACCACGGTCCGGGCGGCCGAGCTGAAGAAGTGGGCGGAGTCCCGCGACCACCAGCGGATCATGGACGGCCACTACCCGCGGCGCGACGAGGACGGCGACACGTCGGTCACGGACTCCTTCCGCCAGTCGGCGGCCAGCTACGCCACGGACGTGAAGAACTCCAAGGACCCGCTGATGAAGCTGGTCAGCGACATCGCGGGCGGCGCGGGCGACCTCGGCGGCCGGGTACGACGCGGCTTCGGCGGCTTCGCGACCGGCAGCAGCACGAGCAGCACCACGAAGGACCGCCCACGCACGGACGACCCGGAGGACACCCCGCCGACCGACACCCCCTGACGACCCGGCGCCCCTGAGGGGGCAGCCTTGAGGGCTGCCCCCTCAGGGGCGCGAGGAACGGCGCGCCAAGCCCCCACCGAACCCGCAGGTCAAAACGCCACCCCGCCGCCCCGCCCGTCAGGGGCGCGGGGAACGGCGCGACAAGCCCCCACCGGGCCGACAGGTCACAACACCGCCGCGCCCCCACCCCCTGAGGGGCGCGAGGAACGGCGCGACAAGCCCCCACCGGGCCCGCGGATCACCACGCACCCCGATCAGCGGAGCTCACAGCTTGGGTTGTGCGCTGGCCGCCAACGACCCGCACAACGACGTGGCACTCCCCGTGGCGAACGGATCCGTCCCGGCGGGCCCACCGGCCTTGGCCGTCTCCCCCGCCAGCAGCGGATGCAACTGGTTCGTCGCGTCCTCCGCACAGGCCAGCGGCCCGGCCTGGACGTAGGAGACGAGCAGTTCGGCCTGGTGCATCCGCAGATCGTCCCGGTCGAACCGGAAGTGCAGCTCACGCCGGACGGTGAACAGCGAGGCCGCGGCCTTCTCGTCGGACCCGGTGGGCCGCAGCGCGTACACGAACGTGTGGTCGGCGCTGACCTCAAGCGTGTCGGAGTCCGTCTCCGCCGCGGCCAGCGTGCCCTGCACCCGGATCTTCGTGTCGGCCAGCTCGGCCTGCGCCGGGTCGAAGCGCACCAGCCACCCGGTGGGCGCGTGCCGCCCGTCCGCGGTGGGGCTGCGGAAGCTCTGGTCGAACTGGTCGAGCTGCTGCGGGTCGAGCAGGATCCGCACCGACCGGCTGGCGCCGCCGGTGAGGACGTCCGGGTCGAGCGCGGACTCGACGAGGTAGTCCTTCGCCGTGGTCAGCGCGGTGACGATCTGGCTGTCGGAGAAGTGCGCGGTGCGCCGCGAGGCGGGCAGCGTGATGCCGTCGGCGCCTATGCGGAACTGGTCGGCGGGGCTGTGCGCGTACAGGTCCTCGACATCGGCCGAACCGGGCACGCGGCTCTGGGGCGCGAGCGGGATCACCGTCATGCGCAGTGGTTCGGGATGCTTCGCGACGGGGGTCTGGTACGGATGGCGTACGCCCATGTAGATCGCCGTGCCGAACGCCACGGCGATCAGGACGACGAGGACCAGGGCCTGCCGGGAGAGACCCCGTCGCATCGGGGGGCGGCGGCGGACGGCCGGGGTGTGGTCGCCGATCCGCTCCTGCGCGGAGAACTCCTGGAGGCGGGCAGCGCGGACGAACGATTCGTCGAAGACGACGGACCGGTACTCCTCCTCGCCACCGCCGGGTACACCCTCGGATGTCCCCTCCGGTGGGTCTCCAGGACTGCCCATACTTTCAGAGTAGGTCTCCTGGACCTCAGGTAAACGCCCTGCTACACGACAAGTTCTGACAGGTTCTCACCACATTCGCCATCAGCTCCCGGAGCAGCCCGGCACGCTGCGGGAGAGCCGTTTCAAACCTGTTCCGGCCCTTGTCCCGGCCAGAACCGTCAGGGCGTGCGAGGCACCGCCGAGGCGGCCGGCGGCGAGTAGTCGGCGGAGGCCGAGGGGCCCACACCGCCGCCCTGTTCGAGGCCGGTGGAGGCGGGCGGCGGGACCTGGTCCCCGCTGCTCGACGAGGCGCCCCGGTAGACCGCCGCGAACGCCAGCGCGACCATGCCGATGCCCATGACGAGGGCGAGCATCCAGGCCACGGGGCGGTGCCAGCGGGCCTGCTTGCCGTAGGTGCCGGGGTGGCCGTAGCGGCCGTGCAGGACGTCACGGTCGTCGAGGTCGTCCAGATCGGGGTCGTGGCCGAAATCGCCCGGTCCGTCGGGGCCGAACCCGTCCTCGTAGAGCTCGTCGTCCCCTCGCAGGCCCCGGGTGCGCGCCCGGCGGGCCTCGGCCTCGGAGGCCTCCGCTCTCGCCTGCGCGGCGGCCAGGAGGCGCTCCACGGCGGTCGGCTCGTGCACGGTCGCCGCCCGCACGAAGGCCTCGTCGAAGACCACGGAGGCGAACTCTTCGTCCGCACCCCCGCGGTCGCGGTCGTCGTCGGGCTCCCAGCCGTCAGGGAACGGCGTGCCCCCCACGTCCTCCGGCACGGATCCAGAGTAGACCGGGGTGGTCAATTTGGGCAGACCGTAAGGAAATTCTCCCGCCTGGCGAGACGGCCGGCGCCGGGGCGGCCCGGGGTGCCCGGCGCCGGACGCGGTCAGCGCCGGATGTGCCCGTCGCCCGTGACGATGTACTTGGTGCTCGTCAGTTCCGGCAGCCCCATGGGCCCCCGCGCGTGCAGCTTCTGCGTGGAGATGCCGATCTCGGCGCCGAAGCCGAACTGGCCGCCGTCGGTGAAGCGCGTGGACGCGTTCACGGCCACCGTCGTCGAATCGACCAGCTGGGTGAAGCGGCGGGCCGCCTGCTGCGAGGTGGTGACGATCGCCTCGGTGTGCCCGGAGGTCCACAGCCGGATGTGGTCGACGGCCCGCTCCAGCGAGTCGACGACGGCCGCCGCGATGTCGTACGACAAGTACTCGGTCTCCCAGTCCTCGGTCGTCGCCTCGACGACGGTGGCCTTGGAGTCCTCGCCGTACGCGAGGACGCGCTCGTCACCGTGCACGGTGACGCCGGCCTCCGCGAGGGCGTCGAGGGCGAGCGGCAGGAACCTGGGCGCGATGTCCTGGTGGACGAGGAGCGTCTCGGCGGCGTTGCAGACGCTGGGCCGCTGCGCCTTGGAGTTGATCAGGATGTCGATCGCCATGTCGAGGTCGGCGTGCGCGTCGACGTAGACATGACAGTTGCCGGTGCCGGTCTCGATGACCGGGACGGTGGACTCCTGGACGACCGTGCGGATCAACGAGGCGCCGCCGCGCGGGATGAGTACGTCGACGAGGCCCCGGGCGCGCATCAACTCCCGTACGGACTCGCGGTTGTCGCCCGGTACGAGCTGGACGGCGTCGGCGGGCAGGCCCGAGCCGCCGACGGCGTCGCGCAGGACGCGGACGAGGGCGGAGTTGGACTCGTACGCCGAGGACGAGCCGCGCAGCAGCACCGCGTTGCCGGACTTCAGGCACAGGGCGGCGGCGTCGACCGTCACGTTCGGGCGGGCCTCGTAGATGATGCCGACGACGCCGAGCGGGACACGGACCTGGCGCAGGTCGATGCCGTTCGGCAGGGTCGAGCCGCGGACGACCTCGCCGACCGGGTCGGGCAGCGCCACCACGTCGCGTACGTCGGAGGCGATCGCGCGGATCCGCTCGGGGGTGAGCGTCAGCCGGTCGATGACGGTCTCGCTGGTGCCGGCCTCGCGGGCGCGCTCGACGTCCTTGGCGTTGGCCTCGACGATCTCGCTCGTACGGACCTCAAGGGCGTCCGCGATCGCGAGCAGCGCGTCGTCCTTCTCGGCGCGCGGCAGCGGGGCGAGGTCGGCGGCAGCGTTCTTGGCCCGGTAGGCGGCCTGGGTGACCGGGGACATCGAGTCGTACGGCGAGAGCGTGGTCATAACCCGCAGGGTAGTGCGCCCGCGAGAGCTGTTCAGCCGTTGTCCCACACCGCGAGACAGGTCCTGAAATGGCCGTAGAAAGCGTGTGCCCCAAGGACCACGGAGGCAGCGGCCTCGGGGGCAGGGGCCACCGCGGTCAGAACGGGTGGACGCCCACCGGGGTGGCCGGCAGCGGCCCGTAGCCCTCCGCGATCCGCTGGTGGTAGGTCTCGCGGTCGATGACCTCCAGGCCGACGATCTCCCACGGAGGCAGCTTCGCGGTCTGGCGGTGCTCGCCCCACAGCCGCAGCGCGACCGCGGCCGCGTCGTGCAGGTCGCGGGCCTCCTCCCAGTAGCGGATCTCCGCATGGTCGTTGGCGTACCGGCTGGTCAGCAGAAAGGGGTGGTCGTGGGCGAGCTGTTCCAGGCCGCGCCTGACCTCTTTGAGCGGGGCCTCGCCGCCCGAGACGCTGAGCGTGACGTGCCACAGCCTCGGCAGGTCCTGCGGCTCCTCCGCCTCGTACATCTCACCGGCGGCGACGCTGGTGAGCGCACGCTCCTCGCCGGCCGCGCGCGAGCCGCCAAGACTGCGGGACGCCGCCGCCCCAGGGCGCACTCGTCTCACGACGGCCTCCTTCACGCAGTGGGTCCGCTCGGACTGTCGACTGATCGGACTGAGGGGGTCTCCCTGAGACAAAGTTGAGCAGGTGGGAAGGCGCCGCGTGGCACTTTTACCGAAGGTCCACCTCCGGGCAGGGGCTTTGTCCACCGTTCCCCACCCTTTTCGGCCGGGGCCCTGTTGACGGGCGGAGCGCCGGGCGTACGCCGGTGGACGTCCGGTGGACACCGCTCCGGGCCCCTCCGGGCCCCCGCGGACCCCTTCAGGGCGTCCCGTTCACGGATTCAGCAGCACCAGGTCGTCCCGGTGCACGACCTCGCGCTCGTACGCGGGGCCCAGCTCGCGGGCCAGGTCGTGCGTGGAGCGCCCGATCAGCTGCGGGATCTCCTTGGCGTCGAAGTTGACCAGGCCCCGGGCGACCGCCCGCCCCGTGCCGTCGCGCAGTTCGACGGGGTCACCGGCGGTGAAGTCGCCCTCGACGGCCGCGATGCCCGCGGGCAGCAGGGACGTGCGCCGCTCGACGACCGCGCGCACGGCACCGTCGTCCAGGACGAGGGCGCCCTGCGGGGTCGACGCGTGCTGGAGCCACAGCAGCCGGTCGGCGGAGCGGCGGCCGGTGGCGTGGAAGTACGTGCCGGTGTCCCGTCCGGCGAGGGCGTCGGCGGCGTGCACCGCGCTCGTCAGCACCACCGGGATGCCGGCCGCGGCGGCGATCCGGGCCGCCTCGACCTTGGTGACCATGCCTCCGGTACCGACGCCCGCCTTGCCCGTACTGCCGATGTCGACGTGGGCGAGGTCGGCCGGAGTGCGTACCTCCGCTATCCGCGACGTACCGGGTCGGCTGGGGTCGCCGTCGTACACGCCGTCCACGTCGGAGAGCAGGACGAGCAGGTCCGCGCGGACGAGATGGGCGACGAGGGCCGCGAGGCGGTCGTTGTCGCCGAAGCGGATCTCGTCCGTGGCGACGGTGTCGTTCTCGTTGACGACCGGCAGGGCGCCCATCGCGAGGAGCTTGTCGAGGGTACGGGAGGCGTTGCGGTGGTGGGCGCGGCGGCTCATGTCGTCCGAGGTGAGCAGCACCTGGCCGACCCGGACGCCGTACCGGGCGAAGGAGGCGGTGTAGCGGGCGACCAGGAGGCCCTGGCCGACGCTGGCGGCGGCCTGCTGGCGGGCCAGGTCCTTGGGGCGGCGGCGCAGGCCCAGCGGGGCGAGACCGGCGGCGATGGCGCCGGACGAGACGAGGACGACCTCGTGCTCGCCGCCGCCGCGGCTCTTGGCGAGTACGTCGACGAGGGCGTCCACGCGGTCGGCGTCGAGGCCTCCGGCCGCGGTGGTCAGGGACGAGGAACCCACCTTGAC
Organism: Streptomyces sp. NPDC102514; assembly: GCF_055584525.1. Lineage (NCBI taxonomy): Bacteria > Bacillati > Actinomycetota > Actinomycetes > Kitasatosporales > Streptomycetaceae > Streptomyces > Streptomyces sp. NPDC102514. The sequence goes on from NZ_JBVJLW010000014.1 coordinate 309,825, forward strand.
GACGATCCTGCGGGCGTCCACGACGCCCTGCCTGCTTGCCGCCCGCCTAGCCGCTGACACGCTGCACCCCGATGTTCCCAACGTTCCCATGGCCCGACCCGCGACCTGTCCGGTTCGTGCAATCTACGGGACGGGGGGTGGCCGACGCCCCCGCGTTTCGAGGGGCGGACGCGGGGAGGCGGGCCGGCGGGGGCGCGCGCTGAGGGCGGGAAGGGAGCGTCACAGCTTCTCGTCGTTTTAAACCCAAATCCGGTGATAGTTCTCACGCAAGATTGCTAGGCGACCCGCAGAGGTCATACGGTCAGGGATCGGCCTCTCCCGTACGAGCTTCAGGGAGGTACGGCGAGGCCCGACCTCCACGCCTCCCCCATCCGCCGCACCCCTCGCAGGAGCCCATTCCGTGCCCTCCGCCGGACTCGCCACCCGCCGCATCGTGCAGCTCTCCGCGCTGCTCTCGATGTTCGCGCTCTTCACGGCTCAGATCGTCTCCGCTCTGCTGCCGAACGTCCCGGTGTTCGTCGCCGCGAGCGCCGCCGGCCTCGCCCTCGACGTGTTCCTGCAGTACCGGGATCCCGGGCTGCTCTCGCTGCTCGGCAAGGTCCGCTTCGACGCCACGGTCCGGCAGCTGCTGCGCGACATGATCATCCTGGTGGGGCTCCTGCGGATCGACGGCATCAGCCCGACGCACGAGCAGGCGCCGCTGATGGTCGGGCTGTGCGCCTTCTACGCCCTGCACTTCGCCTGCCAGGCCGCCGCCGTCATGGTCCGCCGCACCCGTACGCTGCCGATCGTCACCCGGAACATCGACGCGTCCGCGCTGCGCCTGACCACCGCGCCGCCGCGCATCCTGGCCCGGCGCCCCGGTCACCGGCTGCTCACCTTCTCCGTCCCGACCACGATCGGCCTGATGGTCACCGCGGCCACCGAGGACGCCCTGTGGGGCGCCATCGGCCTCGGCGTCGCCCTCGTGCTGATCGGCGGCGGCACGGCGTGGCTGGCCACCTGGCTGCTGCCGAAGAAGCGCGCCCTGAGCGAGCAGAAGGTCATGGAGTGGCTGGACGCGTGGCTGGCCGACTACCGGCCGACGGTCGCCATGTACTTCTCCGGCGGCACGACCTCCGCGTACCAGGCGAACATGTGGCTCTCCACGGTCTCCGCGGTCGACGCGAAGCCGTTGATCGTGCTGCGCGAGCGGTTCATGGTGCAGAAGATCGACGCCACCGACGTGCCGGTGATCTGCTTCCCGAAGGTCTCGACGATGTTCTCGCTGGAGAACTCGACGCTGAAGATGATGCTGCACCCGGCGAACGCCGCGAAGACCTCGCAGGTCCTGCGCATCCCCACGGTCAAGCACGCCTTCATCAACCACGGCGAGAGCGACAAGCTCTCCTCCTGCAACCCGTACGCGAAGGCGTACGACGAGGTGTGGGTGGCCGGGCCCGCGGCCCGCGAGCGGTACGCGCTGGCCGAGGTCGGCGTCGAGGACAAGGACATCGTGGAGGTCGGCCGGCCGCAGCTCGCGCCGATCCGCCCCTACTCGGGGGCGCCGACGGGCGCGTTCACGACCGTGCTGTACGCCCCCACGTGGGAGGGCTGGGACGGCAACCCCGGCAACACGTCCGTGGTCCTGGCCGGCGAGAACATCGTCCGGCAGCTCCTGGCCGACGACGGGGTACGGCTCCTCTACAAGCCGCACCCGATGACCGGCTCCGTCGACCTGCGCGCGGGCGCCGCGAACGAACGCATCAAGGCGATGATCCGCGAGGCCGCCGCGCTGCGCTCCGGCGCCCGTCCCGACGCCGGTGCCGCGGCCGAACTGACGCGCCGCACGGCCGAGTTGGACAAGCTGACGTCCACCGACTTCCGCAACAGCGCCGACGAAATGGAGCGCATGCTGCTCCAGGGCGCGCCCCGGGGCGACCGTGAGGCCGCCATCGCCGAGGCCACGCTGGCCTGGGAGAAGGCGTACTGGGCGTCCTTCCCGGAGTGGGAGCACCAGATCATCACGGACGCGCGGCCGGGTATCTTCGCGTGCTTCAACCAGGCGGACCTGCTGGTCAGCGACGTCTCGTCGGTCGTCTCCGACTGGCTGTCGAGCGAGAAGCCGTACGCGGTGGCGAACACGTCGGGGATGACCGAGGCGGCGTTCCGCACGGGGTTCCCGACGGTGTCGGCGGGTGTGGTGCTGGCGCCGGGCGCGGAGGGTGTGGCGGCGCTCCTGGAGTCGGTACGCCGTCCCGAGAAGGACCAGTTCACGGCGGCCCGTGCCGCACTGAAGGAGCACCTGCTCGGCCCGTCCGACCCGCCGTCGATGGCCCGCTTCAACGGGGCGATCGACGACCTGTGCACGAAGGCCGACGAGCGGCGGGTACGCATGGAGTCGCGCCTCGCGGCCGAGATCCCTTCCCCGCGGTCCGCGTCCGAGGACGCGGCGGAGGAGGGGGCGCAGGACGCGAGCGAGGCGGAGGACGCGGTCAACGCGTAGCGGCTCGACAAAGGCGTGGGGCCCGGAGAAGTCTCCGGGCCCCACGCCTTTGCGCTGCCCACACGGCCACGCTGTCACCTGCGGCCCGGTGGGGGCTTGTCGCGCCGTTCCCCGCGCCCCTTGGACAGCTGAGGTGGCTGCCTCCACCGCGGGCCCGGTGGGGGTGACCCGCGCCGTTCCTCGCGCCCCTTAAAAAGCTGAGGCCGGTGGGGGTGACTCGCGCAGTTCCCCGCGCCCCTAAAAACAGGCGCCCGGGGCACACCACGCTCAACCGAACCCCCCGCAGCCAAAACACCACAGCACCCCCACCCACCTAAGGGGCGCGAGGAACGGCGCGGGCCACCCCCACCGTCCCGAGGCAAACACACAAACCCCAGCCCCCACCCACCCAAGGGGCGCGGGGAACGGCGCGACCAGCCCCCACCGGCCCAAGGCGAACACACAAACCTCAACCCCCACCCACCCAAGGGGCGCGAGGAACGGCGCGGATCACCCCCACCGGGCCGCAGGTGTATCCGCGCACCCCCGGCCCGGAGGGCAGACCCGTTAGAACGGGTTGAAGTCGTCGAATTCCCGGTCCGACTCGTCCCGCTCCGCCTGCTTGTCCCGACGCCGCTGCGCAGCCGGCCGCGGCGGCTCGAAGCGGTGGTCCTCACCACGGCGCCCGAGCATCTCCGCACCGGCCAGCACCGACGGCTCCCAGTCGAAGACGACGGCGTTCTCCTCGGGACCGATGGCAACGCCGTCACCCGAGTTGGCTCCCGCCTTCATCAGCGACGCCTCGACGCCGAGGCGGCTGAGCCGGTCGGCGAGGTACCCGACGGCCTCGTCGTTGCTGAAGTCGGTCTGGCGGATCCACCGCTCGGGCTTCTCGCCGCGCACGCGGTAGAGGCCGTCGTCCTCGCGGACCACGGTGAAGCCGGCGTCGTCGACGGCCTTCGGCCGGATGACGATCCGCGTCGCCTCTTCCTTGGGCTTCGCCGCACGCGCCTTCCCGACCAGCTCGGCGAGCGCGAAGGAAAGCTCCTTGAGGCCCATGTGGGCGACGGCGGAGATCGCGAAGACCTGGTAGCCGCGGGCCTCCAGGTCGGGGCGCACCATCTCGGCCAGGTCCTTGCCGTCGGGCACGTCGATCTTGTTGAGGACGACGAGGCGCGGCCGGTTGCCCAGCCCGCCGTACTGGTTCAGCTCCTCCTCGATGATGTCGAGGTCGGAGACGGGGTCGCGGTCCGACTCCAGGGTCGCCGTGTCCAGCACGTGGACCAGTACCTCGCAGCGCTCCACGTGCCGCAGGAACTCAAGCCCCAGGCCCTTGCCCTGGCTGGCTCCGGGGATGAGTCCGGGCACGTCGGCGATCGTGTAGACCATCGAGCCGGCCGTCACCACACCGAGGTTGGGGACGAGGGTCGTGAAGGGGTAGTCGGCGATCTTGGGCTTGGCCGCCGACAGCACCGAGATCAGCGAGGACTTGCCCGCGCTCGGGTAGCCGACGAGCGCCACGTCGGCGACCGTCTTCAGCTCCAGGACGATGTCCTGGAGGTCGCCGGGAACACCCAGCAGGGCGAAGCCGGGCGCCTTGCGGCGGGCCGAGGACAGTGCCGCGTTGCCGAGGCCGCCCCTGCCGCCCTCGGCGGCCACGTAGGTCGTGCCGTGGCCCACCAGGTCCGCGAGGACGTTGCCGTCCTTGTCCTGGATGACCGTGCCGTCCGGCACCGGCAGGATCAGGTCCTGGCCGTCCTTGCCGGAGCGGTTGCCGCCCTCACCGGGCCGGCCGCTGGTGGCCTTGCGGTGCGGGGAGTGGTGGTAGTCGAGGAGCGTGGTGACGGACTGGTCGACGACCAGGATCACGTCACCGCCACGGCCGCCGTTGCCGCCGTCCGGGCCACCGAGGGGCTTGAACTTCTCCCGGTGCACGGAGGCACAGCCGTGGCCTCCGCTACCCGCGGCGACGTGCAGCTCGACGCGGTCCACGAAGGTGGTCATGGGATGTGCCTCCAGTTACGTACGGAAAATCTCTCATCGATGAGCACCGCGCGGTCGTCGCCGCCCGATGATCACTACTCGATGGCGGTGTCCGTCCGACGGACACCTCTCCACCAGTTAAAACACGCGAAAGGCGGACCCGCTTCCCGTACGGGAAGTGAGGTCCGCCTCGCGAAAGATCCGGTCAGGCGACCGGAACGATGTTCACGACCTTGCGGCCGCGGTGCGTGCCGAACTCGACCGCACCGGCGGCCAGCGCGAACAGCGTGTCGTCCTTGCCACGGCCGACCTTCACGCCGGGGTGGAAGTGGGTGCCACGCTGGCGGACCAGGATCTCACCGGCGTTGACGGTCTGACCGCCGAAGCGCTTCACACCGAGCCGCTGAGCGTTTGAGTCGCGACCGTTCCGGGTGGACGATGCGCCCTTCTTGTGTGCCATCTCTCCTCAGTCCCTTACTTCGCAGCCGCGGGGATCTCAGTGACCTTGATCGCCGTGTACTGCTGGCGGTGGCCCTGACGACGGCGGTAGCCGGTCTTGTTCTTGTAGCGAAGGATGTCGATCTTCACACCCTTGTGGTGATCCACGATCTCGGCCTGGACCTTGATGCCGGCCAGGACCCACGGGTCGCTGGTGACAGCGTCGCCGTCGACAACGAGCAGGGTCGAGAGCTCGACCGTGTCGCCGACCTTGGCAGTGGAAATCTTGTCAACCTCAACGATGTCGCCGACAGCAACCTTGTGCTGGCGACCACCGCTGCGCACGATGGCGTACACGCGGATCTCTCTCTCACTCGAAATCGGAATCCCCGCAGTCCAGCCACCGAAAAAAGCGAAGCAGGCAGCCTCTCCCGGGGCGCGAGCCACCAGGAGGAAGAGGTTTACGGGAATGCGGTGCATCAATAAACACACCGAGGGTCAAGGTTACGGGGCCCCGACCTGGGGGTCAAACCGGGTCCGGACCACCCCCTGACCAGGCAACCTACGTGGGCTCGCCGTCCGCGGGCAGCGGCTTCACGCCCTTGCACAGATCCGTGGTGTCCGCGGTGCCCGGGTAGGCAACCTTGGTCACCCGGTCGAAGTGGATCTTGTACATGTCGTGCACGGCGTCGTCGTCGACCTTCACGATCGACTCGTCGTTCTCGCGCAGCGCGGGGCCCGTGTAGTTGCCTGAGCCGGTGAAGCTGACCTTGTTCTTCACGCCGTCGTACATCCCGTCCACCAGGATGTACTTGGAGTGGATGATGTACGGCGTGACCAGCTTCTTGCCGGGGTTCAGCGGGTCACGGTCGTCGTTGTAGCAGCGTACGGTCGGGCCCCCGGTGGTGTGCAGCTTCTCCCAGGTGCCCTTGGTGCCGCCGCTGCTCTTGGCGCTGTCCGACTCCGCGTAGACGATGCTCACGGAGCAGCCCGCCTTCTTCAGGTCGACCAGCTTCTCCGCGATGGCCAGCCGCGTGATCTTGAAGATCGCCACCCGGACCTTGGTCGACTGCGTGACGCCCGCGGTGTCCTTGTACTTGCAGGTGACGTTGTTGAGGATCGAGTACACCGAGTCGGTGGCCCGTGTGTTGCCCGCCCGCGGGAAGAAGTACGCCTTGTAGAGGCCGTTGCTCACCGTGCGGTAGTTCCAGGACTCCCAGTCCTGCGCGACCATCGTGTCGAAGTAGTCCGCGTACGCGTCGTACATCGTCGGGTTGTTCGGCAGCAGCAGCGCGTCGTTGAAGAAGCGCGTGTGCGCGGACGGCGTGGAGTTCGAGGTGGTCTCGACGACCACGTTCGTGGCGCCCTCGACCGCCGAGAACAGCCAGAACTTGTTGTGCATGATCGACTGCCCGAACTTCGGGTCGCCGAGGCACGACTTGTTCTCCGGACACGTCGAGACGTACGAGACCTGCGTACGGTCCGTGCCGAGACCCGAGGCGAGCGTCCCGTAGGCGGTGTTCGTCGGGCGGTCGCTGATGCTGGACTCGTCGAGCAGCACCTGTACGTGCACACCGCGGTTCTTGGCGGCGACGAGCGCGTCGACGACGCCGGCCTCCCAGACGTGGTAGACCGCGACCTTGATCGTGGAGCCGGGCAGCGCGGAGTTCGTCAGCTCGACGAGCCGGGTGCGGATCGCGTACTGCTGGTCGGTGGTGCCGAGCGGGTCGTTGAAGACCGGCCCCTCGGTCCACGCCGGGTTGTCGACGGCCTGCGCCGTACCCGCCGTCATACCGGCCTGGACACCCGCCGCGGACAGCACGGTCGCCAGCGCGAGCGCCTGACGGCTTCCCTTGACCGGCTTCACAGCGCGGTGCCGCCCCGTGCCCTGCAGGCGCACGCACACCATGGGATCCCCTCCCCCTGACACGTGTGAACGTCCTCCCCGACGTACACCCGTGTATGTGTAATCAATGACCGCCCGAGTTTTACAGGTGAGGGGTCACCAGCCAAGGGGCGGGGGGTGAATGTGATGTCCGTGATGCTCCCCAAAACGCGCCACGGTACGTCAAACCGGGCGCCCGGGACGACAGTTCGGGTAACCGCGCGGGTCGTACGAGTGACGGCGTCGGCGCCCACGCCGACCACGGCCGCACTCGCGCCGGACACGACGACGCCCCCCGGCCGGCGCGGTGAGCGCCGGTCGGGGGGCGTCGTGCCGAGGCTCGCGCCTCCGCCGTCCTGTGCCCTCGTCAGTCCTCGTCGGTGGAGGCCGTGACGGTGGACGGAGTCTGCTGCTCCGCCGCCGCGGTCTTCTTGGACGTCGACTTCGCGGCCGTCTTGGCGGTCTTCGTCGCCTTCTTGGCCGTGGTCTTCTTGGCGACCGTCTTCTTGGCCGCCGTCGTCGTCTTCTTCGCGGCGGCCTTCTTCGCGGGCGCCTTCTTGGCCGCCTTGCGGGCCGTCTTCTTGGCCGGCGCCACGGCGTCGTCGCCGTCCTCGGCGGACGGTTCCGCGGGGGCCTCGACCGGCGCCTCGACGGCCTGCGCCGCGGCGTCCGGCTGCGCCGCCGGGACGACCGTGACGGCGGTCTCGGCGGACGAGGTCGGCGCGGTGGCCTTGCGGACCGCACGACGCCTCGGACGGGCCGGGGCGGCACTGTCCGCGACGGGCTGCTCCTCCGCGGAGACGGCCTCGGCGGCCTGCTCCACGGGCTCGGCGGGCGCGACGGGCGCGGCCACCGGCTCGGAGACCGTCACCACGGTCTCCTCGGCCGCCGTGGGCGAACCGGCGGGCGCGGACACCTTGCGGGTCGCCCGACGGCGCGTACGGCCCTTGGGAGCCGCGTCGTCGACGGCCGGGGCCTCGGCGGCGGCCGGAGCCTCGACCACCGGGTCCTCGGCGGCGACGGGCGCCGTCTGCGCGACCTCGGCCGGCTCCTGCCGGACCGGACGCTCGGCCTCTTCCTCCGGCGTCACGGACTGCGCGGTCGGAACCTCGTCCCGGCGCTCGGCCTGCTCGGCACGTTCCGCCCGCTCGGCCCGCTCGGACCTGCGGGACTCGGACCTCGGCGCACCCGCCGGGGCCGACGCACGACGGCCCGACCGGCGACGCGAACGCCCACCACGGGTCGCCGCGGCCTCCGCCTCGGCGGCACTGCTGTAGAGGTCCTCGTCCGGTACGAACTCGGGCTCGGGAAGCGCGACGGGCTCGGCAGCCTCCGCGGCGACCTCGGCAACCGTCTCGTCCGGCTCGGCGGCCTCGGCCGTCTCCGTCTCGTACGTGTGCTCGTGCTCGTGGGTCTGCTCGGCACCGCCACGACCGCGCTTCTTGCGCTTGCCGCCGCCTCCGGCGGAGGTCGGCTGCTCCATGTGCACGATCACGCCGCGGCCGTTGCAGTGGACGCAGGTCTCCGAGAACGACTCCAGCAGGCCCTGCCCGACCCGCTTGCGGGTCATCTGGACGAGGCCCAGCGAGGTGACCTCGGCCACCTGGTGCTTCGTACGGTCGCGGCCCAGGCACTCCAGGAGGCGCCTGAGCACCAGGTCCCGGTTGGACTCAAGGACCATGTCGATGAAGTCGATGACGACGATGCCGCCGAGGTCGCGCAGCCGCAGCTGGCGCACGATCTCCTCGGCCGCCTCCAGGTTGTTCCTGGTGACCGTCTCTTCGAGGTTGCCGCCCTGACCGGTGAACTTGCCGGTGTTGACGTCGATGACGATCATCGCCTCGGTCTTGTCGATGACCAGCGAACCACCGCTGGGCAGCCAGACCTTGCGGTCCAGGGCCTTGGCGAGCTGCTCGTCGATCCGGTACGTCGCGAAGACGTCGACCTCGGAGGTCCACCGCGACAGGCGGTTCGCCAGGTCGGGCGCCACATGGGCCACGTAACCGTGGATGGTGTCCCACGCCTCGTCGCCGCTGACGATGACCTTGGAGAAGTCCTCGTTGAAGATGTCGCGGACGACCCGGACGGTCATGTCCGGCTCGCCGTAGAGCAGGGTCGGGGCGTTGCCGCTCTTCGCCTTCTTCTCGATGTCCTCCCACTGCGCCTGCAGCCGCTCGACGTCACGGCGCAGCTCGTCCTCGCTCGCGCCCTCGGCGGCGGTGCGCACGATGACGCCCGCGTCCTCGGGGACGATCTTCTTGAGGATGGTCTTCAGCCGGGCGCGCTCGGTGTCGGGCAGCTTGCGGCTGATACCGGTCATGGAGCCCTCGGGCACGTAGACCAGGTAGCGGCCGGGCAGCGAGACCTGGCTGGTGAGGCGGGCGCCCTTGTGGCCGATCGGGTCCTTGGTGACCTGCACGAGGACCGACTGACCGGACTTCAGGGCGCTCTCGATGCGGCGGGGGCCGTTGGCCATGCCCAGCGCCTCGAAGTTGACCTCACCGGCGTACAGGACCGCGTTGCGGCCCTTGCCGATGTCGATGAAGGCGGCCTCCATCGACGGCAGCACGTTCTGGACCTTGCCCAGGTAGACGTTGCCGACGTACGACGTCGACTGCTCCTTGTTGACGTAGTGCTCCACGAGCACGTCGTCCTCAAGGACACCGATCTGCGTGCGCTCGCCGCTCTGGCGGACGACCATCACGCGCTCGACGGCCTCGCGGCGGGCCAGGAACTCGGCCTCGGTGATGATCGGGACGCGGCGGCGGCCCTGCTCGCGCCCTTCACGGCGGCGCTGCTTCTTGGCCTCCAGGCGGGTCGAGCCCTTGATGGACTGGACCTCGTCGCTGGGGTGCTCGTCCTTCTTGCGGGGCTCGCGGACCTTGACGACCGTGCGCTCGGGGTCGCTCTCGCCGGACTCGGCCTCGCCGGAGGAGTCACCGGCGCGACGGCGACGGCGCCGGCGGCGACGGCTGCTGCTGGAGCCGCCGCCGTCGTCGTGGTCGTCGTCCGCGTCGGCGGAGTCCTCTTCGCCCTGCTCGGCGCTGTCCTCGGTGTCGTCGGAGGTCCGGGCGGCCTGCTCGCCGCGCTCACCCCGCTCGTTCTGCTCGGCAGCGAAGTCGTCGTCCGCGTCGGCGGACTCGCCCCGGCGGCGGCGACGGCCACCGCGGCGGCGACGGCGGCGCGAACCGGTCTCCTCGCTGTCGTCACCGTCGGCGGCGTCCTCGGCGGACTCCTCCTCGACGGGCTCCTCGTCGGCCGGCTCCTCGGCCTCGGGGGCACGCTCCACCGGGGCACGCTCGGCGGGGGCGGCGGGCTCCTCGGCCTTGCCACGGCGGCGGCGACGGCGCGAACCGCCCGTCTCCTCCTCGGCGGCGGCCACGGGGGCGGCCTGCTGCTGGACCGGCTCCGCGACCTCCTCCACCTCTTCGGCGGCCTCGGCCGCGGCGGCGGCTGCGGCACGCTCCGGCGTCTGGAACATCGGCTCGGTGAAGACAGGCGCCTGGAAGACGGCGACGGCGGGGCGCGCGGGGCGCCGGGCCGAACCCTCCTCGGCGGTCCTGCGGGGCGCGGGCGCGGAGAAGCCTCCGGCCGCCTTGCGGGTGGCCCGGCGACGGGCGCGGCGCGGGGTGGCGTCGTCGGCGTCGTCGGGGGTCTCGGTCTCGGCGGACCGGTCGTTCTTGGCAGCGGCCACGGGGGCCTCCCTGCGCTCGTCGCGAGCAACGGCCTCGGTGGGCTCGGTCGCGGTGGGGGTCTCGGCGCGCTCGGCCTTCTGCCGGGCGACGCGACGAGTGGGCTCGGCGGCGGCCTCGGCGGGCGCCTGCTCGGGCGTCACGCTCTCCGCCTGCGGCGCACCGGCGGGCGCGGTGGCGCGGCGGGTCGCACGACGGCGCGCACGCGGCGCGGGCGCCGCTTCTGCCTCGGCCTCGACAGCCGGTGTCTCCTCGACGACCGGCGTCTCTTCGACGGCTGGGGCAGCAGCAGGTACCTCGGCGGTTACGGCCGTCTCGGCGGCCTCAGCCACCTGCGGCGCACCCGTGGGAGCAGTGGCCCGGCGCGTGGCACGACGGCGCGCACGCGGGGCGGGCGCCGCCTCGGCCTCGGCAGCCGGTGTCTCCTCGGCAACCGGAGCAGCAGCCGGTACCTCGACGGTTACGGCCGTCTCGGCGGCCTCAGCAGCCTGCGGCGCACCCGTGGGCGCGGTGGCCCGGCGCGTGGCACGACGGCGCGCACGCGGGGCGGGCGCTGCGTCGGCCTCGGTCCCGGCGGGCGCCTCGGGCTCCGCCGTCACGGCCGGCGCGGCGGTCTCGGCAGTCGTGGCCTCGGCGGCCTGCGGGGCTCCCGCCGGGGCGGATGCGCCTCGGGTGGCACGACGGCGCGCACGGGGAGCGGGGGCGGCCTCGTCGGCCGGTGCCTCCGTCGGTTCGTCCGCGGCGGCCGCGGGTGTCTTCGCCGCGGCCCGCTTCCTGGGAGCGGCGGTCGTGGCCGCCTCCTCCGTCGCGAGGTCCGCGGAGGTCACAGCCGGTATGGCCGGCGCCGTGGTCTCCGCCACGGCCGTGCTCTCGGCGTCCGCCGACGGCGGGCCGGCGGGGCGCGAAGCGGCACGACGGCGCCGGCGTGGCGGCAGCGTGTCGCTCGGGGTGCTGTTGTCGGAGCCCGTGGAAGGCTCGGTGGGGTCGGTCGGCTCAAGCATGCGGGTGGATCTCCCGTCAGGCTCCCGGGCGCCGCGGATCCGGTGACGTCCGCGGCTCGCGCGTTGCGCGGTGCCGCCGTCCGGGGCGCGGGCGCCGCACGGGAGCTCTCTGTGTCCTGTCTCGCCGGTTCCGTATGCCATGAGTGCGTACGGCCTGGCGAAAGTCTTCTGGTCGGTGCGCTGCCCGAACCAGGTGGCTCCCGGATACGAGGGCGGCGCTTCGACGTACGTCCCTGCGCGGGACCTTCCTTACGCCAGCGCCTTCGCGGCGGCAGTCGCGCTGTCCCCGGAGATTCCCGGAGAAGGTGCTGCTGCCTCGCGGTCGGGCGCGAGCGGGTCGGTCACCGTGCCGGTCTCTTCATCGAAAAGCCCCTGCGCCAGCCTGGTCACCGCTGCGGGGACCGGCGGCGCCAGGTCGGCCACAGCTCGGAGACCGGACAGGACGTCGTCAGGTCGAACGGCAGGCGTCACGTGCCGAACAACCAGCCGCAGTATCGCACAGGCCTGGTCGGTCGGCCTATCAGCCTGTGGACCGTGTGCCGTCGGCTGTGCACTGTGCGCCTCCAGACTCGCGACGGCGCCGCGGGCGTCGAAGGTGCGCATGCCGTTCTTCGCCTTGCGCTGCACCTCGACGGTCTCGGCCGCGGTGAAGGCGTCGACCGCGCGCAGCGCGTCCTCGTGGGACACGCCGTCGAGGCGCATCTCCCACACGGACGCGGTGAGCCGGTCGGCGAGACCCGACGTACGGGCCTCCACGGCGTCGATGATGTCGAGCCCCGCGGGCATCGACTCGTCGAGGAGTGCGCGCAGCTTTTCGGGATCGCGCGCGTCGGTGAGCGCGATCTCCAGATATTCCGCCTCACTGCCCGTGCCGGTGGGTGCGGCATTGGCGTACGACACCTTCGGGTGCGGCGTGAACCCCGCCGAGTACGCCATGGGCACCTCGGCTCGGCGCAACGCGCGCTCGAAGGCACGCTGGAAGTCACGGTGGCTGGTGAACCGGAGGCGGCCGCGCTTGGTGTAGCGCAGTCGGATGCGCTGCACCGCGGGTGCGGGCGGCGGGCCTTCGGGCTGTCGCTTGCCCAGTGTCGTTCAGTCCTTCGTGAGTGCGGTCGTACTACTACCTAGAGTACGTGTGTCGGCGCCCGTGCGTTCCCTTCGGGAGGGGCCGGGCGTGCTCCACAGGGGCCCGCCGGGCTTGACCAGGCGTACCTGCTCCGGCTCCGCGCGGGGTCCGGCCAGGGGTACGGGCTCGGACTCGCGCGGTGCGCCGAACAGTGCGCGCCTGATGTCGGCGGCCCTGGTCTGCCGTGCCGTCTCCCGGGCGCTCGCCAGGGCCTGCCGGGTGACGCGGCCCACGCTCCGCGCGGCCTCCGCCGCGGGCTTCCAGAAGACGTCCCGTACGAAGTGCCCCATCGGAGTGAACACGCTCCGGTACGCCCACCGCACCGGCTCGACGAAGATCCACCGGAAGAGTCGTCCGAGGAAGCGGCCGACGGCGAGGGACACGTATCCGGCGACGCGCCAGGCGTGTCCCAGGGCCTCGCCGATCTCCCGCGCGATGACGGCGATGCCTCGTCCGACCGGTGCGAGGACCCAGCGCCACAGGGCGACGGCGGGTACGACGAGGGTCCACCGCAGGAGGGTCCCGACGACCTTGCCGAGCCAGACCACCACGGCCCACAGCCCTCGGCCGACCCATGTCATGGCGGCCCACAGCCCTCGGCCCACCCATGTCATGGCGGCCCACAGTCCCCCGCCGACCCATGTGATGCCCGCCCACACACCGCGGGAGACCCATACAACTCCCGCCCACAGTCCCCGCGAGACCCACACCACCCCGGACCACAGCCCCGCGACGACCCACGCGACACCGCGCCCGGTCGGCGCGAGCAGGGCCCGGTACAGCCAGCCCGTCGGAGTGAGCACCGCCGTCCGCCACAACCAGGCGCAGCCGGCCCCGAAGCCCCGCAGCGTCCACACGATGCCGTGCCCCAGAGGCGTCAGCAGCCGCTCGTACAGCCACCGGGCGGGGACGACCAGCAGCACGTGCCCGAGCCACGCGAGCGCCCGGCCCACCGGCACGGCCACGTAACGCCACAGGCCCACCCACGGCCAGACGAACACCAGTAGGCACAGCCACTTCAGCGCGTACCCGATGCCGGTGAACAGCCGGGCGAGGACGATCGCGACGCCGTCCAGCAGCCGCACGAGGGCCCGGCCGACCGGCGCGAGCACCCACATGAGCGCGCGGCCGAGCGGCCGCAGCAGTGTGTCGTCGAGGAGCCGGCCGCAGACGACGAGCGCGTCCCAGGCCATCCGCACGGGCACGATCAGCACGAACACCACGATCCGCACCGGGATGCGGATGGCGACGGCGAGACATCCCTCAGGAGCGGCGTCCCGCTGCCGCGCGGGCATCACGGGCGGCGCGGGCTGCGGCGACTTCTCCAGGTCCATACCCACACGGACGCGTCAACCGTCCGGATGGATGCACGAACGGTCCGGGAACGGCACTTTCCTCCGCGCTCGCCCCGGATCGCACCGTCCCCGCCGTAAAACCCGTGTCAGTGGCTGTGACCGCCGGCCGCGGCGGGCGCGGCGTTCTTCACCGTCAGCGGCAGCAGCTTCTTGCCGGTCGGCCCGACCTGGATGTCGAGGTCCAGCTGCGGGCACACCCCGCAGTCGAAGCACGGCGTCCAGCGGCAGTCGTCGACCTCGGTCTCGTCGAGCGCGTCCTGCCAGTCCTGCCAGAGCCATTCCTTGTCGAGGCCCGAGTCGAGGTGGTCCCAGGGCAGGACCTCCTCGTAGGTGCGCTCGCGGGTGGTGTACCAGTCGACGTCCACACCGAAGGCGGGGAGCGTCTTGTCGGCGCACCGCATCCAGCGGTCGTACGAGAAGTACTCGCGCCAGCCGTCGAAGCGTCCGCCGTCCTCGTAGACGGCGCGGATGACCGAGCCGATGCGGCGGTCGCCGCGGGAGAGCAGGCCCTCGACGATGCCGGGCTTGCCGTCGTGGTAGCGGAAACCGATGGAGCGGCCGTACTTCTTGTCGCCGCGGATCCGGTCACGGAGCTTGCCGAGCCGGGCGTCCGTCTCCTGTGCCGACAGCTGCGGGGCCCACTGGAACGGCGTGTGCGGCTTGGGGACGAAGCCGCCGATGGAGACCGTGCAGCGGATGTCGTTCTGGCCGGAGACCTTGCGGCCCTCGGCGATCACGTTCATCGCCATGTCCGCGATCTGGAGGACGTCCTCGTCGGTCTCGGTGGGCAGGCCGCACATGAAGTACAGCTTGACCTGGCGCCAGCCGTTGCCGTACGCCGTCGAGACGGTCCGGATCAGGTCCTCCTCCGAGACCATCTTGTTGATGACCTTGCGCATGCGCTCGGAGCCGCCCTCGGGGGCGAAGGTCAGCCCGGAGCGGCGGCCGTTGCGGGTCAGCTCGTTCGCCAGGTCGACGTTGAACGCGTCGACCCGGGTGGAGGGCAGGGAGAGCCCGACCTTGTCCTCCTCGTACCGGTCCGCGAGGCCCTTGGCGATGTCGCCGATCTCCGAGTGGTCCGCCGAGGACAGGGAGAGCAGGCCCACCTCCTCGAAGCCCGTCGCCTTGAGGCCCTTGTCGACCATCTCGCCGATGCCCGTGATGGAACGCTCACGGACGGGGCGGGTGATCATGCCCGCCTGGCAGAAGCGGCAGCCGCGGGTGCAGCCGCGGAAGATCTCCACCGACATGCGCTCGTGGACGGTCTCGGCGAGCGGCACGAGGGGCTGCTTCGGGTACGGCCACTCGTCCAGGTCCATGACCGTGTGCTTGGACACGCGCCACGGGACGCCCGACTTGTTGGGGACCATGCGGCCGATACGGCCGTCGGGGAGGTACTCGACGTCGTAGAACGCCGGGATGTACACCCCGCCCGTCCTCGCGAGGCGGAACAGGACCTCCTCGCGGCCACCGGGCCGGCCCTCGGCCTTCCAGGCACGGATGATCTCGGTCATGTCCAGCACGGCCTGCTCGCCGTCGCCGATGATCGCCGCGTCGATGAAGTCGGCGATCGGCTCGGGGTTGAACGCGGCGTGACCGCCAGCCAGCACGATCGGGTCGTCGAGACCGCGGTCCTTCGACTCCAGCGGGATGCCCGCGAGGTCGAGCGCGGTCAGCATGTTCGTGTAGCCCAGCTCCGTGGAGAAGCTCAGCCCGAACACGTCGAAGGCCTTCACGGGCCGGTGGCCGTCCACCGTGAACTGCGGGACGCCATGCTCGCGCATCAGCTCCTCAAGGTCCGGCCAGACGCTGTACGTGCGCTCGGCGAGGACGCCAGCGCGCTCGTTCAGGACCTCGTAGAGGATCATGACGCCCTGGTTGGGCAGTCCGACCTCGTACGCGTCCGGGTACATGAGCGCCCAGCGGACGTCGCAGTCCTCCCAGGGCTTGACCGTGGAGTTGAGCTCTCCGCCGACGTACTGGATCGGCTTCTGCACATGCGGGAGCAGAGCTTCGAGCTGTGGAAAGACCGACACAGCGGTTTCGGCAGACATCTCACGAACCTTTGCGAGCCGACAGGGGATGACTTTCCAGCGTAACGTGCCTGGGCGCACGCCCCGTCCGCGTTCGCGCTCCGCCGGGTCCGTGGGCGCCTGCCGCCGTCGCGCGACCGCGGATCCGTCGTGGCTGGTCGCGCAGTTCCCCGCGCCCCTTCGGGGCGCCCTGGAGGGCGCCCCGAAAAGATCGTCGCCTAGATCGTCGTCCCGTTCCTGATCGCCTCCCACGCCTCCGGCAGAGCCGTCTCCACCGACTCGGCGACGCGTTCCTCGTGGCCGTACAGGACCCCGTACGTGAAGGCGTTCTCGGCTGCAGCGTGGGCCTGGGTCGCCAGGTCCCGCAGGGCCAGCCTCGCCATCACGCTGTCCTGGTGTTCGCCGAGCAGGCCCTGGAGGGACTTCATGTCGCTCACCAGGCTCTTCGCGGGCTTTCCGAGGACGGGGGCGGCGAGTTCGGCCGCGTAACGCGTGCGTTTGGTCTTCTTGCGGGCCTCGTGGATCGCGAGGTCGCGGCTCTCCCCCGACGGCAGGTCGACGGCCTGCCCGACCAGGCCGGACAGCTTGTCGAAGTCCTTGCGCACGGCCTTCGTGACGGCCTTGCCCGTGGTGTCCGCGGCGGCGGCCCGCAGCGGCGGGGTGGCGAGCAGCGCGTCGAGGGAGACGAGGAGGTTCAGATACCGGCCGCCGTCGAGCACGGCGATCAGGCGGCGCCGGGAACCGGACCGGCGGGCGTGCGCCCAGGTGCGCAGCCGGCCGCGGACGGGCCCGGCGAGCAGGGTGCGCGGCAGGGCGCCGAGGGCCGTCGTCAGCCGCTCGGTCAGGACCTCCTGGTCGCGGTCGACGCCCAGTTCCCCCGCCAGCCACTTCAGTTCGTCGCGGATCGGGTCGGTGACGCCCCGGTCCAGGACGTTGCCGTACGAGCGGAACGTGCTGCGGAGCCTGCGGGTGGCGACCCGCATGCTGTGCACGGCGTCGAAGACGTCCCGGCGGACGGCGGGGTCCAGTTCGACGATCGCGTCGCGCTGGGCACGGACGTACGCGAGGACGTGGTCGCCGGCGGTGACGGGTGCCGCCGCCACGACGGGTTCCTTGCGCGCCTTGCGGCCGGTCTCCCCCAGCGCCCTGACCAGCTTGGACGCCGACGTGGAGCGGGAGACGCCGGCCTTGCGCAGTTTCTTCTCGACCTTGTCCAGGAAGGCGGGGTCGCCGTCGTCCGCCAGCTCGACCTCGATCTCGGTCCACCGGGCGGTGCCGTCGCCGCCGCTGAGCCGTTCGGCCCGTACGCGGTCGACGCTGACCTCGGCGAGCAGGCCCCCGGACTCGTCGACGAGGTGGCGGACGTCCCGGGCGGACAGCAGCCGTACGACGGGGACCAGTTCGGCGTCGCGCACCCGGGAGCGGACCAGTCCGGCGAGGGCGCGGGGCAGGGTGTCGGACAGCGGGGCGTGGATCTCGTCCCGTACGCCGTCGGAGACGGGGAGTTTCAGGTGCCAGCCCGCGTCGTCGCCGCCGGTGCGGCGGCGCAGGGTGAGGGACGCGGCGGCGAGGCGCTGGTCGGCCGTGTCGTAGTAGGTGGCGTCGAGTTCGGCGACGCCCTTGTCGATGACGGCCGAGACACCCGGCACCCGCGTCAGATCCGGCAGATCCGACAGTCCGGCATTCTCATCGGCTTCGTACTTACGCTCGATCTCACGCTTGGTGTCCGCCATGACCTGAATTTAGTTGCAGCACCCCATTCCCCGTAAGGGGCGGGTGCCCCGTAAGGGCCGACCCCGTAAGGGGCGCGGGGAACTGCGCGGCCGGCCACGACGAACCGGCACCCGAAGAACAACCGCACCCTTCCGGGCAACGCCAAACCCAGTGGAACGCACCCGTGGAACGGCTACGCCGACATGGGCCGCTGCACCCTGATCGACTGCAACAGCCCCACCGCCACCCACACGGCGAACATCGACGACCCTCCGTACGAGACGAAGGGCAACGGCAGCCCCGCCACCGGCATGATCCCGAGTGTCATCCCGACGTTCTCGAACGCCTGGAACGCGAACCACGCGATGATCCCCGCGGCCACGATCGTCCCGTACAGCTCCGTCGTCTCGCGGGCGATCCGGCAGGCCCGCCACAGCACGACGCCCAGCAGGACCAGGATGAGCCCGGCCCCGACGAAGCCGAGTTCCTCGCCCGCGACCGTGAAGACGAAGTCGGTCTGCTGCTCGGGCACGAACTGCCCGGTGGTCTGCGAGCCCTTGCCGAGCCCGGTGCCGAACAGCCCGCCGGAGCCGATCGCGATACGCGCCTGGTTGGTGTTGTAGCCGACGCCCGCCGGGTCCAGCGCGGGGTTGGCGAAGGCGGCGAAGCGGGCGATCTGGTAGTCGTCGAGGATCTTGAGCTGCCAGACCGCGATCGCCCCGAGCGCACCGGCGCCGATGAGGCCGAAGATCCAGCGGTTGGAGGCGCCAGACGCGAGCAGCACACCGAGCACGATGATCACCATGACCATGACCGAACCGAGGTCGGGCATGAGCAGGACGATCAGTATCGGGACGAGGGCCAGGCCGAGCGCCTGCACGACCGTGCGGTGGTCGGGGTGCGGTTTGTCGCCCGCGTCGACCCGGGCCGCGAGCAGCATGGCCATGCCCAGGATGATCGTGATCTTCACGAACTCGGAGGGCTGGAGCGAGAAGCCGCCGCCGATGACGATCCACGCGTGGGCGCCGTTGATGGTCGCGCCGAGCGGCGTCAGCACCAGCAGGACCAGGAGGAGCGAGAGCCCGTAGAGGACCGGTACGGCCGTGCGCAGGGTGCGGTGGCCGAGCCAGACCGTGCCGATCATCAGGGCGAACCCGATGCCCGTGTTGAGCAGATGCCGGAACAGGAAGTAGTACGGGTCGCCCTGGTTCAGCTCGGTGCGGTTGCGGGTCGCCGAGTAGACGAGGGCCGCGCCGATGAAGGAGAGCGCGATGGCCGCGAACAGTATCGGCCAGTCGAGCCTGCGGGCCAGCGAGTCACGGGCGAACACCCGCGTCCAGCTGGCTCGCTCCGGCCCGTATCCGGAGACGGAGAAACCGTTCCCGCCGGTCATACGAGCGACCTCCGCCTCTTCTTCGAGCGGCGCGCGGAGCGCCTGCGGGTGTCCCGGTTGGTACCGGTGTTCTGGTTCGGCACGGTCGCGGCCGGGTTGTCGCCCGCCACCTGCTGCTGCCCTTCCCCGGTGGCCTGCTCCTCCGCCTTCGGCGGGTAGACCTCGGCCTTCGGGGAGTCGATCGACCCGTCCTTCTCGACCTTCGGCAGGTTCTTCTGCGGCTGGTAGAGCAGCGCCTTCTTCTTGTCGATCTTGCCTTCCTCGGAGACCCCGTACAGCGCGTTGTAGATCTTGCGCACGGCGGGGCCCGAGGCGCCGGAACCCGTACCACCCTGGGAGATGGTCATGATGACCGTGTAGTCCTTGGTGTACGTGGCGAACCACGAGGTCGTCTGCTTGCCGTAGACCTCGGCCGTACCCGTCTTGGCGTGCATCGGGATCTCGTCCTGCGGCCAGCCGCCGAACCGCCAGGCAGCCGTACCGCGGGTCGCGACTCCCGCGAGGGCACCGTCTATCTCGTCACGGGTCTTCTGCGTCATCGGCAGCTTGCCGTGCGACTTCGGCTCGATCTCCTGGACGGTCTTGCCGTCCGGGCTGACGATCGCCTTGCCGACGGTCGGGTCGTACAGCGTGCCGCCGTTGGAGATGGCCCCGTAGATCGCCGCCATCTGTATCGGCGTGACAAGGGTGTCGCCCTGGCCGATCGAGTAGTTGACGGAGTCACCGGCGCGCATCCGGTTGCCTTCGAGGCAGTTCTCGTACGCGATCTGCTGCGCGTACGAGCCGCCCTTCTTGCCGTACTTGCACCAGGCGTCCTTGTTGGCCTTCCAGTAGTCCGACTTCCACTTGCGGTCGGGGACGCGGCCGGTGACCTCGTTCGGCAGGTCGATGCCGGTCTCCTTGCCGAGGCCGAACTGGTGGGCCGTCTTGTAGAACCAGTCCTTGGCGTTCTTCTTCGGCTTGATGCCGCCGTCCTTCTTCCACTCCTCGTGGGACAGGCTGTAGAAGACGGTGTCGCAGGACACCTCCAGGGCGCGGCCGAGGCTGATCGGGCCGTACCCCTTGGACTCGAAGTTCTTGAAGACCTGGCCGCCGATGGAGTACGAGGCGCCGCACTGGTAGGGGCCGTCGAAGGAGTAGCCGGCGTTTATGGCGGCGGCGGTCGGGACGACCTTGAAGATCGAGCCGGGCGCCGACTGGCCCTGGATCGCGCGGTTCAGGAGCGGGTAGTTGGAGTCCTTGCCGGTGAGCTGCGTGTAGTCCTTGCCGGAGATCCCGCCGACCCAGGCGTTCGGGTCGTAGGACGGGTTGGACGCCATGGACACGACCCGGCCGGTCTTGGCCTCCATGACGACGACCGCCCCGGAGTCTGCCTTGTAGTTCTCACCGGTGTTCTTGTCGAACTCCGTACGGGCGACCTTCATCGCCTCGTTCAGTTCGTACTCGGCGACGCGCTGGACGCGGGAGTCGATGCTGGTGACGACGTTCGCGCCGGGCTGGGCCTCGTCGCTCTCGGCCTGGCCGATGACCCGGCCGAGGTTGTCGACCTCGTAGCGGGTGACGCCGGCCTTGCCGCGCAGCTGCTTGTCGTACTGGCGCTCCAGGCCGGAGCGGCCGACCTGGTCGGAGCGCAGATACGGCGAGTCGCTGTCCTCGGCCTTGGTGATCTCCTCGTCGGTGACGGGCGAGAGATAGCCGAGGACCTGGGCGGTGTTGGCCTTGCCGGGGGCTGCGTAGCGGCGTACGGCCTGCGGTTCCGCGGTGATGCCGGGGAAGTCCTCGGCGCGCTCGCGGATCTGCAGGGCCTGCTTGGGCGTGGCCTCGTCGGTGATGGGGATCGGCTGGTAGGGCGAGCCGTTCCAGCACGGCTGGGGCGTCTTCGCGTCGCACAGCCGGACCTTGTCCAGTATGTCCGCGGCCTTCATGCCGAGGACGTCCGCGAGCTTGGTGAGGACGGCGTCGCCGTCGTCCTTCATCTTCATCAGGTCGGTGCGGGACGCGGAGACCACGAGCCGGGTCTCGTTGTCGGCGATCGGCACTCCGCGGGCGTCCAGGATCGAGCCGCGCACGGCGGGGCTGACGACCTGCTGGACGTGGTTGCCCGACGCCTCCTTGGCGTACTCGTCGCCGTTGCGGATCTGGAGGTACCAGAGGCGACCGCCGAGGGTGCCGAGGAGGGACAGTACGAGGATCTGGATGACGATGAGCCGGATCTGGACCCGCGGGGTCCGGCCGGTCTCAGGAATATTGGTCACAGTCGCTTGACCCCCTTGATGCGTCCTGCCCTGGCCATCCGTGCCTTGGCGGCCTTCACTCTCAGTCCGCTGCGCTGGCCGCCGATACTCAGGCCCGTGCCGGAGGAGATCCAGCCCGCGGCGACGTCGGTCGACTTGCCGGAGCCGCCGGTGTCGGCGAGCGGATCGTTCTCGGCGCGCCGGGCCAGGGCCATGATGCCGGGGACCACGAACGGGGCGAGCAGCAGGTCGTACAGGGCGGCCGTGAACAGCAGGCCGCCGAGGCCGACATGGCGGGCGGCGGTGTCGCCGACGAGGGCGCCCACTCCCGCGTACAGGAGGGTGGAGCCGATCGAGGCGGCCACGACCACGGCCATCGGGCCAGTGGCGGACTTGAGCTGGCCGTTTTCGGGTTTGGCGAGTCCGGCGAGGTAGCCGATGACGCACAGCACGAGGGCGTAGCGTCCGGCCGCGTGGTCGGCGGGCGGGACGAAGTCGGCGAGCAGGCCCGCGCCGAAGCCGACGAGGGCGCCGCCGACGTGGCCGTAGACCAGGGCGAGGCCGAGGACGGTGAGCAGCAGGAGGTCCGGTACGGCGCCCGGCAGGTGCAGGCGGGCGAGGACGCTGACCTGGACCACCAGGGCGACGATCACCAGGGTGGCGGAGAGCAGCATTCGGTTGAAGCGCATGGGGAAGTCAGCTCCTACTGCTCTTGCTGCAGGCCGTCGGCGGGCGCGTTCGCAGAGGGCGTGACCGTCACGGTCACGGTCGGCGTGGGTGTTGGCTTGGGTTTGGCCGGCAGCACCTCGTCGCGCGGGTCCTCGCGCGGGGCCTGGACGACGACACCGACGATGTCGAGCTTGGAGAAGGACACGAACGGCGTGACGTAGATGGTGCGGGTCAGGTCGCCGCCGGAGGGGTCGACACGGGAGACCAGGCCCACGGGGACGCCGGGCACGAACGGCTTGTCGGCCTGTGAGCCGAAGGTGACGAGCCGGTCACCCTTCTTGATCTTGGCCTTGCCGTTGAGCAGCTCGACGCGCAGCGGGCTGTCGCCCTGGCCGGAGGCGAAGCCGAGCTCGTCGGTGGACTCCATGCGCGTACCGACCGTGAAGTCGGGGTCGTTGGCGAGCAGCACGGTGGCGGTGCCCGGGCCGACCGTGGTGACGCGCCCGACCAGTCCGTCTCCGTTGAGGACGGTCATGTCGCGCTTGATGCCGTCGTTCGCGCCGACGTCGATGGTGACGGTCCAGGAGAATCCCTGGGCCGCTCCTATGGCGATGACCTCGGCGCCCTTGATGCCGTACTGCCCGGCGCCTGCCGTCTTGAGCATCTTGTCGAGCTGCGCGCTGCGGCTGCGGTTACGGTCGTCGCTGCCGAGTTTCGCCTTCAACCCGGCGTTGTCGCGCTCCAGTTGGGCGATGCGGTCGTGACGGCCACCGGAGTCCTTGACGGCCTGGATCGCGTTGCCGACGGGGTCGACGGCGGTCGACACCCCGTCCTCGATCGGGCCGAACACCGTGGCGGCGCCGCGACGGGCACCGTCGACCGGGGAGTCCTCACCCCCGCGGATGTCCACCGTGATCAAGGCGAACGCGATGGCGATCAGCAGCACCAGGAGCAGCCGGCTCTCTCGTGTGTCCCTCACGTGCGACGGCCGTGCCTTCCTCGTCGGGATTCATGTATGACTCACCCAACAGGGTCCCGAGGGTCCGGAGAACCCTGGAAACCCCGAAGAAACCCAGGAACGCCCGATCGGCGCACCGTCGGGAAGAACCCGCGGGTGTTATGGGGGAGCTTATGCCTCAATAGCAACGATCCGCCGTGCGAGAAGGGATCATCTCGTACGGCGGAATCGAAGAGTTACGTCATCTGCGCGGCTGGGCGTCCAGCACCTGCTGGAGCGCCTCGAATTCCTCCACGCACTTGCCGGCGCCGAGCGCCACGCTGTCCAGCGGGTCCTCGGCGATATGGATCGGCATGCCCGTCTCGCGGCGCAGCCGCTCGTCGAGGCCGCGCAGCAGGGCGCCGCCGCCGGTGAGGACGATCCCGCGGTCCATGACGTCGCCGGACAGCTCCGGCGGGCACTTGTCGAGGGTGGTCTTGACGGCGTCGATGATCGAGTTGACCGGTTCCTCGATGGCCTTGCGCACTTCGGCCGCCGAGATGACCACGGTCTTCGGAAGGCCGGAGACAAGATCCCGGCCGCGGATTTCGGTGTGTTCGTCATTGTCGAGGTCGTACGCGGAACCGATCGTGATCTTGATCTGCTCGGCCGTCCGCTCACCGAGAAGGAGCGAGTACTCCTTCTTGATGTGCTGGATGATCGCCTGGTCCAGCTCGTCGCCGGCGACGCGGATGGACTGTGCCGTGACGATTCCGCCGAGCGAGATGACCGCGACCTCGGTGGTGCCGCCGCCGATGTCGACCACCATGTTGCCCGTGGCCTCGTGGACCGGCAGGCCGGAACCGATGGCCGCGGCCATGGGCTCCTCGATGATGTGCACCTGGCGGGCGCCGGCCTGGGACGACGCCTCGATGACGGCACGGCGCTCGACGCCCGTGATGCCCGAGGGCACGCAGACGACGACGCGAGGACGGGCAAGGTAGCGCCGCTTGTGGATCTTCAGGATGAAGTAGCGGAGCATGCGCTCGGTGATCTCGAAGTCGGCGATGACACCGTCCTTCAGCGGGCGCACGGCAACGATGTTGCCCGGCGTCCGCCCGATCATCTTCTTCGCTTCCGCGCCGACCGCGAGGATGCCACCGGTGTTGGTGTTGATCGCGACGACGGACGGCTCGTTGAGTACGATCCCGCGACCCCTGACGTACACCAGCGTGTTGGCGGTCCCGAGGTCGACAGCCATGTCACGGCCGATGAACGACATTGAGTTCCCCATCAGGATTCGTCTGGCCTTCCCAAGTGGAGCTTTTGATGGCTTTTCAGGATGGCGAGGGTGAGCGCTGTGACGTGAAGGCTTCCATCGTAGTCTCGCCTGCACGGACACTGCGCGAGGGTCTTCGCCATTGTCAGCAGATGACGCGCCGCCTCGCTTGTGGAGACGGGCCATCGGGGGAACGCGTTCCCCCGATCGGCACGCATATGCCCGCAGACGGCCCTCATTGTGCGTCCCATTGTGGGCGGGCCGCAGGTCAGACGCTACCTGCCTGACAAAGCTTCAGGGGATTTTCGCTTCACAAGATTTTCACCGCGTCCGGGGCCGCCTCCGGGCGAGGCGGCCCCGGACGGTGGGACGGTCAGGCCAGACCGGGGAAGAAGATCTTCAGCTCGCGCTCGGAGGACTCCTCGGAGTCGGAGGCGTGGATCAGGTTCTCGCGGACGATCACACCGAAGTCACCGCGGATGGAGCCGGGCGCGGCGGCGATCGGGTCGGTCGGACCCGCGAGCGCCCGTACGCCCTCGATGACCCGCTCGCCCTCGACGACCAGCGCCACGACCGGGCCGGACGCCATGAAGGTGACCAGCGGCTCGTAGAAGGGCTTGCCCTTGTGCTCGCCGTAGTGCTGCTCCAGCGTCTCCTGGTCCAGGGTGCGCAGCTCCAGCGCGGTGATCTGCCAGCCGGCCTTGCGCTCGATACGGCTGATGATCTCGCCGGTCAGGCCGCGACGGACCGCGTCGGGCTTGAGAAGGACGAGGGTGCGCTGGCTCACGGTGGTGGCTCCTTCAGGGTCACAGATACAAGACCCCCGAGGCTACAGCCCACACCCCAGGGGCCTCCGCCCCCGCCCCCGTACCGGGGCTCCGCCCCCGGCCCGGTGCGCGCTGACGCGCTTGTCCTCAAACGCCGGACGGGCTGAAAGACAGGGGCACCGCAGGCTGGAGGGCGCGGGGCCGGGCTGAAAGGCTGGCCCCGCAGGTGGGCCGCAGGTCGCGTGGGTGGGGTGAAAAGCTCGGGCGGAGCCCGGCTTTTCAGGGGCGCGGGGAACTGCGCGGCCGACCCCCACCGGACCCGCACCCGCCAACGCACCACCCTCGGCAGACACGGTCGCGGCCCCGGAGGGGCCCTTCAGGGGCGCGGGGAACTGCGCAAACGGCCCCCACCGGACCCGCACCCGCACCCGCAGCGATGAAGCCCGTCCGGCGCCTGAGGACCAGAGGGGCCCGGGGGAACCCCGAGGAAAGGGCGGAACCCGGACTACCCACCAGCCGCCGCCTGCGCAGCAAACCGCGCCTTCGCCTCCTCCACCTTCCGCCCGAAGTGCACCGACGCCCACCACAGCGCAGCGAAAACCGCTCCGAGGAAGAACATCACCGGCACCACGAACCCGCTCGCGATCAGCAGCACCTGCAGCCCCCAGCCCAGCTGCACACCCCCCGACCGCGTGATCACCCCGCACAGGAGCACGCACAGCAGCATCGCGACCCCGCACACCGTCCAGACCGTGGCCATGGACAGATCGGGATCCTTCATCGCCACGAGCCCGGCGAACCCGATCACGAAGAACTCACCGATCAGCGTCGAAGCACAGAGCGTCCGCACGACTCAGCCCCTTCCGAGCAGCAGCCGGGCCTCGCCGACCGTGATGACGGAACCGGTCACGAGGACGCCGCCGCCCGCGTACTCGGCCTCTTCCTCGGCCAGCGTGATCGCGGCCTCCAGCGCGTCGTCCAGCCGGGGCTCGACCTGCACGCGGTCGTCCCCGAACACCTCGACGGCGATACCCGCCAGCTCGTCCGCGTCCATCGCACGGTGGCTGGAGTTCTGCGTCACGACGACCTCGGTGAAGATCGGCTCGAAGGCTTCGAGCAGCCCCCGTACGTTTTTGTCGCCGCTCGCCCCGACGACACCGATCAGCCGGCTGAAGTCGAAGACCTCCTGGACCGCCTCGGCGGTGGCGCGGGCGCCCGCCGGGTTGTGCGCGGCGTCCAGTACGACGGTCGGCGACTTGCGGACGACCTCAAGACGGCCCGGCGAGGTGACCGACGCGAAGGCCTTGCGGACGGTGTCGATGTCGAGCGCCTCGGGCCGCTGGGACCCGACGCCGAAGAACGCCTCCACGGCGGCCAGCGCCACGGCCGCGTTGTGCGCCTGGTACGCCCCGTGCAACGGGATGTACACCGCTTCGTACTCCCCGCCGAGACCGCGCAGCGTCAGCAGTTGCCCGCCGACCGCGACCTGCCGGCTGATCACACCGAACTCAAGCCCCTCACGGGCCACGGTGGCGTCGACCTCGACGGCCTTCTTGAGCAGCACCTGCGCCGCGTCGACGGGCTGCTGGGCCAGGATGACCGTCGCGCCCTGCTTGACGATCCCGGCCTTCTCCTTGGCGATCTCCCCCGGGGTGTTCCCGAGCCGGTCCGTGTGGTCCAGGTCGATGGGGGTCACCACGGCGACATCCCCGTCGATCACGTTGGTGGCGTCCCAGCTGCCGCCCATCCCGACCTCCACGACGGCCACGTCGACGGGCGCGTCCGCGAAGGCCGCGTACGCCATGCCCGTGAGCACCTCGAAGAAGGAGAGACGGAACTCCTGCGCCGCGTCGACCATCTCGACGTACGGCTTGATGTCGTCGTACGTCTCCACGAACCGCTCGGCCGGGATCGCCGCCCCGTCCAGGCTGATCCGCTCGGTGATCGACTGGACGTGCGGCGAGGTGTACCGGCCGGTGCGCAGTTCGAAGGCGCCGAGCAGGGCCTCGATCATGCGGGCGGTGGACGTCTTGCCGTTGGTCCCCGTGATGTGGATCGAGGGGTACGCGCGCTGCGGCTCCCCCAGTACGTCCATGAGCGCGGAGATCCGGTCCACGGACGGCTCCAGCTTGGTCTCGCCCCACCGCGTGGCCAGCTCGGTCTCGACCTGGCGCAGCGCCTTGTCGGCCTCCGGGTCGTCCGGGCGCGCGGGAATGTCGGACTGCGGCGCCGGGCCCTGCGTACGCAGAGTGCGGCTGCCGGCCTCGATCACGGCGAGGTCGGGATCGCGCTCCGTCTCGGCCTCGACGATCGCATCGAACGGATCGGACCCACTGCTGTCCTGCGGAAGCTCACTCACACCCCCAGTCTACGGAGCCGCCGGACGCCCGCTGTGGGAGGGCGCAGCCCTCTTCGGGAAGGGCGCAGCCCTTCTTACTTAGGGGCGCGGGGAACTGCGCGAACGGCCCCCACCGGCCCGCAGACGAAGGCGAACGCACGAGGGCCCCGGGACCATCAAGGTCCCGGGGCCCTCAGGAACAGCTACGCCTGCGGCAACGCGTCCAGCTGAGCCGACAGCCGCAAGATGTCCTCGTCGGCCTTCGCAAGCCGCCCCCGGATCTTGTCGACCACCTGATCCGGAGCCTTCGCAAGGAACGCCTCGTTACCGAGCTTGGCGTTCGCCGCGACCTTCTCCTTCTCCGCGGCGGCCAGATCCTTGGCGAGCCGCTTCCGCTCGGCCCCCACATCGATCGTCCCGGACAGGTCGAGCGCGACGGACGCCCCGGCGACCGGCAGCGTCGCCGTCGCGGAGAACTCGTCCCCCTCCGGCTGCAACCGCAGCAACTGCCGGATGGCGGCCTCGTGCGGGGCGAACGCGGTGCCGTCGAGGCTCAGCCGCGCCGGCACCCGCTGCCCCGGCTGCAGCCCCTGGTCGGCACGGAAGCGGCGCACCTCCGTGATGACCTGCTGCAGCGCCTCGATCTCCCGCTCCGCGCCCGCGTCGCGGAAACCGCTGTCCGCGGGCCAGTCGGCGATCACGACGGACTCACCGCCCGTGAGGGTCGTCCACAGCGTCTCCGTGACGAACGGCACGACCGGGTGCAGCAGCCGCAGCGTGACGTCCAGGACCTCGCCGAGGACCCGCTTGCTGACGTCGGCCGCGGGCCCGCCCGCCATGAACGTCGTCTTCGACAGCTCGACGTACCAGTCGAAGACCTCGTCCCACGCGAAGTGGTACAGCGCGTCGGAGAGCTTCGCGAACTGGAAGTCCTCGTAGTACGCGTCGACTTCCGCGACGGTCTCGTTGAGGCGGGACAGGATCCACCGGTCCGTCGCCGACATCGCGGACGCGTCCGGCAGCGGCCCCTCGACCGTCGCGCCGTTCATCAGCGCGAACCGCGTCGCGTTCCAGATCTTGTTGGCGAAGTTACGGGCCGCCTGGACCCAGTCCTCGCCGATCGGCACGTCCGTACCGGGGTTGGCGCCCTTGGCCAGCGTGAAGCGGACGGCGTCCGAGCCGTACTTGTCCATCCAGTCGAGCGGGTCGACGACGTTGCCGAACGACTTCGACATCTTCTTGCCGCGCTCGTCACGGACCAGTCCGGTCAGCGCGATGGTCTTGAAGGGGACCTCGCCGTCCATCGCGTACAGACCGAACATCATCATCCGGGCGACCCAGAAGAAGATGATGTCGTGGCCCGTGAGCAGGACGTCGGTCGGATAGAACTTCTTGAGGTCCGGGGTCTGTTCGGGCCAGCCGAGCGTGGAGAACGGCCACAGGCCGGACGAGAACCAGGTGTCGAGGACGTCGGTGTCCTGCTTCCAGCCCTCGGCCTCCGTGCCGGGCGGCTGCTCGTCGGGGCCGACGCAGACCGTCTCGCCGTTCGGGCCGTACCAGATGGGGATGCGGTGGCCCCACCACAGCTGGCGCGAGATGTTCCAGTCGTTGAGGTTGTCGACCCAGTCGAAGTACCGCTTCGACATGTCCTCGGGGTGGATCTTCACCCGGCCGTCGCGGACCGCGTCACCGGCGGCCTGTGCGAGCGGGCCGACCTTGACCCACCACTGCAGGGACTGCCGGGGCTCGATCGTGGTCCGGCAGCGCGAGCAGTGCCCGACGCTGTGGACGTACGGGCGCTTCTCGGCGACGATCCGGCCCTGCGAGCGCAGCGCGCCGACGATGGCGGAGCGCGCCTCGTAGCGGTCGAGGCCCTGGAAGGGGCCGTGGACGGTGATGACCGCCCGCTCGTCCATGACCGTGATCGACTCCAGGCCGTGGCGCCGGCCGATGGCGAAGTCGTTCGGGTCGTGGGCGGGGGTGACCTTGACGGCACCCGTGCCGAACTCGGGGTCGACGTGGCTGTCCGCGACGACCGGGATGGTGCGGTCGGTCAGCGGCAGCTTGATGCGCTTGCCGACGAGGTGGCGGTAGCGCTCGTCGTCGGGGTGCACGGCGACGGCGGTGTCACCGAGCATGGTCTCGGCGCGCGTGGTGGCGACGACGAGGGTCTCGTCGCCCTCGCCGTACGTGATGGAGACGAGCTCGCCGTCGTCCTCCTGGTACTCCACCTCGATGTCGGAGATGGCCGTCAGGCAGCGGGGACACCAGTTGATGATCCGCTCGGCGCGGTAGATCAGCTCGTCGTCGTACAGCTTCTTGAAGATGGTCTGGACGGCCTTGGACAGGCCCTCGTCCATGGTGAACCGCTCGCGGTCCCAGTCGACACCGTCCCCGAGCCGGCGCATCTGGCCGAGGATCTTGCCGCCGTACTCCTCTTTCCACTGCCAGACGCGCTCGACGAACTCCTCGCGCCCGAGGTCCTGCCGGGACCTGCCCTCCTCGGCGAGCTGCTGCTCGACCTTGTTCTGGGTGGCGATACCGGCGTGGTCCATGCCGGGCAGCCACAGCGCCTCGTACCCCTGCATGCGCTTGCGGCGGGTCAGGGCGTCCATGAGCGTGTGCTGGAAGGCATGCCCCAGGTGCAGGGACCCGGTGACGTTCGGCGGCGGAATGACGATGGTGTACGGCGGCTTGTCGCTGTTCGCGTCGGCGCCGAAGTAACCCCGTTCGACCCAGCGCTCGTACAGCTTCCCCTCTACCTCGGCCGGCGCGTACTGGGTCGGCAGTTCGGGGGCGTTGGCTGATGGCTGCTGCTGAGCGTTGTCGGTCACTCATCCAGTTTAGAGGTGTCACAGCCTCGCTCCGAAACCCGATTACTTGGTAACGGTGCGGCCCCCGCCGCTCCGGCGCCCCTCGGCTTGGGTGAGGATGTTCGGAACACATAAGTATCTGGAGGGGAACCCAGAATGAGCTACAACCAGCCGGGCCCGTACGGCGGGCAGCCGCAGCAGCCCGGACCGTACGGTCAGCCGGGTCCTTACGGCCAGCAGCCGCAGGCCCCCCAGCCCGGTCACGGCTACCCGCAGCAGGCTCCCCCGCCGCAGCCCGGCTACGGGTACCCCCAGCAGGCCCCTCCCGGCGTCCCGCCGCAGCAGCCCGGTTACGGCCAGCAGCCGCCGTACGGCGCCCCGGTGCCCCCGCCCCCCGGCGGAGGCAAGAAGAAGACGGGCCTGATCGTCGGCTCGGTGGCGGTCGTGGCGGCGATCGCGGTGGGCGCGTACTTCATCATCGGCGGCAGTGGCGGCGGCGCGGACGTCGCGGACGACGGCCCGCACAAGCTGACGACTCCGGCGACGTTGCTCACCGAGTACAAGAAGAGCGAGGGCGCCGGGGACGGTATGTCCAAGTCCGACCTGAAGGACGCCGAGTCCTGGGGTGTCAAGAACCCCAAGGACGTCAGCGCCTCCTACCAGTCGGGCGACAAGGACAACCCGCTGGCCGGCAAGCTGCTCAGCTTCGGCGGGGTGTACGGGGACATCGACGACCCGGAGAAGGCGGTGGACGAGTTCTTCGCCTTCATGGAGAAGGACGCCAAGGACGAGGACGTCACCTTCGTCGGCAGCTCGAAGGCCTACGAGCCCAGCTCGCTGGAGGGCGCCGTCCTGAAGTGCCAGCAGGCGAAGATCGACAACTCCGGCGGCAGCACGGGCGAGCCGAAGGAGATGAACGTGACGTACTGCGCCTGGGCGGACCACAGCACGCTCGGCTTCGTACTTCCCATCGAGTTCTCCGACGCCGCAGCGGGCAAGAGCTCGGACCCGGTGGAGGTGGCCGAGACCACCGCCAAGGTGCGCAAGGAGGTCCGCGTCAAGGTGTGAGCGACGCGAGACGCACAACGGCGAAGGGCCCCGGTCGGTGACCGGGGCCCTTCGCCGTAACTCGCGTCCGTACGGGCCCGCTTACGCCGTCTTCTGCTCGCCCGGGCCCCGGCCCCGCGCGTCGCGCGGGATGAGGGTCGGGTTGACGTTCGAGCGGACGACCTCCGAGGTGATGACGACCCGGGCCACGTCCTTGCGGGACGGGACCTCGTACATCACTGCCTGGAGGACCTCTTCCATGATGGCGCGCAGGCCGCGCGCGCCGGTCTGGCGGAGGATGGCCTGGTCCGCGATGGCTTCGAGGGCCTCGCGCTCGAAGTCCAGCTCCACGCCGTCGAGTTCGAACAGGCGCTGGTACTGCTTCACCAGTGCGTTGCGCGGCTCCACCAGGATCTGGAGGAGGGCCTCGCGGTCGAGGTTGTGGACCGACGTGATGACCGGGAGGCGGCCGATGAACTCGGGGATCATCCCGAACTTCACCAGGTCCTCGGGCATGACGTCCTCGAAGCGGTCCTTCGCCTCGAGTTCCTTCTTGGAGCGGATCGTCGCGCCGAAACCGATGCCCTTGGCACCGGCGCGGGACTCGACGAGCTTCTCCAGGCCCGCGAAGGCGCCGCCCACGATGAACAGGACGTTCGTCGTGTCGATCTGGATGAACTCCTGGTGCGGGTGCTTGCGTCCGCCCTGCGGAGGAACGGAGGCCGTGGTGCCCTCCAGGATCTTGAGCAGGGCCTGCTGCACACCCTCGCCCGACACATCCCGCGTGATCGACGGGTTTTCGCTCTTACGAGCCACCTTGTCGATCTCGTCGATGTAGATGATGCCGGTCTCGGCCTTCTTGACGTCGTAGTCCGCCGCCTGGATCAGCTTCAGCAGGATGTTCTCGACGTCCTCGCCGACATACCCCGCCTCCGTGAGCGCCGTCGCGTCCGCGATGGCGAACGGGACGTTCAGCATGCGGGCCAGCGTCTGGGCGAGCAGCGTCTTGCCCGAGCCCGTGGGGCCGAGCAGGAGGATGTTGGACTTCGCCAACTCGATGGCGTCCTCGCGGTTCTGACCCGCGCTGTTCTCGCCGGCCTGGACGCGCTTGTAGTGGTTGTACACCGCGACCGAGAGGGCCTTCTTGGCGGACTCCTGGCCTACGACGTAACCCTCGAGGAACTCGTAGATCTCGCGAGGTTTGGGAAGTTCCTCCCAGCGCACCTCGCTCGTCTCCGCGAGCTCTTCCTCGATGATCTCGTTGCAGAGATCGATGCACTCGTCGCAGATGTACACACCAGGGCCTGCGATGAGCTTCTTGACCTGCTTCTGGCTCTTGCCACAGAACGAGCACTTGAGCAGATCGCCGCCGTCACCGATGCGTGCCACGGTGTGCTTCCCCTTCGCCTGGGAGACGCCTAGGTCCAGCGGCTCCTGGTGCTGCCTTATGTCCGACGGTACCTTGCCGAGCCCCCCGTTCGGGCCCCCCTTGGCGCGGTTCACTTTGTCGTGAACCGCGTCAAGGAGCGGCAGACGATACAGCGATGCGTCACGCGACCGCGGCGTTGTTCATCTTCCGGGTCGAGATGATCTGGTCGATCAGGCCGTAGGCGAGGGCGTCCTCGGCCGTGAGGATCTTGTCGCGCTCGATGTCCTCGCGGATCTTCTCGATCGGCGTCGTCGAGTGCTTGGCCAGCATGTCTTCCAGCTGACCGCGCATCCGGAGGATCTCGTTGGCGGCGATCTCAAGGTCCGACACCTGGCCGCGGCCGGTCTCGCTGTAGGGCTGGTGGATCAGCACACGCGCGTTCGGAAGTGCCATGCGCTTGCCCGGCGTACCGGCCGCCAGGAGGATCGCGGCGGCGGAGGCGGCCTGACCCATGCAAACAGTCTGGACGTCCGGCTTCACGAACTGCATCGTGTCGTAGATCGCGGTGAGCGCCGTGAAGGAGCCACCGGGGCTGTTGATGTAGACCGAGATGTCACGGTCGGGGTCCATCGACTCCAGGCACAGCAGCTGCGCCATGACGTCGTTGGCGGAGGCGTCGTCGATCTGCACGCCGAGGAAGATGACGCGCTCCTCGAACAGCTTCGCGTACGGGTCGTACTCACGCACGCCCTGCGAGGTGCGCTCGACGAAGCGCGGGATGACGTAGCGGGACTCCGCGCGAGGACCCGTGTACTCGGCCTGCGCGCGGTCGTACAGTCCGCTGCCGGGGAAGTCGTTCACTGTGTCTCCTGAAGAGCCTGATAAGGGCTGAGGCGGTCGGCTGGGGTCTCGGAGCGGCTGGCACCGGCCTTGCGCCGGCGCCCGGGCGGCGCGGAGCCGTCCTAGGCCGCCCCGGTACCGCCGCCGCCCGGCATTCCGGCAGCGGTGGGCATGATGTCGTCGATGAGGCCGTACTCCTTGGCCTCGATCGGGTCGAACCAGCGGTCCCGGTCCGAGTCGCGGGTGACCTGCTCCACCGTCTGGCCGGTGTGGAACGAGGTCAGCTCCGCCATCCGCTTCTTGGTGTGCAGCAGCCGCTCGGCGTGGATCTTGATGTCCGACGCGGAACCGGCGAGACCGGCCGAGGGCTGGTGGATCAGGATCTCCGCGTTCGGCAGCGCGAAGCGCTTGCCCGGAGTGCCCGCGCTCAGCAGGAACTGGCCCATGGAGGCCGCCATGCCCATCGCGATCGTCACCACGTCGTTCTTGATGTACTGCATGGTGTCGTAGATCGCCATGCCGGCGGTGATCGAGCCGCCGGGGCTGTTGATGTAGAGGTAGATGTCCTTCTCCGGGTCGGAGGCAAGGAGCAGCAACTGTGCGGTGATCTTATTGGCGATGTCGTCGTCGACCGCCTGGCCGAGGAAGATGATCCGCTCGCCGAGCAGCCGGTTGTAGACCTGGTCGCCGAGGCCACCACCGATGGGGTCGCCGGCGGCTGTGGGCATCAGATTCGTCACGTATCCACCTGCTCGTCTTACGACGGCGCCGGGCCGTCTACACGTCTTCTGCTGGGGGCGTGGGACCCCGTGTGCGTGCCGTGTCGGACGGCTCCGGGGACTCCCCTGCCCTCGTACTCATGGACCCTAACGCGCGGGTCCCTCCGGGGAATCCCGCAGAAGGAACTGTTCGCTGTGAGCGCATGCGCTCCGCTGGGTCGAGCAGGGAATTCGCCGGCCCCGGCCCCCTCGCGGGCAGCTGCGCGAGCAACCCACCGGGGACCGCACCCGCCCCATGCCCCTCGGAAGGCACACGCGACTGCGGGCCCGGAGGGGCGCTTCAGGTGCGCGAGCGCCCCCCACAGGCCGCACCCGCCCGTGTGCCTCGGTAGGCAGACGCGCGTGCGGGCCCGGTGGGGGCTGACCGCGCCGTTCCCCGCGCCCCCAAAGGCCCCGCCAGGGGCGCGAGGAACGGCGCGGGTGACCCCCACAAGCCGCACCCGCCCGTGTACCTCGGAAGGCAGACGCGACTGCGGGCCCGGAGGGGGCTGACCGCGCCGTTCCCCGCGCCCCCAAAGGCCCCGCCAGGGGCGCGAGGAACGGCGCGGGTGACCCACCACGGGCCGCACCCGCCCGTGTGCCTCGGAAGGCAGACGCGACTGCGGGCCCGGAGGGGGCTGACCGCGCCGTTCCCCGCGCCCCCAAAGGCCCCGCCAGGGGCGCGAGGAACGGCGC
>NZ_JBVJLW010000015.1:0-169341 GCF_055584525.1 Streptomyces sp. NPDC102514
CATCAGCAGCGCCATGACGCCACCGATGCAGAAGAACGCGAACGACGTGACCAGGTACATCGTGCCGATCGTCTTGTGGTCCGTGGTGGTCAGCCACTTGATCACGACGTTGCCGGGCTGCTTGCGCCGTACTGGCAGCTCGCTCTCGTACGAGTCTTCAGCCGCGGCGGCACCCTGAGGTTCATTGAGGATGCTCACAGGTTGTTCGTCTCCCGGTTCTTCTCGTGGTCCGTCTGCTCGATGCCGGCCGGGACGTAACCGGTCTGACCCTTCTCGGCGAGCTTCTTGAGGTGGTCCTCGTAACGCTCGGGAGAGACGACCTTCACGTTGAAGAGCATCCGGGAGTGGTCGACGCCGCAGAGTTCGGCGCACTTGCCCAGGAAGGTGCCCTCCTTGTTGGGAGTCACCTGGAAGGAGTTGGTGTGACCCGGGATGACGTCCTGCTTCATGAGGAACGGCACCACCCAGAAGGAGTGGATGACGTCACGCGAAGTGAGGACGAAGCGGACCGTCTTGCCCTTGGGGAGCCAGAGGGTCGGACCCGGGTTGTTCGTCTGCGGGTTCTCCGAGGCGGGCGTACCGACGTCGTAGACCCCGCCGGCGGCCGCCGGGAAGTCCTTCTTGAAGCGATCCGGGATCGCGTCGAGGTTCTTGTCGGTCTTCGCGTCACCGGACGAGCCGTCGACGTTCTCGATGTAGTTGAAGCCCCAGCTCCACTGGAAGCCGACGACGTTGACCGTGACGTCGGGCTTCTTGTCGAGGCTGAGGATCTTCGACTCGTCGCGGGCTGTGAAATAGAACAGCACCGAGACGATGATGAGGGGGACCACCGTGTACAACGCCTCGATCGGCATGTTGTACCGGGTCTGCGGGGGAACCTCGACCTTGGTGCGGCTGCGCCGGTGGAAGAACGCGCTCCACAGGATCAGGCCCCAGACCAGCACGCCCGTGGCGAGTGCTGCGGCCCACGAGCCCTGCCACAGGGAGAGGATCCGAGGAGCCTCTTCCGTGGTCGGGGTGGGCATACCAAGGCGGGGGAAGTCCTTGTATGTGCAACCGGTCGCGGTCGCCAGGACCAGACCCGCAGTCAGTGCCTGCAGCAGCTTCCGCCGCATCGGGCGCCGCGGCGAGCGGTCGGAGCCGTAGGGACTCACGTAGCGCCTTCCGAGAGTCTCGCCCGCGCGGTTGGCTGCGGCCTTCTCGCTGGTCGGTCGCCGCCCTGCGTCGGGCAGGGGTTTGGATGTTTATGCGGACCAAACCCTACTGGACGCTTTTTGGGGTCGCGCGGGGAGGGTCCCCAACGCGCCGCCACTCACCCCGAAGGGGTGGAATACGGGGCTCTGCGAGGCATGTGACGGGGCGTTCGGGTGTGCGAGCACCCCGGAACGCCACGGTCCGCCGACGACGGGGGTCGGGTGAGGGCCCCTGCCGGGGGGCGGGGCGGTTCGTCGACGGCTGCGGGTACGTCGCGGCCGGCCGCGCAGTTCCCCACGCCCCCTGCGGGGCGGGGCTGAGCCAATCGTTGACGGCTGCGGGTCCGTCGTGGCTGGCCGCGCAGTTCCCCGCGCCCCTTGCGGGGCGGGGCTGGGCCATTCGTTGATGGCTGCGGGTGCGTCGTTCCCCGCGCCCCTTGGGGAGGGGCTTCGCCCCGTCCCCGGTGTTTTTTTGGGGGCGCGGGGAACTGCGCAATCTTTTGCCTTCCGCCATTCAAGGCGCGGGGGGGGCTGGGGGCAGCAGCCCCACGGACCTTCCCCCTTAAGGGGCGCGGGGAACTGCGCGGGCGGCCCCCACCGGCCCGCAGGCGACCTAACCGGCCCCCATACCCCCGCTACCCCCGCTACCCCCGCTACCCCCGCCGAAGGCCACCGCATAGCGTGAGCGTCGTGTCCTACTTCGACGCCGCGTCGTCCGCACCCCTCCACCCCGTGGCCCGCAAGGCCCTGCACGCCGCCCTGGACGAGGGCTGGGCGGACCCCGCCCGCCTCTACCGCGAGGGCAGGCGCGCCAGGCTCCTCCTGGACGCCGCCCGCGAGGCCGCCGCCGAGGCGATCGGCTGCCGCCCGGACGAGCTGACGTTCACCACCTCCGGCACCCGCGCCGTACACGCGGGAATCACCGGCGCGCTCGCCGGACGGCACCGCGTCGGACACCACCTGATCGTGTCCGCCGTCGAACACTCTTCGGTACTCCATTCGGCGGAGTCACACCGCCGAACGGGCGGCACGGTGTCCGAAGTGCCCGTTCTGCGCACAGGCGCGGTCTCCCCCGACGCGTACGCGGACGCCCTGCGGCCCGACACCGCGCTCGCCTGCCTCCAGTCCGCCAACCACGAGGTGGGTACGCGCCAGCCGGTGGCCGCGGTCGCCGAAGCGTGCCGCGAAGCGGGCGTACCGCTCCTGGTGGACGCGGCGCAGTCGCTGGCCTGGGGGCCGGTCGAGGGCGGCTGGTCACTGCTGACGGGCAGCGCCCACAAGTGGGGCGGCCCCGCGGGCGTCGGCCTGCTCGCCGTACGCAAGGGGGTGCGGTACGCGGCTCAAGGCCCCGCCGACGAGCGGGAGTCGGGGCGCGCCCCGGGCTTCGAGAACATCCCGGCCGTGGTCGCCGCGGCGGCCTCCCTGCGGGCCGTACGCGCCGAGGCCGCCGCCGAGTCGGTCCGGCTGCGGGAGCTGACGGACCGGATCCGCGCGCGGGTGCCCGAACTGGTGCCGGACGTGGAGGTGGTGGGCGATCCGGTCACCCGGCTGCCCCATCTCCTCACCTTCTCCTGTCTCTATGTCGACGGAGAGACACTGCTGCACGAGCTGGATCGCGAGGGGTTCTCGGTGTCGTCGGGATCGTCCTGCACGAGCAGCACGCTGACGCCCAGCCATGTGCTGAAGGCGATGGGGGTGCTGAGCGAGGGCAATGTGCGGGTGTCGTTGCCGCTGGGCACTCCGGCGGAGGAGGTGGACC
This sequence comes from Streptomyces sp. NPDC102514, assembly GCF_055584525.1. Taxonomy (NCBI): domain Bacteria; kingdom Bacillati; phylum Actinomycetota; class Actinomycetes; order Kitasatosporales; family Streptomycetaceae; genus Streptomyces; species Streptomyces sp. NPDC102514. Next base: position 2,953 of record NZ_JBVJLW010000015.1, read on the forward strand.
GCTTCCTGGCCGTCCTGCCCCGTACGGTCGCCGCGGTGCGCGAGAAGCTGGGCGCTCCCCCGGCGGGTGCCGTCGCGGTGTCGCCCACCGGGGCGCCGGACGCGCTCGTCGTGGACGCCCTCGGCAAGCGCTGCCCGATCCCCGTGATCGAACTCGCCAAGGTGATCACCCAGGTGCCCCTCGGCGGCACGGTCCGGGTCCTCTCGGACGACGAGGCGGCACGGCTGGACATTCCGGCGTGGTGCGAGATGCGGGGCCAGGAGTACGCGGGCGAGGAGCCGGCTCCTCGGGGTACGGCATACCTGGTCCGCAGGGTGACCCTCTAGCGCCGCCCCCGCCGTGCGGACGCCGCCGAGCTCGGGTGGCGCGGCGTCCGTCGGCGACTGCGGCCACGTAGTGGCTGGCCGCGCAGTTCCCCGCGCCCCTCGGGAAGGGGCTACGCCCCGTCCCGCCCCGCTCGGGGACGGGACGCCAAACAACGCATCGCTCACCCCCACCCCCCTAGGGGCGCGGGGAACGGCGCAGTCTTTGGCCTTGCTCCCCCTAGGGGCACGGGCAACTGCGCAATCTTTGGCCTTGCTCCCCCCTAGGGGCGCGGGGAACTGCGCAGTCTTTGGCCTTGCGTCGCTCAGGGCGCGGGGGTCAACGCCCGGTTCACCCACCACCCCCAGGGGCGCGGGGAACGGCGCAATCTTTTGCCTCACGCCCCACAGAGGCGCGGGGAGCAGCGCAGGGCCACCCCCTCCGTCCTCAGGGGCGCGGGGAACTGCGCGACCAGCCCCCGCGCGCCCGCGGACGAACAGCGCACCCGAGGCACTCGGACCCGCGCAGCGGGCTAAGCCAGGTGCGCCTGGACCTGCGCCGCCGCGTCATGCCCGTACGCCTTCGTGAAGCGGTCGAGGAAGTGTGAGCGCCGGAGCTGATACTCCTGCGTCCCCTTCGTCTCGATGACCAGCGTCGCCAGCATGCACCCGACCTGCGCAGCCCGCTCGTGCCCGACGCCCCACGTCAGCCCCGACAGGAATCCCGCCCGGAAGGCGTCCCCGACCCCGGTCGGGTCGACCTTCGCCGTCTCCTCCGGAACGCCGACCTCGATCGGGTCGGACCCGACGGCCTCGATGCGCACGCCGCGCGCACCCAGCGTCGTCACCCGGTGGCCGACCCGCGACAGGATCTCCGCGTCGCTCCAGCCGGTCTTGGACTCGATGAGCCCCTTCTCGTACTCGTTCGAGAAGAGGTACGTCGCCCCGTCGAGCAGCAGCCGGATCTCGTCGCCGTCCATCCGCGCGATCTGCTGGGAGAAGTCCGCGGCGAACGGGATCGAGCGCGTCCGGCACTCCTCGGTGTGCCGGAGCATCCCTTCGGGGTCGTCCGCGCCGATGAGGACGAGGTCGAGCCCGCCCACCCGGTCGGCGACCTTCTTGAGCTCGATGAGGCGGGCCTCGCTCATGGCACCCGTGTAGAAGGAGCCGATCTGGTTGTGGTCGGCGTCCGTGGTGCAGACGAAGCGCGCGGTGTGCAGCACCTCGGAGATCCGGACGGACTCGGTGTCGACGCCGTGCCGGTCCAGCCAGGCCCGGTACTCGTCGAAGTCGGAGCCCGCGGCCCCGACCAGGATGGGCGACGAGCCGAGCTGGCCCATGCCGAAGGCGATGTTCGCGCCCACGCCGCCCCGGCGTACGTCCAGATTGTCGACCAGGAAGGAGAGGGAGACCGTGTGCAGCTGATCCGCGACCAGTTGGTCGGCGAAGCGGCCGGGGAAGGTCATGAGGTGGTCGGTGGCGATGGAGCCCGAGACAGCGATACGCACGGCTAGGACACACTCCTGCGAGGAGGGGGATTGACAGTTCACGCTACCGGGTCGGCGTACGGCCGGCGGTGGGGTCCTGCTGGAGTTGTCGTCGGAGTCCGCTGGAGTCCTGAACTGCGAAGCAGGCAAAACTACCCGATAGTAGGGCTTTTTCATCCGGCTTCCGGTGCATACGGTTCCGTTATGACGAACCTCAAGATCCATGGTGGCGACGCCCCGCTCGGTCTCGAAGCCCTCGACACCGTCGAAGGCCGCGAAGGCGGTCTCGCGGAGCTGCGGGGCGACTGCGCGCGGATGGTCCCGCACTGGGAGGTCCCCGCCCGGATCACTGCCCGGCCGGTGTCCCCGGCACTCATCAACGGCGTGACCGTGCCACCGGCCTCCGCCCGCCTGCTGGACGGCATGTCCGACTACGGCAACTGATCACCAAGCGAAGGCGCGCGGGACGACGACGGCCCGCCGATCTCGAACCCGCTCCCCCTGAAGGGAACCGCACGCTCCCCCGCCGCGTCCCATCGCTGTCCCCCGTAAAGGGGAGGCAGGATACGACCCTGCTCTGCCCTGATCCGGCCCGGTCCGGTCAGGGGTGGGTCCCGTGGGACGACGGCGTGGCAGAAGGAGCAATGCGGTGGACACCGAGCGACCCGACAACGAAGCGGCCGGAGCCGCCGACGAGGACCAGCCGCGCCGACGGCGTTCGCCGGTGGCCGTCGCCTCGGTGGCGGCCGCCGTGCTCCTCGTCGGAGGCGGCGGGGCGTACTTCGCCGCCACCGCGACCGGCGGCTCCGGAGGGAAAGAAGGTTCCGGTGCGCCGCGCGGCGACGGGAACCCGCCGCTCCTGGCCCTCGACGGCTACACGGAGAGCGGTACGGGCAACGGCACCGCGGGCTCCGGCGGCACGGACGGCATCGCGCCCGGTGAGCCCGACCCGAACGGCGTGACCTACCGCGCCGAGGGCGAGCTGCCGGAGGGCCCCTCCTCCGCGGCCGTCTACCGGACGAAGGGCACGGTCACGGCCGCCGAGGTGGCGAAGCTGGCCGAGGCACTGGGGGTGGAGGGCACCCCGAAGGCGGAGGGCGACGCCTGGAAGGTCGGCGCGACGAAGGACGGCTTCGGGGCCGGTCTGCGGGTGAGCAAGCAGGCGCCCGGCACCTGGACGTTCAGCCGCTTCGCCCCCGGCACCGACAACTGCAAGGGCACGACCACCTGCGCCGACAGGAGCGGGGGCGCGGGCGGGAGCGAGAGTGCCAAGGGCGCCGACGTGGACCCGGTGAGCGCCGCCGCCGCGAAGAAGGCCGCGGCTCCGGTCCTGAAGGCGGTCGGCCAGGACGACGCGAAGCTCCACGCCGGCCAGCTGATGGACGCCGTGCGCGTGGTGAACGCGGAGCCGAAGGTGGGCGGCCTGCCGACCTACGGCTGGACGACCGGTGTGCAGATCGGCCCGGACGGCCAGGTGGTGGGCGGCAGCGGCCAGTTGAAGGCCCCGGCCAAGACGGACACGTACCCCGTCATCAGTGCGGAGAAGACGCTCGGCCTGCTGAACGGGTCCGGGACCGGTGACGGGCGCGTGGGGATCGGCGGCTGCGCCAGCCCCGTACCGCTGAAGGACCGGGACGAGACGCCCTGCGAGGCGTCTAGCACGGCGCCGAAGTCCGATCCGGTCGTCGTGGAGGACGCGGTGTTCGGTCTCGCCGCGCACTTCGTGGACGGCCGGCAGGCGCTGGTGCCGTCCTGGCTCTTCGAGGTACGGCCCCCGGGGACCGACGACAGCTTCACGGTCACCCACCCCGCGGTCGACCCGAAGTACCTGACGGCTCCGAAGCCGCCGGAGGTCGAGCCGAGTGGCAGCGCGACCGGGCGGCCGAGCCCGCGCACGAGCGAGCCCGGCGGCGGGACGAGCACGGCGCCCGAGACCCGGGACGTACGGGTCGAGGGCTACAGCGCGGACGGCAAGGAGCTGACCGTGCGCTTCACCGGCGGTGTGTGCAGCGACTATGCGGCCTCGGCGGACGAGAGCGGCGGCGAGGTGATGGTCGAGGTCACCGACAAGCCGGACAAGGACAAGGTCTGCATCCTGATCGCCAAGGTCTTCCACGAGAAGATCGACCTCGACAAGCCGCTCGGGGACCGCAAGGTGGTCGGCTCGGACGGCAAGGCCGTGCCCCAGGAGAAGGACCTGCCCGACCGGACCGGTTGACGGCCGGAGGGCCGGAGGGCCGGGCAGCACCGCGGCCCGTCGGTCCGTCGGTCCGTCGGTCCGTCGGTCCGGGAACGCGAAAGGCGGCGCCCCGTTGGAGGGGGCGCCGCCTTTCGCTGTCGCCATGGCTTACGGGGCCATGGCCGACCAACTAGCTGAACGAGTCGCCGCAGGCGCAGGAGCCCGTCGCGTTCGGGTTGTCGATCGTGAAGCCCTGCTTCTCGATGGTGTCCACGAAGTCGATGGAGGCACCGCCCAGGTACGGAGCGCTCATGCGGTCGGTGACGACCTTCACACCGCCGAAGTCCTTGACGACGTCGCCGTCGAGGGAGCGCTCGTCGAAGAAGAGCTGGTACCGCAGGCCGGAGCAGCCGCCGGGCTGGACGGCGACGCGCAGCGCCAGGTCGTCGCGGCCCTCCTGCTCCAGCAGGCCCTTGACCTTGGCCGCGGCGGCGTCCGACAGGAGGATGCCGTCGCTCACGGTGGTGGTCTCGTCCGATACGGACATCTGCTTCTCTCCCGGGTTGTACGGAGACTGCTTGCCGACGGTTTCAACCGGCGGGGCCGCGGATTCATTCCGGGCCGGGCGTCGAGTCTTTGTCTTCTCTCTTCATGCTCGCACACCCGCCCTGAAGCGGAAAACGACCTGTGGACAACCCCGGTGGGCAGGTGCCGGTGGTCCCGCGGCGCGCTCCACGGGATTCACGTCACATGGACGCTATGGGCATCGTCAACGTGACGTGAAGCGGTTATGATAGATAGCGTCATTTCGACGAAAAGACGTGTCCTGCTTGATCGCTCCAGTCGGACGGTCCAAGCGAGCCGCAGAACAGAAAGGGTGCGTGTCGTGACCACCGCCCAGACCCAGGAACTCGACGTACAGCCGACGCCCCTCGCCCTGCTGCTGCTCGGCCGCGAGGCCGACCCGCGGAGCGAGCGCGGCGTCGAGTGTCCCGGTGACCTGCCCTCGCCGTCCGACCCGAATCTGGTGGAGCGCGCCCGCGCCGCCAAGGAGAAGCTCGGCAGCAAGGTGTTCGTGCTCGGTCACCACTACCAGCGCGACGAGGTCATCCAGTTCGCGGATGTCACGGGCGACTCCTTCAAGCTCGCCAGGGACGCCGCCGCGCGCCCCGAGGCCGAGTACATCGTGTTCTGCGGTGTGCACTTCATGGCCGAGTCGGCGGACATCCTGACCTCCGACGACCAGAAGGTCGTCCTGCCCGACCTGGCCGCCGGGTGCTCGATGGCCGACATGGCCACCGCCGAGCAGGTCGCCGAGTGCTGGGACGTACTGACCGAGGCGGGGGTGGCCGAGCAGGTCGTACCCGTCTCGTACATGAACTCCTCCGCGGACATCAAGGCGTTCACGGGCAAGCACGGCGGCACGATCTGCACGTCGTCCAATGCCAAGAAGGCCCTGGAGTGGGCGTTCGAGCAGGGCGAGAAGGTGCTGTTCCTTCCCGACCAGCACCTGGGGCGCAACACCGCTGTGCGGGACATGGGGATGTCGCTCGACGACTGCGTCCTGTACAACCCGCACAAGCCGAACGGCGGTCTGACCGCCGAGCAGCTGCGGAACGCGAAGATGATCCTGTGGCGCGGCCACTGCTCGGTGCACGGCCGCTTCTCGGTGGAGTCGGTGGAGGACGTCCGCGCCCGGATACCCGGCGTGAACGTGCTCGTGCACCCCGAGTGCAAGCACGAGGTCGTGAGCGCCGCGGACTACGTGGGGTCCACGGAGTACATCATCAAGGCGCTGGAGGCGGCTCCGGCCGGCTCGAAGTGGGCCATCGGTACGGAGCTGAACCTCGTCCGCCGCCTGGCGAACCGGTTCGCGCCCGAGGGCAAGGAGGTCGTCTTCCTCGACAAGACGGTCTGCTTCTGCTCGACGATGAACCGGATCGATCTGCCGCACCTGGTCTGGACCCTGGAGTCCCTCGCCGAGGGCAACCTGGTGAACCGCATCGAGGTGGACCGGGAAACGGAGCAGTTCGCCAAGCTCGCGCTTGAACGGATGCTGGCGCTGCCGTAGCCGTTCGTCTGCGGCCCCGGTGGGGGCTGATCGCGCAGTTCCCCGCGCCCCTGAAAAGCAAAAGACTGCGCCGTTCCCCGCGCCCCTGAAAAGGGGCGCGGGGAACGGCGCAGTCGGTGACCTACACCCCCACGGCCTCCCGCTCGTCGGCAGCCGTCCGCTTCGCGGACTTCTTCGTCGCGCGGCGCTCCTTGCGGAGTTCGACCATCGCGTACAGCGTCGGCACCAGCAGCAGCGTGAGCAGCGTCGACGTGATCAGGCCGCCGATCACGACCACCGCGAGCGGCTGGGCGATGAAGCCGCCCTCTCCGGTGATGCCCAGGGCCATCGGCAGCAGGGCGAAGATGGTCGCCAGGGCGGTCATGAGGATCGGGCGGAGGCGGTGCCTGCCGCCCTCGATCACGGCCTCCACGACCCCGTACCCCTGCTTGCGGTACTGGTTGATCAGGTCGATCAGCACGATCGCGTTCGTCACGACGATGCCGATCAGCATCAGCATGCCGATCATCGAAGGCACGCCCATCGGGGTGCCGGTGACGACCAGCAGACCGATCGCGCCCGTCGCCGCGAACGGGATCGAGACGAGCAGGATCAGCGGCTGGATCAGTGACCGGAAGGTCGCGACCAGCAGCATGAACACGATCGCGATCGCCGCGAGCATCGCGAGGCCGAGGGACGCGAACGCGTCGTCCTGGTCCTCGGAGACTCCGCCGATGGAGGCCGTGGCCCCGGCCGGCAGCTTCAGCTTGTCGAGCTTCGTCGTCAGCTCGTTGCTGACCGCTCCGGTGTTGTCACCGGTCGGCTTGGCCGTGATGGTGGCCGCGCGCTGACCGTCGATACGGGTCATCGAGACCGGGCCGTCGACCAGCTGCACCGTCGCGATGTTGCCGAGCTTCACCGGGCCGAGCTTGAGGTTCTTCAGCTCGGACAGCGTCTCGGCGGGCTTCGCCGACTTGATGACGACGTCCCGCTCGGTGTCGTCGAGGATCGCCTTGCCGCTGGTGGTGCCGCGGACGGCCTGGCCGACGGCCGCGCCGAGCGTGGCGTCGTTGAAACCGGCGGCGGCGGCCTTGTCGTTGGCCTTGACCGAGATGCGCGGCACCGACTGGGCGAGGTCGCTGGTGACGTCGGTGACGTCGTCCAGCTCGGCGACCTCGTCGCGGACCTTCTCCGCCGCCTCGCGCAGCACCTCGCCGTCGGCGGACTTCACCACGACGCTCAGGTCCTGGCTGCCGAACCCGTCACCGGCGGCGACCGTCGTCGTACCGATCCCGGAGAGCTTGCCGAGCCCCTCCTCGATGCTGTCCTGGACGTCGTCGAAGGAGGCCGAGTCGGCGACCTTGACGGTGTACGAGGCCTGGTTGGTGTCCGTGCCCCCGCCGAACGCGGCCATGAAGCCGGAGGATCCGATCGTGACCTGGTAGTCCTCGACGCCCTTGACGTCGGCGAGCAGCTGCTCGACCTTCTTCGCCTGCGCGTCGGTCGCGGCCAGGCTGGTGCCGGGCTTCAGCTCCTGCTTGACGGTGAGGACTTCCTGGTCGCCCTGGTCGAAGAAGTTCGTCTTCAGCAGGGGCGTCATACCGAACGTGCCGATGAGTACGACCACCGCGATGGCCACACTGGTGAGGCGGCGGCGGGTGGCGAAGCGCAGCACGGGGACGTAGAAGCGCTGGAGGCGGCTGCGCTCCTCCTTCTCCTCGGCCTTGCGGCGGGCCTCCTCCGGGTCGGCCCCGCGCACGTCCTTGGGGGCGCGCAGGAACCAGTACGAGAGGACGGGGACGACCGTCAGCGAGACGAGCAGCGAGGCCAGCAGGGCCGCGGTGACCGTCAGGGAGAACGAGCCGAAGAGCTCGCCGACCATGCCGCCGGTCAGGCCGATGGGCAGGAAGACCGCGACCGTGGTGAGCGTCGAGGACGTGACCGCGCCCGCGACCTCGCGTACCGCCTTGAGGATCGCCTCCTGGCGCTCCTCGCCGTAGCCGAGGTGCCGCTTGATGTTCTCCAGGACCACGATCGAGTCGTCGACGACCCGGCCGATGGCGATGGTCAGGGCGCCCAGGGTGAGGATGTTGAGCGATTCGTCGCGGACCCAGAGCACGATCAGCGCGAGGACGACCGACATCGGGATGGAGACCGCGGTGACCAGCGTCGAGCGGACCGACGCCAGGAAGACGAGGATGACCAGGACCGCGAAGAGCAGTCCGAGCGCGCCCTCGGTGGTCAGGCCCTTGATGGACTTGGAGACGGCCGGGCCCTGGTCGCTGACGACCGTCAGGGTGGCGCCGGAGCCGAGGTCCTTGCGCAGGCCGGGCAGCTTGTCCTGGACCGCGTCGGAGACCGCGACCGCGCTGCCGTCGTGGTCCATGGTGACGGAGACGGCGAGGCTGGGCTTGCCGTCGGTGCGGGTGATGGACTCCGTCCTGGCGGGCTTCTCCTCGACGGTCGCGACGGTCGCCAGGCGTACGGGCTTCTTGCCGCCCTCGCCGGTGACCATCAGGTCCTCGATCTGCTGGAGCGAGGTGAAGCCGCCGCCGACCTGGACCGTGCGGTTGTTGCCGTCCTCGTCGAAGGAGCCGGCCGGTACGGTCGCGCCGCCCGCCTGCAGGGCCTGGCCGAGCGCGGCCGTGGTCAGCCCCGCCTTCGCCAGCTTCGCGTCGTCGGGCGTGACCGCGACCTCAAGGTCCCGTACGCCGTCGACCGTGACCTGGGCGACGCCGTCGATGTCCTTCAGCGCGGGGACGACCGTACGGTCCAGCTGGTCCGAGAGGGCCTGCTGGTCCTTGCCGGAGGTGACGGCGAGGACCACGGTCGGGATGTCGTCGGTCGAACCGGCGACCACCTGCGGGTCCACGTCGTCGGGGAGCTGGACGCGGGCGCGGTTCACGGCCTGCTGGACGTCGGCGACGATCCGGGCGGAGTCGTTGCCGTAGTCGAAGGAGGCCATGATCAGGGCGTTGCCCTCGCTGGCCGTGGAGGTGACGCCGGAGATCCCGTCGACCGCTTCGAGGTTGTCCTCGATGGGCTCGACGACCTGCTTCTCGACCACGTCGGGGGACGCGCCCTGGTACGGCGCCAGGACCGACACCATGGGCAGTTCGATGGTGGGCAGCAGCTGCTGCTTGAGTTGCGGTATCGCTATCGCCCCGAAGACGAGCGCGATGATCGACATCAGCCCGATGAGGGCGCGCTGGGCGAGGCTGAAGCGGGACAGCCAGGACATGGGTGACGGGTCTCTCTTCTGTTGCTTGAGGCTGTCGCCTCTGTGTCTGGAGGCTGTTGCCTGTGCGGGGAGCGGCGCGATGGGCTCATGTGAGCGTCCGCCTATCACTCTGAGCCATCGGTGGGGCCACTCCCCTCGCCCCCAGGTCCCGTTTCCTTATACGGCGCATACCGCGCCCGCAGTACGTACGGGTGGAGCTCACTCCACCCTTGGGCGTACCAGTCCGGACTCGTAGGCGATCACCACGAGCTGGGCCCTGTCACGGGCTCCCAGCTTGGCCATGGCCCGGTTGACGTGCGTCTTCACGGTGAGTGGGCTGACTTCCAGCCGCTCGGCGATCTCGTCGTTGGAGTGCCCGCCCGCGACCTGGACGAGGACTTCGCGTTCGCGGACGGTGAGCGCTTCGAGGCGTTCGGCACGCGCGGGGTCGCGGTCGTCGTCGCCGCCCTGCGCGAGGAACTTCGCGATCAGTCCCTTGGTGGCGGCGGGCGACAGGAGGGCGTCGCCGGCCGCCGCGACACGGATGGCGTTGAGCAGTTCATCCGGCTCGGAGCCCTTGCCGAGGAAGCCGGAGGCGCCGGCGCGCAGCGACTGCACCACGTACTCGTCGACCTCGAAGGTCGTCAGCATGACGACGCGCACATGGGCGAGGCCGGGGTCGGCGCTGATGAGCCGGGTCGCGGCCAGTCCGTCGGTACCGGGCATCCGGATGTCCATCAGCACGACGTCGGCCCGTTCCTCACGGGCGAGGCGGACCGCCTCCGCGCCCTCCGAGGCCTCACCGACGACCTCCATGTCGGGCTCGGAGTCGACCAGGACGCGAAAGGCGCTGCGCAGCAGTGCCTGGTCGTCGGCGAGCAGGACACGGATCGTCATACGGGGTTCCCCCTGGCTGCCTCGGTCGCGGACGCGGTGGCTCCGGCGCGGCTCTTGACCGGCAGGATCGCATGCACCCGGAAGCCGCCTCCGTATCGGGGTCCCGCGCTGCAGGTGCCGCCGAGCGCGGTGACCCGCTCGCGCATGCCGAGCAGTCCGTGGCCGCCGTTCTCCTCCAGGCGGGCCGGGGCGTCGTCGCCGGGGCCGTTGTCGAGGACGGTGATCTCCACGTTCGGGCCCACCCGTACGACGCTGACCTCGGCCTTCGCCTCCTGGCCCGCGTGCTTGCGCACATTGGTGAGGGCTTCCTGGATGACGCGGTACGCGGCCAGGTCGACGGCCGCCGGCAGGGCCGTGCCCTGGTCGGTGCGGGCCACTTCGACGGGCAGGCCCGCGCTGCGGAAGGTGCCGACCAGTTCTTCGAGGCGGTGCAGGCCCGGGGCCGGTTCGGTGGGGGCCTCGGGGTCGCCCGACTGCCTCAGCAGGCCGACCGTGGCACGGAGTTCGTTGAGCGCGGAGCGGCTGGCCTCGCGGACGTGGGCGAGGGCCTCCTTCGCCTGGTCGGGGCGTTTGTCCATGACGTGCGCGGCGACTCCGGCCTGCACGTTGACCAGGGCGATGTGGTGGGCGACGACGTCGTGCAGATCGCGGGCGATGCGCAGGCGTTCCTCCGCGACGCGGCGGCGGGCCTCCTCCTCGCGGGTGCGTTCCGCTCGCTCGGCGCGCTCCCTGATGGCGTGCACGAAGGCGCGGCGGCTGCGGACCGCGTCGCCCGCGGCTGCGGCCATGCCCGTCCAGGCGAAGATGCCCAGGTTCTCCTGGGCGTACCAGGGCAGGGGGCCCGCGAGCATGGCGAAGGCCGTCAGAACCGTCATCGTGAGCAGGCCCACGCGCCAGGTGGTGGGGCGGTCGGTCGCCGCGGCGACGGTGTAGAGGGCGACGACGGCGGACATCGCGACGGGGGCGCGGGGGTCGCCCGTCACGAACTCCACGACGGACAGGGCGCCCGTCGCGGCGAGGACCCCCATCGGATACCTGCGGCGCAGGATCAGGGTGGTCGCGGCGAGCAGCATGAGGGTGAGGCCGAGGGCGTCGGGGGCGCGGGTGCCCCACATCGTGCCGCCGTGCCGGCCGTTCGGCTCCGCGAAGGAGCCGGCCAGCATGCACGCGAGGACCGCGGCGGCGAGGGTGCCGTCGGCGACGAGGGGGTGGGACCTCAGCCAGGTCCTTGCGCGCGTCAGTGTGCTCACGGTTCTTTACGGTACGGGGCGCTGGGGGGGCGGGGGGTTCGGCTTCGGCTGCGGGCCGGTGGGGCTTGTTGCGCAGTTCCCCGCGCCCCTGGGGGGTGGGGCTGCGCCCTGGCTTTTCATTTTCAGCCCGTCCGGCGTTTGAGGACGAGCGCGGTAGCGCGACCGGGGGGTCTGGGGCGCAGCCCCCAGGTACGTGACGGGACGGGTAGGGGCGGCGGGGGCGAGGAAAGCGTCAGCCGGGGAGCAGGCCCTCGTCCGTCAGGAGTTCTCGGACCTCCGACAGCGTCGCGTCCGGGGACGGGAGGATCAGCTCCGAGGGTTCCAGCGAGTCGTCCGGGAGCGGGGCTCCCAGACGACGCACCGCGTCGAGCAGTGCCCCCAGCGTCCGCCGGAAGCCCTCCTCGTCCCCGGACCGGGTCTCCGCGAGGAGCTCGTCGTCCAGCTCGTTCAGCTCGGCGAGGTGGCCGTCGTCCAGCCTCACCTGTCCCTCCCCCATGATCCGTACGATCATGACGCCCTCCTCGGCGTGGGACGGCCCGCGACTACTGCTTGTCGAAGCGCGGCGTGTCCGACTTCGACTGCGGCTGGGACTGAGTCTGCCCCTGACCGCCCTCGATCGCCTGCTGGGAGGACGAGGACCCCCCGGCCAGCTCGGCCTTCATCCGCTGCAGTTCGAGCTCCACGTCCGTGCCACCGGACAGCCGGTCCAGCTCGCTCTGGATGTCGTCCTTGGCGAGCCCCGAGTGGTCGTCGAGGGCGCCGGAGGCGAGCAGTTCGTCGATGGCCCCGGCCCGCGCCTGGAGCTGCGCGGTCTTGTCCTCGGCCCGCTGGATGGCCATCCCGACGTCGCCCATCTCCTCGGAGATGCCGGAGAAGGCCTCCCCGATCCGGGTCTGCGCCTGGGCGGCCGTGTACGTGGCCTTGATCGTCTCCTTCTTGGTGCGGAAGGCGTCGACCTTGGCCTGGAGCCGCTGCGCGGCGAGGGTGAGCTTCTCCTCCTCGCCCTGCAGGGTCTGGTGCTGCGTCTCCAGGTCGGTCACCTGCTGCTGGAGGGCGGCACGGCGGGACAGCGCCTCACGGGCGAGGTCCTCACGGCCCAGCGCGAGCGCCTTGCGCCCCTGGTCCTCCAGCTTGGAGGACTGGCCCTGGAGCTGGTTCAACTGCAGCTCAAGGCGCTTGCGGGAGGTCGCCACGTCGGCGACGCCGCGGCGCACCTTCTGCAGCAGCTCCAGCTGTTTCTGATACGAGTAGTCGAGGGTTTCGCGCGGGTCCTCGGCCCGGTCAAGGGCCTTGTTCGCCTTCGCGCGGAAGATCATCCCCATACGCTTCATGACACCGCTCATGGGCTTCGCGCGCCCCCTTCTGACGGACTCCGGCTCCAGCGACTGCAACAGAACCCACAGTACGGGCCCTGCATCCATTACCGCACTGTTCGGGGACGGATGCGCTCATCCCCAAGGACGACTGACGACGATCTTGCTCCGGCGTAGGGAGTAGGTGTCCCCCCAGGGGTCGCTCCGGGTTCGGTCCGGATCGGCTCCGGAGTCGTCCCGGGGCCGACACGCGCAACCGCATGCCACCACCCCATTTCAGGCCTCCTGTCCCCCTACAGACGACCGGTGTTGCCGGATCGTTCCCCACTCGGCCGACGTCCATGCCTCCGCACCCCTTACCCTTGGGTTTTGTGTTCCGTAGCCGCGCCAAAGACGAGAAGGCCCACGCCGACAAGGCGTCGGTGACCGACTCCCCTCAGATCCGTCACCCGCAGGCCCCCAAGGGCAGGCCCACTCCCAAGCGCAGTGAGGCCCAGTCCCAGCGCCGCAGCGTGGCCAATACGCCGACGTCGCGCAAGGAGGCCTCCAAGCGGCAGCGCGACGAGCGCCGCGCCCACATGGAGAAGCAGCGCCAGGCGCTGGCCAGCGGCGACGAGCGTTATCTGCCCGCCCGTGACAAGGGCCCGGTGCGCAAGCTCGCGCGTGACTTCATCGACTCGCGGTTCTGCATCGCCGAGTTCTTCCTGCCGCTCGCGGTGGTCATCCTCGTCCTGAGCATGGTCCGCATCGCGCAGCTGCAGAACGTCGCGCTGCTGATGTGGCTGTTCGTGATCGTGCTGATCGTGCTCGACTCGATCGGTATCGCGATCCGCCTGAAGAAGCAGCTGGCCGCCCGCTTCCCGGACGAGCCCCGGCGCGGCGCTGTCGCGTACGCGCTGATGCGCAGCCTCCAGATGCGTCGCCTCCGGCTGCCGAAGCCGCAGGTCAAGCGCGGAGAGCGGCCCTGAGCGCGGCACCTTTCTCGGGAGGCGCGGCGAAAGCCTGGCTGAACAGGCTGGGCGCTCTGCGTGACGTCGTACGGCAGGAGCTGGTGGCCCGGCAGCTCGACGAGCAGATAGCCGGGCGGTTCCCCGTCGGGCAGCGGTTGCGTGTGCTCGACGTGGGCATGGGCCAGGGCACGCAGGCCCTGCGGCTGGCTCGCGCCGGGCACCAGGTGACCGGCGTCGAGCAGGACTGCACGATGATCTCCGTGGCTCGTGAGGCCCTTGCCGCCGAGCCCGAGGGCATCCGCGGCCGGGTCCGGATCATCGAGGGCGACGGACGCGACACCGGGGTGCACTTCCTGCCCGGCAGCTTCGACGTGGTGCTGTGCCACGGCGTACTGATGTACGTCGAGGAGCCCGACGCGCTGCTGGCGGGGCTCGCCCGGATGCTGGCCCCCGGCGGGCTGCTGTCCCTGCTGGTGCGCAACGCCGACGCGCTGGCCATGCGGCCGGGGCTGGCCGGCGACTGGGCGGCGACGCTGACCTCCTTCGACACCAGCACGTACACGAACCGGCTCGGGCTCGACGTCCGCGCCGACGGGCTCGACACCCTCACCGGCACCCTCGCCGGGATCGGCGCGCCTTTGCACGCCTGGTACGGGGTGCGGGTCTTCACGGACACGGCCGCCGACGACGCGGCGGTGCCGGACGACGTGGACGCCCTGCTGGCCGCCGAGGAGCGGGCCGGCCGGACCGACCCCTACCGCCGGGTGGCGGCGCTGCTGCACCTGTGCGGCGTACGGGGCTGAGGCCCGCACTGTTTTTCACCGCCCGGCCGGTCAGGTCGGATGCGGGGGCGGGACAGCAAGAGGCCGCGACCGGTTCGTACGGTCGCGGCCTCTCACTCGTACGGACCACAGGGCCTCGTGCGGACCACAGGATCTCGTACGGACCCCAGGGTCTCGTGCGGATCTACGAGGTCAGGACGCCTCGGCGTGCAGGCTCATCGGGCCGTAGATCTCCGCGGCGTCCTCGAAGATCCGGACCTGGTCCGCTCCCCCCTCGGCCAGCTCCTTCCAGTTCTCGCCGAGCCAGGACTCCGCGTCGCCCTGGGTGGTGAACTCCTCGGGCTGGACCGCGGGCTGGACTTCCGTCCCATCGGCCTTCTCGAACCGCCACGTCCATGCCGCCATGTCAGCCTCCCAAAAGTTCCCAAAGTACCGAGCAAGATCGGGCTCTCGCCGTCAGCCTAGGCGCTCCGTTGCCGGTCCGGTGTTCAAAAGTGCAGGTCGAGAACCATGGGGTGCCGGTGGTCGGTGTGCGCGCTCCGCTCGCGCGCTCACCCGCGCCCCGCACGAGGTGCGCCCTTGTGCACCCCCCTGACGGGCACGAGCCGCGCCGACACGGGAAAATCGGGCCCGTGGAAGTGACTCTGCTTGGTACCGGCGGGCCCATGGGGCTGCCCAGGCCCGATTGTTCGTGCGCCGTCTGCGCGGTGGCGCTCGGTGCGGACGCCCGCGCGGCCACCGCCCTCCTGGTGGACGGGACCCTGTTGCTGGACCTGACACCCGGGGCGGCCTTCGCGGCGGCCCGGGCCGGGCACTCGCTGAGCGGGGTGCGCCAGGTCCTGCTGTCGCACCCGCACGACGGACCCGCCGTGGAGGTGCCGGCGGGGCTGCCGCAGCCGGGGCGCGTGCCGGACGGCCGGGAGCTGACGCTACTGACGGGGCATCGGGTGCGGGCGCTGTCGATGGACGCGCCGGGCACCGGGTACGCGGTCACGGGCCCGGACGGTCAGCGGCTGCTCTATCTGCCGCCGGGTGCGGCCCCCGCGGGCCTGGACGAGACGACCGAGACGTACGACATGGTGGTCGGCGATGTCGTCGGGCGGCCGGACGCGCTGGCCCGGCTGCGGCTGGTGGGTGCGGTGGGGCCCGCCACCGATGTGATCGCGGTGCATCTCGACCACGACGTGCCGCCGGGCCGCGAGCTGCGGCGGCGCCTCGCCGCGGCGGGGGCACGGACGGTCCCGGACGGCAGGACGCTGACCGTCGGGGTGTACGAGGACGTGCCCGACGTACCGCGCCGGACGCTGGTCCTCGGCGGGGCCAGGTCGGGCAAGTCGGTGGAGGCCGAGCGGCGGCTCGAGGCCTTCCCGGACGTGCTGTACGTGGCGACGGGCGGCGCGCGCAACGGGGACGGGGAGTGGGCGGCCCGGGTGCACGCGCATCGCGAGCGGCGCCCCGGCTCCTGGCGTACCGCCGAGACCTGCGACCTCGTACCCCTGCTGAAGGAGGACGGGTCCGCGCTGCTCATCGACTGTCTGTCGCTGTGGCTGACGGACGCGATGGACTCCGCGAACGCGTGGGACGACGCCGAGTGGGCCGGTGGCGGCGAACGCGTGCTGCGGGCGCGCGTCGAGGAGCTGACGGCCGCCGTCCGCGAGTCGCGCCGCACAGTGGTCGCCGTCTCCAACGAGGTCGGCTCCGGGATCGTCCCCGCCACCCCCTCGGGCCGCCGCTACCGCGACGAACTGGGCCGCCTCAACGCGGCGTTCGCGACCGAGTGCGAGCACGTGCTGCTGGTGGTGGCGGGCCAGGCGGTGACCCTGAAGGGCTGAGGCCCGGTCAGAGGGGGGTCGCGCGCGGGTTCTTGCGGGCGATGATCCGGTACGCGTTCGAGAAGCGGGTGCGGCGCAGGAGCGGGGCCAGGGCGTGGTCCAGGACGAACGCGGAGGCGAGCAGCGGGGCGGTGGCCCGGGTGAGGGCCGTGCGCAGGGTGCGCTGGAGGTCGGTCGGCGGGGCGGGGCGCCAGGGCTCGTCGCCGCCGGGCAGCCGGTTGCCGATCGCCAGGGCCAGGGCGCCGGTCAGGTCGTACGGGACGTGCGGTTCGCGGCGGTCGGTGGAGACGACCGAGCAGCCCAGCGCGTCCAGCTCGTCGAGCAGGTTGCGCAGTGGCATGAGGTGGAGGTGCTGCGGCTGGCAGTACGACACCCACCACTTGCCGAGCAGCGCGCCGAACGCGCAGTCCGGGTCCGGGACTTCGACGAGCAGATGCCCGCCGGGGCGCAGTACGGCGAGCGCGGCGCGCAGTTCCTCGCGCGGGTCGGGGCTGTGCTCCAGGTGGTGGAACATGCTGACCACGTCGTAGCGGGCGCGCAGCCGGCCGACCAGGTCGGGCAGCCGGCCGCGGTGCGCCTCCTCGACCCGGCCCGCCGCCAGGGCCTTGTCGACGCGCGAGGTGGGGTCGAGCCCGTCGAAGGA
This sequence comes from Streptomyces sp. NPDC102514, assembly GCF_055584525.1. Lineage (NCBI taxonomy): Bacteria > Bacillati > Actinomycetota > Actinomycetes > Kitasatosporales > Streptomycetaceae > Streptomyces > Streptomyces sp. NPDC102514. Next base: position 19,858 of record NZ_JBVJLW010000015.1, read on the forward strand.
CGTGTACGTGAACAACTCCTTGGCCGCCGCCGGGAAGTGGCCGTGTCCGGTGCCGACGTCCAGCCAGCTCTCGGGTTCCGGGAACGGGAGCATCGCGCGGGCCGCGGCCTCGTGGCGGCGGCGGCCGGCCCGGGAGCGCAGGGTCCGTTCGGCGAAGCTCTCGTGTTCGTGGCGTTCGCCGTCGTGCTCCTGGCGTTCTTCGCCGCCGTCCTGGTTCTCGTAGAAGTCGCGGTAGTAGAAGGCGAGGCCCTCGGTGGTCAGGCGGGGGTTCTGGAAGGCGTGGGCGCAGTCCTCGCACTCGTCGACGACGAAGGTGCCGGGCTTGTGCTGGAGCAGGTCGGGGGTGCGCAGCCGGGTGCGCAGCCGCTCCGAGCCGCACCAGGGGCAGTCGGGTCTGCGCGGTTCGTGGAAGCGGTCGGTGCCCTGGGCCAGCTCCCCCAGGTAGACGGCGCGGCGCTGGGCGGCGGACTGCTGGGCGGCGGACGTGACGGCTGCGGGAGGCGGCGTGGGGGGTGTGGCCGGGGTCGGGGGTGTGACGGGTGTGGGGGGCATGGTCTGTCTGCTCCTGCCGGTCCGACGGGGTAAGACCCTTTAGAGGCTGATATGAGCCGCTACCAGCTAATACAAACCGGTATGACAATCCACTGCAAAACGGCACACATGGGATCACCGCCCTTGACGCGTCCTCCCCGCGCGGGCCACTGACCGCCCGTCAGGATCCCGGCCGGATCACTGCCGGTACTGTTCGGCGAATGAGCTCGCTTAATCTCGACGACTTCACCGACCTGATCGAGCGCCCCGACGGTGGCGTACGCCGTGACGCCGAGGCGCGCCGCGAGCGCCAGGTCGTGCCACCCGGGTCACTGGGACGCCTGGACGAACTCGGTGAGTGGCTGGCCGCCGCGCAGGCGGCCGTGCCGGTGCGGGCGATCGAGCGTCCGCGTGTGGTGCTGTTCGCGGGCGACCACGGGGTCGCCGGGCTGGGGGTCTCGGCGCGGCCCGCCGGGAGCGCGGACGACCTGGTGCGCTCCGTGCTGGACGGCGCGAGTCCCGTGTCGGTACTGGCCCGGCGCCTCGGAGTGCCCGTGCGGGTGGTGGACATGGCACTCGACTGCGAGCCGGAGAGCCTGCCCGACGAGGTCGTACGGCACCGGGTGCGGCGCGGGTCCGGGCGGATCGACATCGAGGACGCGCTGACCCTGGAGGAGGCGGAGGCCGCGTTCCGGGCGGGCGTCGCCGTCGCGGACGAGGAGGCCGACTCCGGGACCGATCTCGTCGTGCTCGGGGATGTGAGTGTCGGCGGGACGACCGCGGCGGCCGTGCTCGTGGCGGCGCTGTGCGGGACCGACGCGTCCGTGGTGACCGGGCGTGGGGGGCGGGCGATCGACGACCTCGCGTGGATGCGCAAGTGCGCGGCGGTGCGTGACGCGCTGCGGCGGGCCCGGCCCGTTCTCGGGGACCAGTTGCAGTTGCTCGCGACGGTGGGTGGGGCCGATCTCGCGGCGATCACCGGGTTCCTGCTGCAGAGCGCCGTACGGAAGACGCCCGTCGTGCTCGACGGGGTCGTGTCCGCGGCCTGCGCCCTGGTCGGGCAGCGGGTCGCCTTCCGGGCGCCGGACTGGTGGCTCGCGGGGCAGAGCAGCGGGGAGCCGGCGCAGGCGAAGGCGTTCGACCGGATGGCGCTCGAACCGCTGCTTTCGCATGGGGTGACCGTGGGGGAAGGGGCGGGGGCGTTGCTCGCGCTGCCTTTGGTGCAGGCTGCTGCGGCGCTTGCGGCGGAGTTGCCTTTGGCTCCTACGGCTCCTACGGAGGCCTTGGAGGCCGAGTCCGAGTCCGAGTAGGGGTGGGCTCCGGCCCGGGGGTCGTCGGGTGCGGGTCCGGTGGGGGTTGCCCGCGCAGTTCCCCGCGCCCCTTGTCGGCGGGGCTGCGCCCCTGCCGACAAAAGGGCGGGGGCGCAGCCCCGTTCTTTCAGGGGCGCGGGGAACTGCGCGGCCAGGCCCCACCGGGCCTCAGGTGGAGTTCATGCGTGGGTCACCCCGCCCGGGCGGCAGCCCAACGGCCAGGGCGCCCCATATGATCCAGTTTCATGGGAAGCGCCCGATCCATCGCCGCGGCAACCGCCGTGTGGTACCTCCGCACCGTCGCGTTCCTCAACTTCCTGAGCGCCGTATGGGTCTCCCTCGGCCAGGACGTGCGGCGCCACAACACGGAGGACTACTTCACCCCGTACCTCCTGACCGCCGGCTTCGCGTCAGGCGTGTTCACCATGTTCCTGGCGATCACGATGCGACGGCGCAAGCGAGCCGCCTGGATCCTCAACCTGGCCCTGAGCGGAGCGTTCCTGCTGCTGTTCGCCTTCGCCATGGTCTTCCCGGAGGTCCGCCGCTACCCGCAGAACTGGATCTCCCTCGCCCTGACGGCGGCCTTCGTGGCCTCCCTGATCGTGGGCCGACCCGCGTTCTACGCGAAGGGCGACCGCTCCAACCCCCGGCTCGCGGCAGCCGTCGCCGTCGGCGGCCTCCTCGCCTGCTCCCTGCTGGCCGCACTCCTGGTGACCGTCACGAACCACGCCCACGACGCGCACCTGTCGACCTTCACCGACCGCTGGCGCTACGGCACCCTGCGGCTCGTCTCGGTCGCCGCCGACGACTCCCGCTTCCCCGGGATCACCACTCCCAACTGGGTGAACGTCGCCATCAACGTACTGAGCACCCTGCTCGTCCTCGCCGTCCTGTACGCGGCCTTCCGCTCCCGCCGCGTCGTCGACCCGCTCACCGCCGACGACGAGGAACGGCTGCGGACCCTGCTGGACCGGCACGGCGACCGGGACTCCCTCGGCTACTTCGCGCTGCGCCGCGAGAAGAGCGTGGTGTGGTCGCCGACCGGCAAGGCCGCCGTCGCCTACCGCGTCGTCGGCGGTGTCTCACTGGCCTCCGGCGACCCCATCGGCGACTCCGAGGCGTGGCCCGGCGCCATCGAACCCTGGCTCTCCGAGGCCCGCGCCCACGGCTGGATCCCGGCCGTGATGGGAGCGGGCGAGGAGGCCGGGACCGTCTACGCCCGGCACGGTCTCGACGCGCTGGAGCTCGGGGACGAGGCCATCGTCGAGACCGCCGAGTTCACCCTCGACGGGCGGGCCATGCGGACCGTCCGCCAGGCCTACAACCGCGTGCAGCGCGCGGGCTACCGGGTACGCATCCGGCGGCACGAGGACATCCCGGCCGACGAGATGGCGTACCTCCTCGCCCGCGCGGACGACTGGCGGGACGGGGCGACCGAGCGCGGTTTCAGCATGGCGCTGGGGCGGCTCGGGGACCCGGGCGACGGCCGGTGCGTGATGCTCGAATGCCGGGACGGCGGCGGCGAGGAGGGGAACGGGGAGGGCGAGCTGCGGGCCGTGCTGTCCTTCGTGCCCTGGGGGCCCAACGGGCTCTCCCTCGATCTGATGCGACGGGACCGGGACTCCGAGAACGGCCTCATGGAGTTCATGGTGATCCAGCTCCTCCAGCGGGCCTCCGAACTCGGGATCACGCAGGTCTCGCTCAACTTCGCCATGTTCCGCTCCGTCTTCGAACGCGGCGCGCGGCTCGGCGCGGGACCGGTGCTGCGGCTGTGGCGCTCACTGCTCAGCTTCTTCTCCCGCTGGTGGCAGATCGAGTCGCTGTACCGCGCCAACGCCAAGTACCGGCCCATCTGGGAACCGCGGTTCCTGCTGTTCGAGAAGAGCGCCGACCTGCCGCGCATCGGTCTCGCCGCCGCCCGCGCGGAGGGTTTCCTGGAGGCCCCGGGCCTGCCGAAGTGGCTGCACCGCAAGCGCCTGGACGCGCGCGGATAGGTGGCCCTGTCAGGGGCGTCCGGGCAGGGAACGTACGGGTTCCGGGTCGGGTTTGCCGCCGATCAGGTCCTGGAATCTGCGGCGCGGTCCCACCCAGCGGCGGTCGTGGTGGTAGGCCCGCAGGCGCGCTCTGGCCCGGGCGCGCGGCCGTCGCCGGTAGAAGCGTCTGGCCCAGGGAGACGTGGGGCGGGCCAGTCGGACCGCGCCGACCAGGGCGACGAGCGGGACGATCACCCCGAAGATCGCCATACGGGCCTTGCCCTTGCTCAGCGCCAGCAGCGCGACGCCGAAGTTGAGCGCGATGCTCAGGACGACACCGGCGCGGTCCTGCAGTTCGTCCTCGGTGAGGTCGTTGACGCCGAACGGCAGGAAGCCGCTGAGCATCAGGCCGACCAGCGCCGCCGTGACCACCACGACCTCGACGCTCTTGCGGCCCTCCTCGCTCCAGTAGACGTCGTCGAGGTGCAGGATCAGCGCGAACTCGTCGAGCACCAGACCCGCGCCCATGCCGAACACCACGGCGGACACGGCCGAGCCGAAACCGTGCCGGTCGCTGCCCACCGCGCCGAAGCCGCCGATCACGGTCAGGACGACCCCGGGGACGACGTGGTGGATGTGCAGACCGCCCGCCTTCACGTTGCCGAACGGGCCCTTGCCCGCCCGGATGAGCCGGACCACGATCCGGGTGATCACGAAGGTGAGGACGAAGGAGGCCAGCGCCAGCAGCAGCGGGAGCTTTCCCGGCTCGATGATGTTCCGTGTCCACCAATGCCCCATGTGCGCACTTTATCCGCGGCTGCCGTGGACGTCTCCTGGTCGTCCGACGGCCGTCCGACGGCCGTCCGGCGATCGTCAGGCGGTCGTCAGGCGGTCGTTCCGTGGGCGGCGACCGGTACTCTGCGCCGGTGTCCACGCCCCCGCCGAACCCGTCGCCCGGTCCTCCGCCCGAGACGCCGAAGACGCCGAAGACGCCCCCGGCGTCCTGGAGCGACGGACTCCGCTTCACCTTCGGCACGCTGACCGTGTTCCCCGTGACCGTGCGGCGCTGGGACCGCGGGGCCGCACGCACCGGCATGCTGAGCGCGCCCGTCGCCGGCCTCGCCGTGGGCGTTCTCGCCGCCGCGACCGGGCTGCTCCTGCTGGTGCTCGGCGCGGGCCCGCTCCTCGCGGCCGTGGCGAGCGCCGCCGTGCCCGCCGTCCTGACCCGCGGCCTCCACCTCGACGGCCTCGCCGACACCGCAGACGGCCTCGGCAGCGGCAAGCCCGCCGAGGATGCGCTGCGCATCATGAAGCAGTCGGACATCGGGCCGTTCGGGGTCATCACCCTGCTGTTCGTGCTGCTCGCGCAGGTCGCCGCGCTGGCTCAGGCGTACGGGGGGTCTTGGGGGCGGGGTGCTCTCGCGGCCGTCGTGTCTGCGGCCGTCGGACGTCTGGCTCTGACGCTGGCCGCGCGGGTGGGGGTGCCTGCTGCCCGGCCCGAGGGGTTGGGGGCGGCGGTCGCGGGCGTGGTTTCCGTACGGGGCGCTGTCGTCGCCGCCGTCGCTGTGACGGTTCTGGCGGCCGGGGCGGGGGTGCTGCTCGGCACGTACGGGGTGCTCGGGTGCGTCCTGGCCGTCGTGCTCGGCTGTGTCGCCGCCGAGTTCCTGCTGCGGCACTGCGTGCGGCGGTTCGGGGGTGTGACGGGGGACGTGTTCGGTGCGCTCGAAGAGACCGCCGTGACCGTCGCGCTGGTCGGCTTCTGTCTCTTCGCCTAGGACAGGCCGTGGCGGCGGATTCCTCGCCCCCGCCGCCCCTACCCGTTCCCGTCCACGCATGGGGGCTGCGCCCCCTCGCCCCCCTTTGTCCTCAAACGCCGGACGGGCTGAGATGTCCCCGGACAGCCGGAGATCTTCAGCCCGCCCGTGAACCCTTCAGCCCGTCCGGCGTTTGAGGACGAGCGCGGCAGCGCGATTGCCGGGGTCCGGGGGCGGCAGCCCCCAGGGACGGACTCTGGTAGGAGCGAACGTCGGGACCGCGCGTAGGCTCGGGGGCGGGACTCCAACCCCCTGGCCGACCACACCCCCGCCGGCCACAGCAACTCAACGGAAGCGAGATTTCACCACCGTGACTGCTCTCACTCTCAGCACCGCCGCGGCGCCCGGTCTGCGCACCGACGCGATCGTCGTCGGTGTCGCCAAGGTCACCGGGTCCAAGTCCGGGGACTTGGTGGTCGCACCGGGCGCCGAAGCCGTGGACAAGGCGTACGACGGCAGGCTCGCCGGCGTTCTGGAGACCCTCGGCGCCTCGGGCGGCGAGGGCGAGGTGACGAAGCTGCCGGCCCCTTCCGGCTTCAAGGCACCGCTCGTCGTGGCGGTCGGCCTCGGTGCCCTCCCGGAGAAGGACGGCTCCTTCTCCGCGGAGACGCTGCGCCGCGCCGCCGGTGTCGCCGCCCGTGCACTGGCCGGCACGAAGAAGGCCGCGTTCGCCCTGCCGGTCTCGGACGCCGCCGACGCGGGCGCCATCGGCGAGGGCGTGCTGCTGGGCTCGTACTCCTTCGACACGTACAAGGAGACCGCCAAGGACGGGAACGGCTCCAAGAACGGCAAGGCCCCGCTCGCCGAGGCCACGCTGCTGGGCGGCAAGGCCCGCGACAAGGCGTTCAAGGCGGCCGTCGAGCGCGCCACGGCCGTGTCCGAGGAGCTGAACCGCGCCCGCGACCTCATCAACACCCCGCCGAACGACCTGAACCCGGAGGCCTTCGCCGCTGTCGCGCAGGCCGCGGCCAAGGAGCACGGCATCAAGGTGCAGGTGCTCGACGAGAAGGCGCTCGCCAAGGGCGGGTACGGCGGCATCCTCGGCGTCGGCGCCGGTTCCGCGTCCGCGCCCCGGCTGGTGAAGCTCTCGTACACCTCGTCCAAGGCGAAGAAGCACCTCGCCTTCATCGGCAAGGGCATCACGTACGACTCGGGCGGCATCTCACTCAAGCCCGCCGGGCACAACGAGACGATGAAGTGCGACATGAGCGGTGCGGCGGCGGTCTTCGCGGCCGTGGTCGCCGCCGCGCGGCTGAACCTCGAGGTCAACGTGACCGGCTGGCTCGCGCTGGCCGAGAACATGCCCTCCGGTTCCGCCACCCGTCCGGGCGACGTGCTGCGCATGTACAGCGGCAAGACCGTCGAGGTGCTCAACACCGACGCCGAGGGCCGGCTCGTGCTCGCCGACGCGCTCGCCAAGGCGTCCGAGGAGAAGCCCGACGCGATCGTCGACGTGGCGACGCTGACCGGCGCGATGATGCTGGCGCTCGGCAACCGTACGTTCGGGATCATGGCGAACGACGACGCGTTCCGCTCCGCGGTGCACGAGGCCGCCGAGGAGGTCGGCGAGCCCGCGTGGCCGATGCCGCTGCCGGACCACCTGAAGAAGGGGATGGACTCCCCGACCGCCGACATCGCCAACATGGGCGAGCGCTACGGCGGCGGCCTGGTGGCCGGGCTCTTCCTGAAGGAGTTCGTGGGCGAGGGCATCACGTGGGCGCACCTCGACATCGCCGGGCCCGCGTTCAATGAGCAGGGGCCGTTCGGCTACACGCCCAAGGGTGGTACGGGGTCCTCCGTGCGTACGTTGGTGCGGCTGGCCGAGCTGACCGCCGCCGGCGATCTGGGCTGACGCCCGCCCGTCGATCGGGCCCGCACCCCTTCCGCGGCGAGTGCGGGCCGGTCGCGCAGTTCCCCGTGCCCCGACCGGGTGCGGGGCCTCCCGTGTGATCGATCAGACGTCCTACAGCCCGGCCCGGCGTCCCGGGCGGCGGCGACAAGTGCGAAGATGGGTTCTCGGCAGGACAGGGCCCACCTCAGGGCCGAAGAAAGAGCGGCCACACCAGCCGCCGCCCGGTCACTGAAGACCGGCGCCGGCGCACATGCATGGAGGACGTGACGTGGCGAACGACGCCAGCACCGTTTTCGACCTAGTGATCCTCGGCGGTGGTAGCGGCGGCTACGCCGCGGCCCTGCGCGGAGCGCAGTTGGGCCTGGACGTCGCCCTGATCGAGAAGAACAAGCTCGGCGGCACCTGCCTGCACAACGGCTGCATTCCCACCAAGGCCCTGCTGCATGCCGGCGAGATCGCCGACCAGGCACGCGAGAGCGAGCAGTTCGGTGTCAAGGCCACCTTCGAGGGCATCGACATCGCCGCCGTCCACAAGTACAAGGACGACGTGATCAGCGGCCTGTACAAGGGCCTGCAGGGCCTCGTGGCCTCCCGCAAGGTGACGTACATCGAGGGTGAGGGACGTCTGTCGTCCGCCACCTCCGTGGACGTCGGCGGGCGCCGCGTGGAGGGCCGTCACGTGCTCCTGGCGACCGGCTCCGTGCCGAAGTCGCTGCCGGGCCTGGACATCGACGGCAACCGCATCATCTCCTCCGACCACGCGCTGACGCTGGACCGCGTACCGCAGTCCGCGATCGTGCTGGGCGGCGGTGTCATCGGCGTCGAGTTCGCCTCGGCGTGGAAGTCCTTCGGCACCGACGTCACCGTGATCGAGGGCCTCAAGCACCTCGTCCCGGTCGAGGACGAGAACAGCTCCAAGCTTCTTGAGCGCGCGTTCCGCAAGCGCGGCATCAAGTTCAACCTCGGCACGTTCTTCGACAAGGCCGAGTACACGCAGGACGGCGTCCGCGTGACCCTCGCCGACGGCAAGACCTTCGAGGCGGAGATCCTCCTGGTCGCCATCGGCCGCGGCCCGGTCTCCGCCGGTCTCGGTTACGAGGAGCAGGGCGTCGCGACGGACCGCGGTTACGTCCTGGTCGACGAGTACATGCGCACCAACGTGCCGACCATCTCGGCCGTGGGTGACCTCGTCCCGACGCTCCAGCTCGCGCACGTCGGCTTCGCCGAGGGCATCCTGGTGGCGGAGCGTCTGGCCGGTCTCAAGACCGTCCCGATCGACTACGACGGCGTGCCCCGGGTGACGTACTGCCACCCGGAGGTCGCCTCCGTGGGCATCACCGAGGCCAAGGCCAAGGAGATCTACGGTGCGGACAAGGTCGTCGCTCTGAAGTACAACCTCGCGGGCAACGGCAAGAGCAAGATCCTCAAGACCGCGGGCGAGATCAAGCTCGTCCAGGTCAAGGACGGTGCCGTGGTCGGCGTCCACATGGTCGGCGACCGCATGGGCGAGCAGGTGGGCGAAGCCCAGCTGATCTACAACTGGGAGGCGCTGCCCGCCGAGGTGGCGCAGCTCATCCACGCGCACCCGACGCAGAACGAAGCCATGGGCGAGGCTCACCTCGCCCTGGCGGGCAAGCCGCTGCACTCGCACGACTGACCGACCCTCGGTCAACTCACGACGCGACGACACAGACTTCCGCAATTCGTAAGGAGCAACCGAAACCATGGCGGTTTCCGTAACCCTTCCGGCGCTCGGCGAGAGCGTCACCGAGGGCACTGTCACCCGCTGGCTGAAGGCCGAGGGCGAGCGCGTCGAGGCCGACGAGCCGCTGCTCGAAGTGTCGACCGACAAGGTCGACACCGAGATCCCCTCCCCTGCCGCCGGTGTGCTCGCCTCCATCAAGGTCGCCGAGGACGAGACCGTCGAGGTCGGCGCCGAGCTGGCCGTCATCGACGACGGCTCGGGCGCCCCCGCCGCCGAGTCCGCCCCGGCCGCCGAGCCCGAGGCTGCCCCCGCTCCCGAGCCCGCCGCGGCTCCGGAGCCGGCCCCGCAGGCCACTCCGTCCACCGAGGCCGCCGCTCCGGCGGCGGCCCCGACCGCCGAGGCCGCCTCCGGCGGCGGCAGCGCCGAGGGCACCGACGTGGTGCTTCCGGCACTGGGCGAGTCGGTCACCGAGGGCACCGTCACCCGCTGGCTCAAGGAGGTCGGGGAGTCGGTCGAGGCCGACGAGCCGCTGCTTGAGGTCTCCACGGACAAGGTCGACACCGAGATTCCGGCGCCCACCTCCGGTGTGCTGCTCGAAATCGTGGTCGGCGAGGACGAGACCGCCGAGGTCGGCGCGAAGCTGGCCGTCATCGGTGCTCCCGGCGCGGCTCCGGCCGCGGCGCCCGCTCCGGCCGCCCCGGCTCCGGCGCCCGCCGCCGCTGCCCCGGCACCGGCTCCGGCCGCTCCCGCCGCCCCGGCTCCGGCGGCCCCGGCCGCGCCTGCCGCTCCGGCTCCGCAGGCGCCCTCGGCTCCCGCGCCGCAGCAGCAGACGGCCCCGGCCCCCGACCCGGCTCCGGCCGCGCCGGTACCGGCTCCCGCCCCCGTCACCCCGGCCGCGGCGCCCGCCGCGACCTCCGGTGACGACGGCGCGTACGTGACCCCGCTGGTGCGCAAGCTCGCCGCCGAGAACAGCGTCGACCTGTCCACCGTCAAGGGCACCGGCGTCGGCGGGCGGATCCGCAAGCAGGACGTCATCGCCGCCGCCGAGGCCGCGAAGGCCGCTGCCGCCGCTCCGGCTCCGGCCGCCGCCCCGGCCGCGCCGAGCGCCGGCAAGAAGGCGCCGACGCTGGAGGCCTCTCCGCTGCGCGGCCAGACCGTGAAGATGCCCCGCATCCGCAAGGTCATCGGCGACAACATGGTGAAGGCCCTGCACGAGCAGGCCCAGCTGTCCTCGGTCGTCGAGGTCGACATCACCCGGCTGATGAAGCTCCGCGCGCAGGCGAAGGACTCCTTCGCGGCGCGTGAGGGCGTCAAGCTCTCCCCGATGCCGTTCTTCGTGAAGGCGGCGGCCCAGGCGCTGAAGGCCCACCCGGCCGTCAACGCCCGGATCAACGTCGACGAGGGCACGATCACCTACTTCGACACCGAGAACATCGGTATCGCGGTGGACTCCGAGAAGGGCCTGATGACCCCGGTCATCAAGCACGCGGGGGATCTCAACATCGCCGGTATCGCCAAGGCCACCGCCGAGCTGGCGGGCAAGGTCCGGGCGAACAAGATCACTCCGGACGAGCTGTCCGGTGCGACCTTCACGATCAGCAACACCGGTTCGCGTGGTGCGCTGTTCGACACGATCATCGTGCCGCCGAACCAGGTCGCGATCCTGGGCATCGGTGCGACGGTCAAGCGGCCGGCCGTCATCGAGACGGACGAGGGTACGGTGATCGGTGTGCGTGACATGACGTACCTGACGCTGTCCTACGACCACCGGCTGGTGGACGGCGCCGACGCGGCCCGTTACCTGACCGCGGTCAAGGCGATCCTTGAGGCGGGCGAGTTCGAGGTCGAGCTCGGCCTGTAGGCTCCGCCGCCACCGCAGCGACGCACGACGAGGTGCCCCTGTCCGGTCTACCGGACGGGGGCACCTTTCGCGTTGCCCGCGGTCTGGCAGAGCCCCCTGAAGACAGGCCCGTCCTACACCTGCGGGCCGGTGGGGGCCGTTCGCGCAGTTCCCCGCGCCCCCAAAAACGAGCCGGTTTTGCGTCTGCGGGTCGGTGGGGGCTGGTCGCGCAGTTCCCCGCGCCCCTGAAAAAACGGGCCGGTTCTTCGCCTGCGGGCCGGTGGGGGCCGTTCGCGCAGTTCCCCGCGCCCCCAAAAAACGGGCCGGTTTTGCGTCTGCGGGTCGGTGGGGGCTGGTCGCGCCGTTCCCCGCGCCCCTGAAAAAACGGGCCGGTTCTTCGCCTACAGGCCGGTGGGGGCTGAGCGCGCAGTTCGCCGCGCCCCTAAAGACGGGCCGGTTCCACGGCTGTAGGTCGTGTGTGGCTGGTCGCGCAGTTCCTCGCGTCCCTGAAAGCCTGCGGGTGCCGGTCGTGTAGGGCTGGGGCGCAGCCCCGCCTTTCAGGGGCGCGGGGAACTGCGCGAACGGCCCCCACCGGCCCGCGGCCGACGTACAACCCGCCGGGGCGCAGCCCCGCCCTGAAGGGGCGCGGGGAACTGCGCGGCCAGCCCCCACCGGCCCGCGGCCGAAGAACAGGCCCGCAGCCCCACCCCGCACGCGCCCGGCCAAAGCCCGCGGCGCGTCGTGGCCTTATTGTCTAAAGGTCAAAACGAAGGAGCCCCCATGACCGCGCCCGTCGTCCACTCGCTCCGCGAGCAGATCCGCGAGCACATCGTGGAGGGGATCGTCAGCGGCCGCTGGAAGCCGGGCGAGCGGATCGTGGAGCGCCGGATCGCCACGGAGCTGGAGGTCAGCCAGACCCCCGTACGGGAGGCCCTGCGCGAGCTGGAGTCCCTGCGGCTGATCGAGTCGGCCCCGAACAAGGGCGTACGCGTACGCAATCTGACCGCGGCCGACCTGGAGGAGAGCTACCCCGTCCGGGCCGGCTTGGAGGCCATCGCCGCCGAGCTGGCCGCGGAGCGCCTCGCGGCCGACTGCTCGACCCTGGAGCCCCACGTGGCCGCCCTGTACGAGGCCGACCGCAAGGCGGACGGTACGGGCCAGGTCCGCCACACGGTGGGCTTCCACCGCGAGCTGGTGCGCGCCGCGGGCAACAGCGTGCTGCTGCACACCTGGGAAGGCCTGGGCATCGAGGTCTTCACGGCTCTGTCGATCCGCTGGCTGGGCACGGTCCAGCAGTCGTACGCGGAGGAGCACGAGGCCCTGGTGGAGGCGTTCCGGCGCCGGGACCCCATGATCGCCGAGCTGGTGAAGGCGCATGTGCTGGGCTGCGCCCCCAGGACGGGCGACGAAGCCGCCCCGTGACCGCGCCGACCAGCGGAGCGGGGCCCCGCTCATACGTACCCCCACAGAGTGCCGACAGCCCGCCTCACCTGCGAAAACAAGGCACCCCGTGCCCACAGCGAAGGCACCGCGTGCCTACTTTCTCGTGATCAAGAGGTTTTGCCCTTCAACCCTTTGATCGATCATCGATCAGCGAGTTACAGTCATCGGCGGGCTCCCACCAGAGCCCGCCGCCCTGTCCTGCCAAAGACCAAGGGCAATCCCCCGACACACCCCTTGCCGACGAGGGAACCCCCTCCGCATCCGGAAGGCGGCGCTATGACCGACCCCACCGCTATCCAGCCGAGCGAGCTCGACCAGCTCCCGGACCGCGACCCCGAGGAGACCGCCGAATGGCAGGCCTCCCTCGACGCCGTCACCGAGGCGGCCGGGCCGCACCGTGCCGCGTATCTGATGCGCCGCACGCTGGAGCGCGCCGAGGGCAACGGACTCGCGCTACCCAAGCTGCTTGAGACCGACTACGTCAACACCATCCCGACCGCCGCCGAGCCCACCGTGGACGGCGACGAGGAGATGGAGCGCCGGATCACCGCGTGGAACCGCTGGAACGCGGCCGCGATGGTGACCCGCGGCGCGAAACACGGCGTCGGCGGCCACATCGCCACCTTCGCCTCCGCGGCCTGGCTCTACGAGACCGGCTTCAACCACTTCTTCAAGGGCAAGGAGGCCGACGGGTCCGGCGACCAGCTCTACATCCAGGGCCACGCCTCCCCCGGCATCTACGCCCGCGCCTTCCTCGACGGCCGCCTGACCGAGGCGCACCTCGACAACTTCCGCCAGGAGGCGGGCGGCAACGGCCTCCCGTCGTACCCGCACCCGCGGCGCCTGCCCTGGCTGTGGGAGTTCCCGACGGTGTCGATGGGCCTCGGCCCGCTCTCCGCGATCTACCAGGCGCGTTTCAACCGCTATCTCACCAACCGCAGCATCAAGGACGTCTCGGCGTCCCACGTGTGGGCGTTCCTCGGTGACGGCGAGATGGACGAGCCCGAGTCGACGGCGGCACTCGCACTGGCTTCCCGCGAGGGTCTGGACAACCTGACCTTCGTCATCAACTGCAACCTGCAGCGCCTCGACGGTCCGGTCCGCGCGAACTTCAAGATCGTGCAGGAGCTGGAGGCCCAGTTCCGCGGCGCCGGCTGGAACGTCATCAAGTCGCTGTGGGGCAACGCCTGGGACGAGCTGTTCCGGCTCGACACCACCGGCGCCCTCGTCCGCCGCCTTCGCCAGGTCCCGGACGCGCAGGTGCAGACGTACCAGACGCGCGACGCCGCCTACATCCGCCAGGACTTCTTCGGTTCGGACCCGGCGCTCGTCGAGCTGGCGAAGCTGCTGAGCGACGACAAGATCCTGGAGTGTTTCCACCTCTCCCGCGGTGGTCACGAGGCACGCAAGGTGTACGCGGCGTACAAGGCCGCCGTCGAGCACAAGGGCGCTCCGACGGTCATCCTGGCCCAGACGGTCAAGGGCCACACCCTCGGCTCGGGCTTCGCGTCGAAGAACGCCAACCACCAGATGAAGAAGCTGTCGACGGACGAGTTCAAGCAGATGCGTGACCTGCTGGAGCTGCCGATCAAGGACAGCGACTTCGTCGACGGCGTGGTCCCCTACGGCCACCCGGGCGCCGACTCCCCCGAGGTCCGTTACCTCCAGGAGCGCCGCGCGGCCCTCGGCGGCCCGGCCCCGGCCCGTCGTACGCAGCCGCTGACGCCCCTTCCCGCGCCCGCCGACAAGGCGTTCGCGGCCTTCGACAAGGGCTCCGGCTCGCAGAACGTCGCGACGACCATGGCCTTCGTACGCCTGGTCAAGGACCTCGTCCGCGACAAGACGTCCGGGAAGCGCTGGGTGCCGATCGTCCCCGACGAGGCGCGCACCTTCGGCATGGAGAGCCTCTTCCCGTCGCTCGGGATCTACTCCCCCAAGGGCCAGACGTACGAGCCGGTCGACCGCGACCAGCTGATGTACTACAAGGAGGCCAAGGACGGCCAGATCCTCAACGAGGGGATCACCGAGGCCGGTTCCATGGCGGACTTCATCGCCGCGTCGACCGCGTACAGCACGCACGGCGAGCAGATGATCCCGTTCTACATCTTCTACTCGATGTTCGGCTGGCAGCGCACGGCCGACCAGATGTGGCAGCTCGGCGACCAGCTGGGCCGCGGCTTCCTGGTCGGTGCCACGGCCGGCCGTACGACGCTGACGGGCGAGGGCCTGCAGCACGCGGACGGGCACTCGCCGGTGATCGCCGCGACGAACCCGGCGGCGCTGTCGTACGACCCGGCGTTCGCGTACGAGGTCGCGACGATCGTCAAGGACGGGCTGCGCCGGATGTACGGCGAGTCCGCCCCCGGTGAGGACCAGAACGTCTTCTACTACCTCACCGTCTACAACGAGCCGATCCCGCAGCCCGCCAAGCCCGCCGCCACCGGCATCGACGAGGGCATCGTCAAGGGGCTCTACCGTTTCAACACGGCGGAGTCGGCGGGTGTCCAGGTGAACGCCGCCAACGCCTCGCGCATCCAGCTGCTGGGCTCCGGCACGGCGATCCACTGGGTCCTGGAGGCGCAGAAGCTGCTCGCCGAGGAGTGGGGTGTGGCCGCGGACGTCTGGTCGGCCACGTCCTGGACCGAGCTGCGGCGCGACGCGCTGGAGGCCGATGCGGCGCTGCTGCGCGGCGAGGACCGGGTGCCGTTCCTTCGGCAGGCGCTGCAGGGGGCGGAGGGGCCGGTACTGGCCGTCTCCGACTACATGCGGCAGGTGCCGGACCAGATCGCGCAGTGGGTCGAGCAGGACTACTCGTCGCTGGGCGCGGACGGGTTCGGGTTGTCCGACACCCGGGCGGCGGCCCGTCGCCACTTCGGCGTCGACGCGCAGTCGATCGTGGTGGCCGCTTTGGCGCAGCTCGCGCGGCGCGGCGAGGTCCCCGCGTCCGCGGTGAAGGAAGCCCGCGCGAGGTACGGCCTGTAGTTCCTCCCCCACCCTCCCGCGGCCGTTTCACAGCCTGCGGGAGGGTGGGGTGGCGTGGGGGGGGTGCCGGTCGTCGGGTGCGGGTCGCGTGTGGCTGGTCGCGCAGTTCCCCGCGCCCCTGAAAAGCGGGGCTGCGCCCCTGCCTTTCGTCTTTAGGGGCGCGGGGAACTGCGCGACCAGCCACGACGGCGCCGCAGACAGACGCGTACCCACCCCAGTCACCGCACCGGCGGAGCCACCGGCATCATGGGGGGCATGCGCGCTGCCCGGCTCATCAAGATGGTGCTGCTCCTGCAGTCCCGGCCCTCCATGACCGCCGCCGAGCTGGCGCGCGAGCTGGAAGTGTCCGAGCGGACGATCACGCGGGACGCGCAAGCGCTGTCGGAGGCGGGCGTCCCGGTGTACGCCGACCGCGGCCGCACCGGCGGATACCGCCTGGTCGGCGGCTACCGGACCCGGCTGACAGGCCTCGCCCGCAGCGAGGCGGAGGCCCTGTTCCTGTCCGGCGTCCCGGGCGCCCTGCGCGAGATGGGCCTGGAGGACGCCTCCTCCGCCGCCCTCCTGAAGGTGTCCGCCGCCCTCCTGCCGTCCCTCAGGGACGCCTCCCGTACCGCGGCCCAGCGTTTCCATCTGGACGCCCCCGCGTGGTTCGCCGAGCCGAGGACCCCCGAACTGCTGCCCGCGATCGCGGAGGCCGTCTGGGACGACCGCCGGATCACCGCGCGCTACCGGCGCGAGGAGACGGACCTGGAGCGCGAGCTGGAGCCGTACGGCCTCGTCCTCAAGGCCGGTGTCTGGTACGTGTGCGCCAGGGTCGTCGGGCCGGAGCACGCACCGGAACAGGGACCCGGCCCCTTCCGGGTCTACCGCATCGAACGGTTCACCTCCGCCGAACCCGCGGGCGACCGCTTCGAGCGTGACGAGTCCTTCGACCTGCCCGGCTTCTGGGCCGACCAGGCCGAGCAGTTCGCCCGCTCGCTCCTGCGGGCGACCGTCGTGGTGCGCCTCACGGAGGCGGGTGCGCGGCGGCTCAGACACACCGTGGACCCGCTCTCGGCCCAGGAGGCCCTGGACGCGGCCGGCCCGCCCGACGGCGAGGGCCGGGTGACACTCACGCTGCCGGTCGAGTCGTACGACGTCGCGTACAGCCAGTTCCTCTCCCTCGGTCCGGAGGCGGAGGTACTGGAGCCGGCCGAGCTAAGGAAACGTTTCTCCGACGCCGCGGCCCGGATCGCCGCGTACTACGTCGACGCGGCGACCCGGGCCGACAAGGACTAGCGGTAGCCCGTCACGTCCGCCGGTTTGCCCTGCGACTCCACCTCCAGCAGATAGCGCCACGCGTCGGGCGCCGAGCCGTCGACGTCGGTGAAGCCGTACTCCTGGGCCAGGCCGCCGCTGGACAGCGACTGCCCGTTCCAGCGGGCCACGTCCGGGTCGGCGGCCAGGGCGACCAGGGCCCGCCCGACATAGGTGGGCGACTCGGAGATCGCGAAGTGCGGTACGTGCTCGCAGGCGTCCCGCCAGTTCTCCTCGGTGACCTTGAACGCGGTGTCGAGCATCGCCTCGGAGCGCAGCCAGCCCGGGGTGACGCAGACCGCCGTACAGCCGTACTCCTTCAGTTCCTCCCCCAGGTCGTACGCCATCCGGATCGGGGCCGTCTTGGCGAGGTCGTAGAACAACGGCTTGCGGTAGCGGCGGTTGTACTCCTCGGTGCCGTCCGTGACCTCGACGAGCAGCCCGCCGGGGTTGCGGATGAGCAGGGGCGCCGCGACGTGGCTGGTCACGAGGTGCGACTCGATGCCCAGGCGCATGATCCGCAGCCCCTTGCCGAGATCCATGTCCCACATGTCGGGCTGCTTCTCGGCCGTGAAGTCGAGATGGACGTCACCGCCCCAGATGTCGTTGACGAGGATGTCGAGGCGGCCCTGCTCCCGGTCGATGCGCTCGACCAGCGTGCGTACCTGCTCCGGTTCCAGGTGGTCCGTGGGTACGGCGATCCCCCGGCCCGCGGTACCGGCGGCGCGGGCGGCCTCGTCGACCAGTTCGGCCGTCCCCTCGATCGTCTCGGTGGTCCGGCCGACCTCGCTGACCCGATCGCGGGTCGTGCGTCCCGTCACGTACACCGTGGCCCCCGCGCGCCCCAGCTCGACCGCCATGGCCCGGCCGGCACCGCGCGTGGCACCCGCGACCAGCGCGATCCTGCCGTCGAGCGGTCCCGTGTTCTGCTGTAATGCCTGCTCTGCTCTCTCCATGTGCCGAGCATCGCGCCGAATGCCGACACCTGCTGTCGGATTTTCCGGCGGCATGTGCGCGCATAACGATCCGCCTGTCCCCGGGTGCGCGGGCCGGGTCCAGGCCCGATGCTTGTCCCGTGATGGACGAGACGGAGTTCTGGGAGCTGGTGGACGCGACCCGCGAGGCCGCCGAGGGCGACCCCGAGGAGCAGGCCGACCTGCTCGTCGAGCGGCTGCTCCGGCTGGACCCCGAGATGGTCCTCGACTTCGCCCGTCACTTCGAGGCCCGCTACAACCGCGCGTACACCTGGGATCTGTGGGGCGCGGCCTGGATCCTGCTCGACGGGGCCAGCGACGACGCCTTCGACTTCTTCCGCTGCTGGCTGATCGGCCAGGGCCGGGAGACGTACGAGGGTGCCGTGCACGATCCGGACAAACTGGCCGACCTCATCACGGACTTCGACGACGAGGTCGACGGGGACGCCGAGGAGCTGGGTTACGCGGCGGACGAGGCGTACGAGCAGCTCACCGGCGCGGTCGCCCCCGACCTGGGGATCCCGGCGGCCCCTCCCGAGCCGCTGGGCACCCCGCTCGACCTGGAGAACAACTCACTCCTTGAGGAACGCCTGCCCCGCCTGTGGGACCGCTTCGCGGACTGACGCCCGCGGGGCGCTGTGCGGGGGCGCCGCGTTGGCCCGGTCCAGGGCGGACGCGGTGGCGGCGGAGGGGCCCACCACGACCGCGGCCACCACGCAGGCGACGGTCCAGGGGCTGCGCGCGACCCGCCCCCACAGGGACGTACGCCCGGGCTGCTGCTGCTCGCGACCGCTCGTACTCGTACTCGTACGACTGTTCATGATCCCCACCTCCGGTCAGTGCGTACCCCGACGCTAGAAGGCGCAGCTCGGCGTGATCCATGCCTCCGCTGTGGCCCACCTGTGAGGCAGGGCTGCACACCGGCGCCCCGAAGAGGCACGCGGCACACCGGCGCCCTGAAGAGGCACGCGTCACACCGGCGCCCTGAAGGGGCGCGGGGAACTGCGCGACCAGCCCCCACCGGGCCGCAGCCGAAGCACAACCTTTCGAGCCCAGCACAGCCCAGCCCAGCGCTCAGCGCCGCCCCTGCAATCGCGCGGCCTCCTGCCGGATCGACGGCAGCCGGGCCATGAGCGCAGCCCCCGGGCACGCGGTCCAGTACCCGTCCGTGTGCCCGGACACCGCCGTGAACGTCCCCCGCGTACCCGCCCGGTACTTGCTCAGACTGTTGGTCGACACAAGCTGCACGGACGCGCGCGGATCGGTGCCCGTGAGCCCCAGCTTCCACGCGGCCACGGCCGCGATCGCGTCGGTCATCGCCTTGGGAACGGGCACGCCCGCGGTGAACGTACCCAGCGCGGCGATGCCCGCCGTACCCACGTTGAAGCCCTGGGTGTGGGCGCCGACGACGGCCCGCTCGACGCCGCCCGCCCGGCCCTCGTACACGGTGCCGCAGCGGTCGACGAGGAAGTTGTAGCCGATGTCGTCCCAGTGCCGGACCCCGGCCTGCCCGGTGTACAGGTACTGGATGATGCGGGGCGCGTCGGCGCAGTCGTAGCCGTTGGGCGAGTCGGTGTGATGCACGAAGACGGCCGACACCCGGTCGGCGTACCGGGTCGGCGGCTGGGTGGACGCGGCGTCGCCCAGCCAGCGTTCCCTCGGCACGATGGGCGGTTTCGGGGCCCGGTGCCCGACCTGGGCGCGGGCCGCGACGGCCCGTTCGCCGTCACCCGGCGTCCGGTCGACACCCACGGCGCAGAGCACCAGCGCGGCGACGGCCGCGAGGCCTGGGACGCAGGCCAGCACGGCGCGCGCGGGCCGGGGCAGCCGGTCCGGCGCGAGGCGCGGGAGGCGGGGTATGCGGGCCGTGAGCAGGCTCCGGTGGGCGCACATGCGACCCACTCTCCGGGACGCCGGGAGGGTCCGCGATGTGTGGTGTGCCACCCGGTGGAACCAACGCCCCGGTCCGGGACGTTTCTACAGGTCCACGCACGTGTGCCGGCCGGCCGGTCCCCCACGCGCGTACCTGATCACTGGGCCCTCCCGGCGCGTACTAGGGGGCCCAAGAGAAAGGGAGCTCCGTGGACCTGCTCGACATCCTGCTGTTGCTGGTCATTCTCGGCTACGCGGCGTCCGGCTACCGGCGCGGACTGGTCGCGGGCTGTGTCTCGCTGGCCGGCTTCGTGGGCGGTGCCGTCATCGGCGTATGGGTGCTGCCCTGGGTGATGGACCTGGTGGAGGCGGGGACCACGACCGCGACGGTCACGGCGGTGCTCACCGTGCTGCTGCCCGCCGCGGTGGGCCACGAGCTGGCGGGGCGGCTGGGGCTGAAGCTGCGCCGCGAGCTGGACCAGGGACCCCTGCGCGTGGTCGACGGAGTGGGCGGCGCCGCGGCGAACACGGTCTCCGTGCTGCTCGTGGCCTGGGTGGCCGCGAGTGTCCTCGGCGCGTCGGCCTCGCCCGTCGTCACGTCCTCGATCCGGGACTCCGCGCTGCTCGGCGCCGTGCAGGACACCATGCCGGAGACGACCCCGGCCTGGTTCTCCCGGGCCACCTCGGCGCTCACGGAGGCCGGTTTCCCGCAGGTCTTCAACCCCTTCGAGAACGAGCCGACGGCGTCCGTGGCCAAGCCCTCCGGGGACAGCGTCACCGCGGCCGCCACGCGGGCCTCCCAGCGCTCCACGGTGAAGGTCGAGGGCGCCGTCGGCACCCAGGGCCGTGAGGGCAGCGGCTTCGTGTTCGCCCCGGAGCACGTGATGACCAACGCGCACGTGGTGGCGGGCATCGACGACCCGACCGTGCGGGTGGGCGGCACGGGCCGGGCGTACGAGGCGAAGGTCGTCCTCTTCGACCCGCAGAAGGACGTGGCCGTGCTGGACGTGCCGGGGCTCAAGGCACCCGTGCTGTCCTTCGACACGAGTGCGAAGCGCGACGACGCGGCCGTGGTCGCTGGCTACCCGCAGGACGGCGGGCTCGACCTCCAGGCGGCCACCGTCGCGAACAAGATCAACGCCCAGGGCCGGAACATCTACGGCTCCGCCCAGGTCACCCGCGAGATCTACTCGATCCGCTCCACGGTCCGCCCCGGCAACTCCGGCGGCCCCCTGCTGACCATCGACGGCAAGGTCTACGGCGTCGTCTTCGCCCGCTCCACGAGCGACGCCGAGACGGGTTACGTGCTGACGGCCGACGAGGTCGCGGACGACGCGGCGCGGGCGGCGAAGGCGACGACGCCGGTGGACACGGGAGATCTCGTGACGTCGTGACCGGCGTAACGAGCGGGTGACCGTGCCGGTCGGTTCGCTGTCCCGCGGGCCGGCCGCGCGGCCCCGCCGGCAGCCGGTCAGAGCCTGCGGCCCATGAGAACGTCGTCCACGTACTGGCCGGCCAGGCGGAACTCCTCCGGCTGGATGCCCTCGACCGCGAAGCCCTCCGACTCGTACAGCCTGCGTGCGGGCATGTTGTGGCCCAGGACGCGCAGTGTGATCCGGCGTGCGCCCTGGCGGCGGGCCGCCTCGACGGCGGCGCGGATCAGCGAGCGGCCCACTCCGTTGCCGCGGACCGCGTCGGCGACGGCGAGGCCCTGGATCTGCCGTACGTGCGCGTTGGACGCGAGCGGGGTGGGGAATCCGAGCCGTACGTAGCCGACGAGCAGCCCGCCCAGTTCGGCGACCAGATGGTCGCGGGGACCGAAGCGGTCGTTGAAGAACGGCTCGTACGGTGGCTGCTCCCGGGGTCTGACCGCGTGCTGGTAGGACCAGACCGCGCGGTCGAGACGGCCCAGCGCCTCTTCGTCCTCGGGCACGGCGGTGCGTATGTACGGCTCCGGCATGGACGTCACTGTAGAGCGGGCGCGCCGGGCACCGCCCCCGGCCGCGGGCCCCTCGGCGCGGTGCTCCCCGGGAGACTGGCGCAGGATGGGGGCATGGAAGCTTCGCGAATCGCCGTGGCCGGCGCGTCCGGCCTCATCGGTACGGCCCTGGTGCGCTCACTGACCGCCGACGGGCACGAGGTGGTGCGGCTGGTACGCCGTACGCCCCGGTCGGACGACGAGGTCGAGTGGGACCCCGAGCGGAGTTACGTGGACGCCGTGGGCCTCTCCGGCTGCGACGCCGTGGTGAACCTCGCGGGCGCAGGGATCGCCGACCGCCGCTGGTCCGACGCGTACAAGCGGACGATCCGCGACAGCCGGCTCCTCGGCACCGCCACGCTCGCGGAGGCCACCGCCTCCCTCGACCGGCCGCCGAGGGTCTTCCTCAACGGCAGCGCCATGGGCTTCTACGGGGACACCGGCACGCGGGCCGTGGACGAGAGCGCGCCGCCCGGGGACGGGTTCCTGCCCTCGCTGTGCGTGGAGTGGGAGGAGGCGGCGGCGCCGGCGCAGGAGGCGGGCGTACGGACCGTCTTCGCCCGCACCGGACTGGTGGTGGCGCCCGAGGGCGGCGCCTGGGGGCGGCTGTTCCCGCTGTTCAAGGCGGGGCTCGGCGGGAAGATGGGCGACGGGCGGCAGTACTGGAGCTATATCGCGCTGCACGACCACGTGGCCGCGCTGCGGTTCCTGATCGATTCCGATTCACTGTCAGGACCCTTCAACCTGACGGCTCCGGAGCCGCTCACCAACGGCGAGATCACGGCCGCCATGGGGCGCGTCCTGCACCGGCCCACGCTGTTCTCGGTGCCCGCGCCCGTCCTGAAGGCAGCGCTCGGCGAGATGGCCCAGGAGGTGCTGGGCAGCCAACGCGTCCTTCCCACCCGGCTGCTGGAGTCGGGCTTCACCTTCGCGTTCCCGGGCATCGAGGAGACCATCAGGGCGGCTCAGAGCTAGGTACGCCCCCAGCGCAGGGGCCCGCTCCCCTGGCGCGCACGCCGGTCGTACGCCGACCCCATGCGACCGGCGTGCGACCGTGCCCTGTTCATGCGCGAGTTCCTCCGGCCGGTCGCGGCCCTACGCTCGTCCCGAAGTCGGGTATTCCGGATACCCGTTGGGGGCGGGACGCCTCCAAGCAGCCGCGCGACCTCTAGGAGGGGCACGTGCTTGAGCCCGCTTGCCAGGCGGACGTCGTCATCGTGGGGGCCGGGGTCGCGGGACTCTCGGCCGCCCAACGGCTGAACAGCGCAGGTGTGTCGACCGTCGTCCTGGAGGCCGCCCCCCATGTGGGCGGCCGGATGGCGACCGAGAAGATCGACGGTTTCCGTCTGGACCACGTCGGACGGCTCCTCTCCACGTCGTACCCCGAACTGCGCCTGACGCCGGGCCTGGACGCCCTCGTCCTGCGCCCGTTCGCCGCCGGCGTCCTCGTCCACGCCGAGGGGCGTGTGCACCGGGCGGGTGAGCCCGCGAGCGCCGGGGGCGCAAGGGGCGCACTCGACGCGGCGCGCGCCTTTGTGAGCCCCCCTCGCAGGCTCCGGCAGCTGGCCCCGGCCGCCGCGCCGCCCATGTCCCGGGCGTACCCCCCGCTCGGCGGCGCACTCGACCAGGCCCGGCTGGCCGCGGCCCTCGGCCGGATCGCGACGGTCCCCGTCGAACGGCTGCTGGCCCGGCCCGAGCGGCCCGCCGGGCAGGCACTCGCGGCCCGCGGCATGCCCGCGCGTACGGTCGAGGGTTTTCTGCGCCCCCTCCTGGCGGCGCTGCTCTGCGACCCGGACCTGACGACGTCCAGCCGGTGCGCCGACCTCGCGCTCCGGGCCTTCGCCTCCGGGCGGCTGTGCCTGCCGGAGGGCGGGGCCGACACCCTGCCGGAGCTGCTCGCCGGGACCCTGCCGCCGGGGACGGTCCGTACCGGGGTGCGGGCCACCTCCGTCTCGACGACGTCCGTGACGACGGCCGAGCACGGTGAACTCCGTTGCCGGGCCGTCCTGGTGGCGACCGGCGCCCGTGCCGCGGCGGAGCTGCTGCCCGGTCTGCGGGTGCCGCCGTGCCACCCCGTGACGGTGGTGCACCACACGGTGGACGAGCCGCCCCTGACGGACGCGGCGCTGCTCCTGGACGCGGACCGGCGGGGGCCCGTGGCCCACACGGCGGTCATCAGCCAGGTCGACCCGTCGCGGGCGCCCGTGGGCCGTGCCCTGATCTCGTCGACGGTGCTGGGCGCACCGCCCGCGGACACGGACCGGGTCGTACGCGCGCATCTGGCGGCCCTCTACGGCACCGCCACGCACCGCTGGGAGCTGCTGGCGGTCCGCCACACGCCCGACGCCGTGCCGGCGATGCCGGCGCCGCACGACCTGCGCCGTCCGGTGCGGCTGCTGGCGGGCCTGTACGTGTGCGGCGACCACCGGGACACGAGCACGGTGCAGGGTGCTCTGCACTCGGGGCGGCGGGTGGCGCGGGCCCTGCTGAAGGAACTGGGCGCCGCGCCCACGGCGGTGGCTGCGGCGCCGTTACCGACCACCACAGCCGCGTAGCCCCTCCCGGGGGGGTCGTGTTTCGGCTGCGGGTCCGTGGGGGCTGGCCGCGCAGTTCCCCGCGCCCCTAAAGACAACCCCCCTCGCAAAGCCGGAGTGGAGGCCCCGACGCGGGGCGGGACCTCCACTCCCACCAGCGACGAGGGACCCTTTCAGGGGGCGCGGGGAGGGGCGCAATCCTTCCGCCCTTAAGGGGCGCGGGGAACTGCGCGGCCAGCCACGGCCGGTCCGCAGCCGGAACACGACCCGCCGCACCCCCGCCCCCAAGGGGCGCGGGGAACGGCGCGAACCGCCCCCGCCGGCCCGCGGCCGAACCGCGCCCCCGCAACCACGCTCAGCCAAGCGCAGCGACCTTGTCGCGGTACCCCCTCACCGGCGCAGCGTCCCGATACGGTTCCAGCCGCCGTTCGAAGTCCCGCACATACTCCAGCGCCCGAACGGACCGCATCTCGGACGCCTGCGTAGCCGCCTCGGCCCCCAGCTGGCACGCCTGGTCCAGCTCCCCCAGACCGAGCCGCGCGGAAGCCAGCACCACCCGGCAGAAGAGCCGGCTGCGCGCATACCCGGGCGCGCGCAACTGCAGCGACCGCTCGGCATGCTGAGCCGCCGCCCGGTACTGCTGCAGATCCCGGTGGCAGTGCCCGAACTCGTCCGCGAGCTGCGCCTCGTCGAAGAACCGCGCCCAGTAAGGGACTTCGTCCCCCGGCCGCGCGATCTCCAGCGCCCGCTCGGCCCGTACGAGCGAGGCCGTGGCCGCCCGCACCTCGCCGAGCACGCCGTGCCCGCGCGCCTCGACCGCGTACAGCAGCGCCTGGACGACGGGCGGCGCGGACGATCCCACGCCCTGCTGGGCGACCCGGGCCAGTTGCACGGCCTCGCGCCCGTGCCCGAGGTAGACGGCCTGCCGGCTCATCGTGACGAGCACGTAGGACCCGTACGCCCGGTCCGCCGCCGCCTGCGACAGCCGCAGCGCCTGCACGAAGTACCGCTGCGCGAGCCCGTGCGCGGCGATGTCGTACGACGTCCAGCCCGCCAGCCGGGTCAGATCGGCCGCCGCGGCGAACAGCCGGCGCCCCGTCTGCTCGCCGTACGTGCCGCGGAGCATCGGCTCCAGTTCGTGCTCCAGGTACCGCACGAGGGCCTGCCGAGCGTGCCCTCCGCCGTACGCGTTGTCGAGCGAGCGGAAGAGTTCACCGACCGAGCGCAGGGCCGCGATGTCCCCCGCGGTCACCCGCTGTCCGGGCCCGCGCTCGGTCCCCGCACGCTGCCGGAACGGCGGCCTGACCGGTTCCGGCACGGCCGGCGGCTTGGCGGAAACCGGACGGCCGCCCTGTACGGGGATGCGCGCGGCACCGGGGTCGCCGCGGCTCACCCGGTCGTCGGCCCGGCCGATCAGCCAGTCTCGGCTGGGCACGACGAGCCCCGCCGGGGTGAACGCGATCTTGCGCAGCTCGGCATGGCTTCCCGAGTCCTTGCGCCAGAGCCCGCCGACGATGTCGACGGCCTCCTCCGGTGTGGCGGCGAACTCAAGCCCCGCGTAGACGGGTGCGCACGCGTCGAGTCCGAGGTCCTGTGCGCTGAGCCGGCGGCCGAGGCGGCGGGTGAACACCTCGGCGATCAGAGCCGGCGTGGTGCCCCGTGGCTGCTGCCCTCGCAGCCAGCGGGTCACTGATGTCTTGTCGTATCTCAGATCGAGACCGTGTTCGAGGCCGAGCTGGTCCACTCGACGGGCGAGCCCCGCGTTGGAGAACCCCGCTTCTGCGATAAGTGCGGCGAGCTGACGGTTGGGGGTGCGCTGCGCGGGTCGTTCCGTCATCTGCGGTGCGAACTCCTGCCTTCCGGGCTGGGGGCCTGCGCGGGCAGGCCCGGGGCGAGGTCGGCCGCCATGCCTTGAGCAGCCCTTATTTGCCTCGTGAACGGCGCGAATGTAGCGGTCTGTAAGCAACCGATCGCACATTTCGACGTTCATTCATCCGATCGTGTGAGGATTGCCCTCAGGGCTGACGCGCGCCGACCGGACGTACAGTGGCGTGGGGCGTTTACGAGCCTTACGGGACCGTCCACCGGCCCCACAAACTCTTGCAAGGGAGGCGCTTGCCGTGAGTGAGCTGCGGTTCGTCCGCATGGGTTTCGGTGCGGACGCCGTCGAGTACCAGGAAGCCTGGGACGAGCAGCGCCGTGTCCACACGGCCCGTTTCCAGGACGAGATCCCCGACACCTGTCTGCTCCTCGAGCACCCGCCGGTCTACACGGCCGGCCGCCGCACGGCGGACAGCGAGCGGCCCCTCGACGGCACACCCGTCGTCGACGTGGACCGGGGCGGGAAGATCACCTGGCACGGTCCGGGGCAGCTGGTCGGCTACCCGATCCAGAAACTGCCGCGTCCGGTGGACGTCGTCGCCCATCTCCGGCGCCTCGAGGACGCGATGATCCGGGTCTGCGCGGAGTTCGGCGTCGAGACCAGCCGGGTGGAGGGACGGGCCGGCGTCTGGGTCCTCGGCGATCCGGTGGACCAGCGGCCGGCGCTCGGCGGGCTCTCCCTCGACTTCGATCCCCGGCTGGCGGACGAGGAGTTCGATCCGCGGCTGAACGGGCCCGAGTACGCGCCCTCCAACGCCGGGCAGCGGCGCGAGGACCGCAAGATCTGCGCGATGGGGATCCGGGTGGCCAAGGGGGTCACCATGCACGGCTTCGCCCTGAACGTGAACCCCGACGTGTCCAGCTTCGACAAGATCATTCCTTGTGGGATCCGGGATGCGGGGGTCACGTCGCTGGCGCACGAGCTGGGGCGGGACCTGACCATCGCGGAGGTGCTGCCCGTGGCCGAGCGCCACCTGTCGGACGTCCTGGGGAACGCGGAGCTCCTGCCGCGGGCGGTGGAGGGGGTGGGGGTGTAGGGCTTTTCCTCACCCCCGCCGCCCCTACCCGTTCCCGTCCACACATGGGGGATCCGCCCCCTCGCCCCCTTCGTCCTCAAACGCCGGACGGGCTGAAAGGCAGCGGACGGGCCGAGACACCAAGGGGCGCGGGGAACTGCGCAGTCCTTTGGCCCCGCCCCCACCGGCGCGCAGCCGAAGGCTTCAGCCGGCGCCCCGAGCTTCGGGAATGCACCCCCGTTCCCGAAGGTTCCCCTCCTCGGGGGCCACGCACCGAACGGGCGTACCCTGGTGTACGCCGAAGAATCGAAGCTACAGGGAGCCGATGTGTCCGCAGTCGCACCCGACGGACGCAAGATGCTGCGCCTGGAGGTCCGGAACGCCCAGACCCCCATCGAGCGCAAGCCCGAGTGGATCAAGACCCGGGCGAAAATGGGTCCCGAATACACCAAGATGCAGAACCTCGTGAAGAGCGAGGGCCTGCACACGGTCTGCCAGGAGGCGGGCTGTCCCAACATCTACGAGTGCTGGGAGGACCGCGAGGCCACGTTCCTCATCGGCGGCGACCAGTGCACGAGGCGTTGCGACTTCTGCCAGATCGACACGGGCAAGCCCGAGGCGCTGGACCGTGACGAGCCCCGCCGCGTGGGCGAGTCCGTGGTCACCATGGACCTCAACTACGCCACCATCACCGGCGTCGCCCGCGACGACCTGGAGGACGGCGGCGCCTGGCTGTACGCGGAGACGGTCCGCCAGATCCACCAGCAGACCGCGGACCGCGCCGAGGGCCGGACCAAGGTGGAGCTGCTGGCCCCGGACTTCAACGCCGAGCCGGCCCAGCTCGCCGAGGTCTTCTCCTCCCGCCCGGAGGTCTTCGCGCACAACGTGGAGACGGTCCCCCGCATCTTCAAGCGCATCCGTCCGGGCTTCCGGTACGACCGTTCGCTGAAGGTCATCACCGAGGCGCGTGACTACGGTCTGGTCACGAAGTCGAACCTGATCCTGGGCATGGGCGAGACCCGCGAAGAGGTCAGCGAGGCCCTGCGTCAGCTGCACGAGGCGGGCTGCGAGCTCATCACCATCACGCAGTACCTGCGGCCCACCGTGCGTCACCACCCCGTCGAGCGCTGGGTGAAGCCGCACGAGTTCGTGGAGCTGAAGGAGGAGGCCGAGCAGATCGGCTTCTCCGGAGTCATGTCGGGCCCGCTGGTCCGCTCCTCGTACCGGGCCGGCCGCCTCTACCAGATGGCCATCGAGAAGCGCGGTTCGTACGTCGCCTCGCAGGCCGTCTGAGCCGTTTCGGCCGCCATCGGCGACCCCGCCGAATGGCACGCAGTGCCAGACCAGCGTGTGAATCTGCGCACAAGTGGCTACTCATCAGTAATGGCCTGTACGACGCGGTCCTGAGCGTCCCCGCAGATGGGGGCCACCTCAGGGCCGCGTCAAGGTTTCGGGCCTGCGCATCAAGGCTTCACTGGCGTTTGACCGGTCGGTCACGCCCTGGTAACACCATTCAGTGACCCTGGTCCTACACCCCGTAGAGCCTTAGCCAGAGCCGCCGTCCCGAGGGGGGACCCCCATCATGCAGGCCGCGCCCGTACGCGCCACAGCGATTCCGTCGTTCACCGATGCACTCCGTGCCGTCGAGTCCCTGCTCCTGAGCAGTGGCCAGCGCACCGCCCGCCGCAACGCCTGGACGTCCGTCCTGGAGGACCGCCGCCGCGCCAAGGACCGCGTCGAGGCACAGCGTGCCGTGGAGCAGTCCTTCGTCAGCCACCTCTGAGCCGCCACCCGTCTGCGGGCCGTCCCCCGCCTCCGAGCGAGGGCCGTGACGAAGGCCGAGCAGGCACCGCCGTCGTCGGCGCTTCCCCCGACACGTAGACTTCACGGCATGGCGAGGAAGGAACCCGCAGCGGACGCTGCGAACCCCGGGCGACTCAAGCAGATCGCTCTGACTTACAAGATGACCCGCAAGGCCGACAAAAAGATCGGTCTTGTACTCGCGGCTGTCGGAATCGTCACCCTTGGTGTCTTCCTCGCGATCGGCTTCTGGATCGGTCACCCGATCTATCTCGGCATTCTCGGCCTCCTGCTCGCCTTCCTCGCGTCGGCGATCGTCTTCGGGCGCCGGGCCGAGCGGGCGGCCTTCGGCCAGATGGAGGGCCAGCCGGGCGCGGCGGCGGCGGTGCTCGACAATGTCGGGCGCGGCTGGACGACGACCCCGGCCGTGGCGATGAACCGCAGCCAGGACGTGGTCCACCGGGCCGTGGGCAAGGCCGGCATCGTGCTGGTGGCCGAGGGCAACCCGAACCGGGTGAAGAGCCTGCTGGCCGCCGAGAAGAAGAAGATGGCCCGCATCGTCGCGGACGTGCCGGTGCACGACATCCTCGTCGGCACGGGCGAGGGCCAGGTCGAGCTGAAGAAGCTCCGTACGACGATGGTGAAGCTGCCGCGCGTACTGACCGGCCCGCAGGTCACCGCGACCAACGACCGGCTGCGCGCGCTCGGCGACCTGATGAGCAACATGCCGCTCCCCAAGGGTCCGATGCCCAAGGGAATGCGGATGCCGCGCGGCGGGAAGATGCGCTAGCGGCGCACCTGAGCTCCACTGGAACGGGGCGTTCCGGAATCACCGACGGTTCCGGGGCGCCCCTTTCTGATGCCCGGGTCCGGCTTCGTACGGAAGCCGGGCCCGTCGCACGAAAAGGGTGGCGGACCTAGATCCGGACCTCGACCGTGCGGGCCAGGCGGTCGTGCAGCCCGCGTCCGTCGCGGTCCCAGATCAGGGCCGGCAGCGCGAGGCACAGCAGGACCGTGCGCAGGAGGGCGCGCAGCGGGCTGACCGTGCCGGTCTCCAGGGCGAGGACCCGCAGACCGAACAGCCGCTTGCCGGGTGTGAAGCCGAGAGTGCCCACGGTCAGCGCGCTCGCGGCGAAGAAGATGAGCAGTGCCCAGTTCCCGGTCGCCTGGCCGTAGCCGTCGGTGATCAGGCCGTATGCGATCAAGGTGCACAGGCCCCAGTCGACGACGAGGGCACCCAGCCGCCTGCCGGGGCGCGCGATGGAGCCGGGGCCCGACTCGGGCAGGCCCAGCTGCTCTCCGCGGTATCCGAAGTCGGCACCGGCGTCCTCCGCGGCGGCGCGGGGTCCGGACAGCCACGATCCGATTGCTTGCCTGTTGTCCACCCGTCCACGGTACTGCGACCGTTTTGCCATGCGGACAGGTGGGGTACACCGGACCTCGTCCGGTTAACTTGGGCGAAACAAATGGGTCACGCTGGAGAAATCACCCGTCCTTAAGGTCGGGCTCAGCGTGTGCCACCGCACTGGCCGCACGAACGAACTACCACCCCGGTCCGAAGTGAGCGGGAGTAGGAGGAGCTGGATGTTCCAGAACGCCGACGAGGCCAAGAAGTTCATCAAGGACGAGGACGTCAAGTTCGTCGACGTCCGCTTCTGCGACCTGCCGGGTGTGATGCAGCACTTCACGATTCCGGCAGAGGCCTTCGACCCGACCGAGGAACTGGCCTTCGACGGCTCCTCCATCCGCGGCTTCCAGGCCATCCACGAGTCCGACATGGCGCTCCGCGCCGACCTGTCCACCGCGCGCGTCGACTCCTTCCGCCGCGACAAGACGGTCAACATCAACTTCTTCATCCACGACCCGATCACGGGCGAGCAGTACTCCCGTGACCCGCGCAACGTGGCGAAGAAGGCCGAGGCGTACCTCGCGTCGACCGGTATCGCCGACACGGCGTTCTTCGGCCCCGAGGCCGAGTTCTACGTGTTCGACAGCGTCCGCTTCGACACCAAGGCGAACGAGGCGTTCTACCACATCGACTCCGAGGCCGGCGCCTGGAACACCGGTGCGATCGAGGACAACCGCGGCTACAAGGTCCGCTACAAGGGCGGCTACTTCCCGACCCCGCCGGTCGACCACTTCGCCGACCTGCGTGCGGAGATCTCCCTGGAGCTGGCCAAGTCCGGCCTCCAGGTCGAGCGCCAGCACCACGAGGTGGGCACGGCCGGCCAGGCCGAGATCAACTACAAGTTCAACACGCTGCTCGCCGCGGCCGACGACCTCCAGCTCTTCAAGTACATCGTGAAGAACGTGTCGTGGCGCAACGGCAAGACCGCGACCTTCATGCCGAAGCCGATCTTCGGTGACAACGGCTCGGGCATGCACATCCACTCGTCGCTGTGGGCGAACGGCGACCCGCTGTTCTACGACGAGGCCGGTTACGCGGGCCTGTCGGACA
The DNA here is from genome assembly GCF_055584525.1 of Streptomyces sp. NPDC102514. Lineage (NCBI taxonomy): Bacteria > Bacillati > Actinomycetota > Actinomycetes > Kitasatosporales > Streptomycetaceae > Streptomyces > Streptomyces sp. NPDC102514. The sequence goes on from NZ_JBVJLW010000015.1 coordinate 51,117, forward strand.
CCGCCCGCTTCTACATCGGCGGCATCCTCAAGCACGCCCCGTCGCTGCTGGCCTTCACCAACCCGACGGTGAACTCGTACCACCGTCTGGTCCCCGGCTTCGAGGCCCCGGTCAACCTGGTGTACTCGCAGCGCAACCGCTCCGCGGCCATGCGCATCCCGATCACCGGCTCGAACCCGAAGGCCAAGCGCGTCGAGTTCCGCGCGCCCGACTCCTCCGGCAACCCGTACCTCGCCTTCTCGGCGCTGCTCCTCGCGGGCCTCGACGGCATCAAGAACAAGATCGAGCCGGCCGAGCCGATCGACAAGGACCTCTACGAGCTGGCGCCCGAGGAGCACGCGGGCGTGGCGCAGGTCCCGACCTCGCTCCCGGCCGTCCTCGACCGCCTTGAGGCCGACCACGAGTTCCTGCTCGCGGGCGACGTCTTCACGTCCGACCTGATCGAGACGTGGATCGACTACAAGCGCACGAACGAGATCGCCCCGCTGCAGCTGCGTCCGCACCCGCACGAGTTCGAGCTGTACTACGACGTGTGATCGATCCGGTGTCCGACCGGTGACCAGTCGTACGGTGTGACCGGAGCCCCGCCATCGCCCCTCGGGCAGTGGCGGGGCTCTGTCACTTCTTGACGTTCCAGGGGCGTTCGCGGCGGTAGCGGCGTTCCCACTTGGCCATCCGGTCGCGGCGCTGGCGGTACGAGTGGTAGTCGCTGTCCATCCGGGTCGTGGAGCTCGAACCGCCTCCGCCTCCGCCTCCGCCTCCGCCACCTCCGCCGCCGCCTCCACCGCCCGACGACGGGCCGGAGGCTCCTTGGCCCGCCCGGAAGAAGCGGACGTAGAGGTAGATCAGGGCGGCCGCGGTGAGCCACCAGACGGGACTGTTGAATCCCAGGACTACCAGGACGAGGATCGCCAAAATGATCAAGGTACCCATGGTGGGTCTCCTTGTACGTGGGTGGTGGGACCTTGAGCTGTCCGACGCCGTGCCGGACTGTGCGCCGGGCCGTCGGTGTCGTCGAGAGTAGCCCTCAGGATGCCCGGCGCTCCCTGTCCGACGGAAACGAATAACGGCCGGGTCCGCTTACGAGCAGTCACAAAACAGCCCGGGGTCAAGCCAAATCGTCACAGAGGGGAGCAATGAGGGTGCTTCGGAGTGAGTAAATCTGCGTCCGGGGCCACCGCCCTCCTCGGCCCCCGACCCAGTCCCCGTCGCCGCTCCCGGCTCCCGGCCGAGGGCGGATCCGGAAGGAATCCGCAAGAATCCGAGGACGGGAACCGGACAGGGGGAACGGTATGAGCGGGCAACGGCGGCACATCGGGGTGGTTGAGCGGCGGGCTCGGCTGGCCGTCGGGCAACGGCTGGCCCGGGCCGCCCGGGCCGGCACCCCCGAGGAGGTCGCGGCCTCGCTGGTGGCGCTGCACGGGACGGATCCCGTCAGCGTCCACCTCGCCGTGGGGGCGCGACTCGCGGACGCGGCAAGGGTCGTGCCGGAGATGGAGCGGGCCCTGTACGAGGACCGGACGCTGATCCGGATGCACGGCATGCGGCAGACCGTGTTCGTGTTCCCCACCGGGCTCGTTCCGGTCGTGCACGCGTCCACCGGGCTCGCCGTGGCCGCCCGGGCGCGGGCCTCCCTGGTCAAGGACATGGCCCGCGTCGGCGCTCCCGACGCGAAGTGGCTCGCGGAGGTGGAGACGTCCACGCTGGCCGCGCTGACCCGGCGCGGCGAGGCGACGGCCGCCGAACTGGCGCGCGAGGAGCCGCGGTTGAGGGAGCAGTTCGCGTACGCGCCGGGTACGGGCTACGAGGGAGTGCACACCGTTTCGTCGCGGCTGCTGCGGGTCCTGGGGGCCGAGGGCAGGGTCGTACGGGGGCGTCCGCTGGGGTCGTGGACGTCCACGCAGTTCCGGTGGGCCGCGGCTCCCCCGTGCGCCGAACTGCCCGTCGCCGAGGCCCAGGCGGAGCTGATCCGGCGCTGGCTCGCCGCGTGCGGGCCGGCCACGGAGGCCGACCTGAAGTGGTGGACGGGGTGGAAGGTCAGCGACGTACGGCGGGCGCTGGGCGCGGTGGGAGCGGTGACCGTCTCGGTGGACGAGGGCGTGGCGTACGTGCTCGCCGACGCGGTGGAACCGGCCGGGGCCGTCGAACCGTGGGCCGCGCTGCTGCCCGGCCTGGACCCGACGGCCATGGGCTGGCAGGAACGGGACTGGTACTGCCCGCCCGGGCTGCGGCCCGCGCTCTTCGACCGCAGCGGGAACATCGGGCCGACCGTCTGGTGGGACGGGCGGATCGTGGGCGGCTGGGCGCAGCGCCCCGACGGCGAGATCGTCTGGCGACTGCCGGCCGGCGAGGGCGCGGACACGAAGGACGTCGGCGCCGAGGCCCTGGACGCGATCGGTGCCGAGGCAGACCGGCTGCGGTCGTGGATGGGTCCCACCCGGGTCACTCCCCGCTTCCGGACCCCGCTGGAACGGGAGTTGGCGTCCGGCTGAGAGCGGAGAACCGCCGACGCGCCGCCCGGGACGCGGGCGGCGCACGGACACGGGCGGCGCTACGGGCGCGGGCTCAGCGTGCGTACCTCATCAGGGCACGGACCATGTGACAGGTCGTGTCCGACGGGGGGTGTACGCCTATGAGTGCGGCCGTGCTGCGGATCGTGTCGTTGTGGGCTTGCCTGGGTACGTAGACGCCGGAGTCGAGGAGGGCGATGGCCAGCCGCATCGCCTTGAGGCGGCGGTTGTGCGTGACGTACCACTCGCGCGGGCGCCCCGGTGGCAGCGCGCGCTTCTCGACGGGCTGGTAGGGCAGGTCCAGCTGGACCGCCCTCTTGGCGGTGGACTGGGTGGGCAGCGGACTCAGTGCGGCAGCGGGCACAGGCATCCTCCTGTCGCGGTCGGGGCGCCGGTCGGCGTCTCCGGCGGCACCCTCGAACACTGCTTCTATTCTACTGCCGCCCACTGACAATCGCCCCTGGCCAGAGGCCTTTTGGGGGTGCCGTGACCAGTGAGTGGCACGGTGTTCTCGCGTACCTTGGGCGGCATGGAGATCTGGATCAATCCGGCCTGTTCGAAGTGCCGCAGCGCCATCGGCCTGCTGGACGCGGAGGAGGCCGAGTACACGGTCAGGCGGTATCTGGAGGACGTGCCGAGCGAGGCCGAGATCCGGGCGGTCCTGGAGCGGCTCGGTCTTGAGCCGTGGGACATCACCCGCACCCAGGAGGCCGAGGCGAAGGAGCTGGGGCTGAAGGAGTGGGCCCGTGACGCCGGTTCGCGCCAGCGGTGGGTCACGGCGCTGGCCGAGCACCCCCGGCTCATCCAGCGGCCCATCATCACCGCGGAGGACGGGACCGCCGTCGTCGCGCGGACGGACGAGGCGGTACGGGACGCTCTGGGCCGGCAGCAGCCCTGACAACACCCGTGTGATCCACGTTACTTGAGCGACTCCGGTCAATCAGTGAGCAAGTTCGTTCGGTATCTCGTACATAACGGCGAACGGCCGCCGCCAGGGGCGGCCGGGGACAGGAGCCGTTCATGTCGCGCAGAAGAACTCTCGGGACGAAGAAGAAGATCGCCCTGCTGGTGAGCGCCGCCGCGGTGGCCGGTGGCGGGGCCTTCGCCCTGGCCGCCACGTCGAACGCGACGCCAGCCACGAACTCCGCCAAGTCCACCGCGCAGTCCTCCGTGGTGTGCGGCGGACTGGCCACCGCCCTCGGCAACAACGAGAAGTTCATCGAGGGACAGCGCACGGCACCGGACGCCCAGTCCGAGGCGCGGATCGCCAACCGTGAAGCGGTCATCGCGCAGATCAAGCTGCAGCAGGAGGCCTCCGGCTGCACGGTCGGCGAGTCCGACGCGACCGTGGGCGAAGGGGGCGGCGACGCCGGCACCGGGAACGGTACCGGGGCGGGGACCGAGGCACCGCCCGCCGAGTCCGCTCCCGCCGAGCAGCCGTCGCAGGCCCCGTCCGTCCCGGCCGCCGGTGGCGGCGGCGCCGCCGGCGAGCAGGTCTGCAACGGGTCCACGGTCACCCTCTCGGGTGAGGCGGGCGCGCCCGCCGCGTCCAGCAACCAGTTCCCCGCCGGTACGAAGCTCAAGGTCACGAACCTGGACAACAACAAGTCCACGACCGTGGAGGTCACCTCGGTCTCCGGCAGCTGCGCGCTCCTGAACAACGAGGCGTTCGAGCAGGTCCGCGAGCCCGGCAAGTTCCTGATCCGCAAGGCTCTCATCGAGAAGGTGGGCTGACGGGCCCCACCGGACCGCTCCGTCCCGCCCGCTCCGTTTCGTGTCGGGTGGCGGCCACGGCCGCCACCTGTCCGAAACCCATCGCATACGAGTCAGGGACGCTCTCCATAGGTGACCCCTACCACATGGGCACCAGGTAACACGGGGTTCACATCCGGGCAATGATCGGGAAACTGCCTGTTGACAGGCTTCGGGCATCCTCCGCGGCGCCCCAGTGCCGCAGCGCCGCAGCTACCGCACTGCGCTTAGAGACCCACCCCGAAGGATGTGGCCCGTGACCTTCAAGGCTGAGTACATCTGGATCGACGGCACCGAGCCGACGGCCAAGCTCCGTTCGAAGACGAAGATACTCGGCGACGACGCGAAGGGTGCGGAGCTGCCGATCTGGGGCTTCGACGGCTCGTCCACGAACCAGGCCGAGGGTCACGCATCGGACCGTGTGCTCAAGCCGGTCGCGACCTTCCCGGACCCGATCCGCGGCGGTGACGACATCCTCGTCATGTGCGAGGTCCTCAACATCGACATGACGCCGCACGAGTCCAACACGCGTGCCGCGCTCAGCGAGGTCTCCGAGAAGTTCGCCGCCCAGGAGTCGATCTTCGGCATCGAGCAGGAGTACACCTTCTTCGACGGCGAGCGCCCGCTCGGCTTCCCCGTGGGCGGCTTCCCGGCCCCCCAGGGCGGCTACTACTGCGGCGTCGGCGCGGACGAGATCTTCGGCCGCAAGATCGTCGAAGCGCACCTGGACAACTGTCTCAAGGCCGGTCTGGCCATCTCCGGCATCAACGCCGAGGTCATGCCCGGACAGTGGGAGTTCCAGGTCGGACCGGTCTCGCCGCTGGAGGTCTCCGACCACCTGTGGGTGGCCCGCTGGCTGCTCTACCGCACCGCCGAGGACTTCAACGTCTCCGCGACGCTGGACCCGAAGCCGGTGAAGGGTGACTGGAACGGGGCCGGTGCGCACACCAACTTCTCCACGAAGGCGATGCGCGAGGGGTACGACGCGATCATCACCGCGTGCGAGTCGCTGGGCGAGGGCTCGAAGCCGCTCGACCACGTCAAGAACTACGGCGCGGGCATCGACGACCGGCTGACGGGGCTGCACGAGACGGCGCCGTGGAACGAGTACTCGTACGGGGTGTCCAACCGTGGGGCGTCCGTGCGTATCCCCTGGCAGGTCGAGAAGGACGGCAAGGGGTACATCGAGGACCGGCGTCCGAACGCGAATGTCGACCCGTATGTGGTGACTCGGCTGATCGTCGACACGTGCTGCTCCGCGCTGGAGAAGGCCGGGCAGGTCTGAACCGGCTGTTCTGCTTGAACGTGAAGGGGCGCTCACCGGGATCGGTGGGCGCCCCTTCGCGTCCGCTCGGGGGATGGGGGGGGCGGGGGTTGTGGGCACGTGCGGGCCGGTGGGGGCTGGTCGCGCAGTTCCCCGCGCCCCTGAAAACGACAAGCCTGCGCCGTTCCCCGCGCCCCTAGAAGCGACAGGATTGCGCCGTTCCCCGCGCCCCTAAAGACAAAAGACTGCGCCGTTCCCCGCGCCCCTAAAGACAAAAGACTGCGCCGTTCCCCGCGCCCCTGACGGGGCGCACCTGTGCGGGCCTCGTGCTGTCGTGGGTGTCCGGACAGTGAGAGGAGGCTGATGTTGCGGGGCTGTGTCTGCTTCAATGGGGGCATGGCCAGCTTCCAGGAGTGCATCGCTACGGGTCGGCACGACCTTGAGCCCTTCTGGCCTTCCCGTCAGCACCACGACTTCGACCGGGTGTGTTGTCGCGCGACGAACGCGCAGGCCCTCTAAAGCCGTACACCGGCCTTCGGCCAGCGCGCACGACGTACGTCCTCGACGACCTCTCGCGCGAAAAGAGCTGACCTCTCATGGCGAACACCCGTTCCTTCTCCTCCGTGGCCACCGCCACCTCCCCGGCCCCGTCCACCGGCTCCGCACGTCATCGGCTGCGGGCCGTCGACCGGGACGAGGTGGTCGACGTCACCGACTTCCTGCCGCCGGGCGCCACCTGGCTGCCCGCTCCCCCGCACACCCTGCCCACGCTGCCGGGCCACCCGCCGATGATCGGGTACCTGGTCCTCGTACCCGCCGACCAGCCCTCCCTGCTGCCGGTCGCCGTGCCCGAGACGGAGACCGGGGCGGAGACGGAGGCGGTGGCCGGGCACGACCTGCCCGTGCGGGTCGACACCGTCCAGCGCACCGCCGAGGTCGACGGGCGCCCGCTCGACCTCACGTACCTGGAGTTCGAGCTGCTCGCACACCTGGTGGCGCATCCGCACCGGGTGCACACCCGCGACCAGCTGGTCACCACGGTGTGGGGCTACGGACACGTGGGCGACGGCCGGACCGTCGACGTCCACATCGCCCGGCTGCGCCGCAAGCTCGGCGTGGAGCACCGCGACACCATCAGGACCGTGCGGCGCGTCGGCTACAAGTACGCGCCCGTCACGGGCAGTTGATCCATCCGGCGGCGGGACGGTTTGCCTGTGGGCAGAATTCCGTTCCGCCGCACGGCTGAGCGGGGCAGAGTCCCCTCCATGAGACTTCTGATGCTCGGCGGTACGGAGTTCGTGGGGCGGGCGGTCGTGGAGGCGGCGCTGCGGCGCGGCTGGGACGTGACCGTCTTCCACCGAGGCCGCCACGACCCGCCCGCGGGCGTACGTTCCCTGCACGGCGACCGCACCGCGCCCGGCGGACTCGCGGCCCTCGCCGAGGACGGACAGGGCCCCGGCGGCGGCTCGTGGGACCTCGTGGTCGATACGTGGTCGGGCGCTCCCCACGTGGTGCGGGACTCCGCGCAGCTGTTGAAGGACCGCGTCCGGCGGTACGTCTACGTGTCGAGCTGTTCCGTGTACGCGTGGCCGCAGCCGGCCGGTTACGACGAGAGCGGCCCGCCGGTCGAGGGCGCCTCCCCCGACGCCGGACGGACCGACTACGCCCGCGACAAGCGCGGTGGCGAGCTGGCCGTGCTCGACGCCTTCGGCGAGGAGCGGGCGCTCCTGGTACGGGCCGGGCTGATCCTCGGCCCGTACGAGAACATCGGCCGGCTGCCGTGGTGGCTCACCCGTGCGGCCCGCGGCGGCCCCGTGCTCGCGCCCGGCCCCCGTGAACTCCCCCTCCAGTACATCGACGTGCGCGACCTCGTCGAGTGGACGCTGGGGGCCGTGGAGGGCGGGGCCGGTGGGGCGTACAACCTCATCAGTCCTTCGGGGCACGCGACCACGCAGACGCTGCTGGACGCCTGCGCGCGGGTCACCGGCGGGCGGGCGGAACTGCGGTGGACCGAGCCCGAGGTGATCCTGGCGGCCGGTGTCGAGCCCTGGACACAGCTGCCCGTGTGGGTGCCGCCGGACTCCGAGATGCACGCCATGCTGCACCGCGTCGACGTGTCGAAGGCGGTAGGGGCGGGGCTGCGCTGCCGTCCCGTCTCCGAGACGGTGGCCGACACCTGGAGCTGGCTCCAGGACATCGGCGGTACCCCGCCCCGGCGCCCCGACCGTCCCGTCGTCGGGCTCGATCCCGCCGTGGAGGACAAGCTCCTGCGCGGCTGAGATCCGGGGAGCGGCGAAGGGGGTGGTGCCAGCACCACCCCCTTTCAGGTGGTTCGGCCCCCTGACCACCGTCGCGCGGTGGGCGAGACTGGGGGCATGGACACCAACGGGGACCGTCCGGACCACCGGGATCACGGGGACGACAGGACCGGCGGCCGGGCGCGTACCGCCGCGGTCGCCGGAGTGCGGGCCCTGCTGCTGGCCGTCGTGGCGCCGGCCGGGTCGATCGTCCTCTTCGTGTTCTCCGTCGTGTCGATCGTGCTCGTACCGCTGGGCATCGGCATCATGACGACGCCCGGGGTCCTGGCCGCCGTACGCGGCTTCGCGAACTGGCGGCGGCTGCTGGCGGTCCGGTGGAGCGGGGTGCGGATCCCGCCCACGTACCGGCCCGTCCCGCAGGGCGCCAATCCGTGGGAGCGGTGTTTCCGTCTGCTCGGCGATCCGGCCGTCCGGCGGGACCTGCTGTGGCTCCCGGTGGACATGACCGCGGGTTTCGTCACCGCGCTGCTGCCCGCCCTGCTGATCCTCTACCCCTTCGAGGGGTTCGCGCTGGCCGCCGGGCTGTGGCGGGTCTTCACCGACGGCACGTACGTCGGCTGGTGGTACGGGTTCGTGCCGGTCGGCGGGCAGCCCGGCGCCCTCGCCGCGGGAGCCCTGGGCGCCGCCCTGCTCGTCGTCGGCGTGTACACGGCCCCCTTCCTGCTGCGCGTCCACTTCCTGCTGACCCGGTCCGTCCTGGCGTCCGGGCAGGGCGAACTCGCCCAGCGGGTCCGCGTACTGACCGAGACGCGGCGCGACGCCGTGGACACCTCCGCGGCCGAACTGCGCCGGATCGAGCGGGATCTGCACGACGGGGCCCAGGCCCGGCTGGTCGCGATGGGCATGGACCTCGGCACGATCGAGGCGCTGATCGAGAAGGACCCGGCGAAGGCCAGGCAGCTCGTCGCGCAGGCCCGCCGGTCCTCCGCGGAGGCCCTCACCGAACTCCGGGACCTCGTACGCGGCATCCATCCCCCGGTGCTCGCCGAACGCGGACTCGGGGATGCCGTACGGGCGTTGGCGCTGCGGCTGCCGATTGCCACGGAGGTCGACGTGGACCTGCCCGGCCGCCTCGGGGAACCGGTGGAGGCGGCGGCGTACTTCGCCGTCAGCGAGGTCCTCACCAACGCGGTCAAGCACTCGGGCGCCGAGCGGATCTGGGTGGACCTGCACCACAGCCCGGAGCACGGCGGCACGCTGCGGATCGCGGTCACCGACGACGGCGGGGGCGGCGCCGTGATCGGTTCGGGGTCGGGGCTCTCCGGAGTCGAGCGGCGACTCGGTACATTCGACGGCATCCTGGCCGTCAGCAGTCCCGCGGGCGGTCCCACGATGGTGACCATGGAGATCCCTTGCGAGTTGTCCTAGCCGAAGACCTGTTCCTGCTGCGCGACGGTCTGGTCCGGATGCTGGAGGCGTTCGACTTCGAGATCGCCGCCGCCGTCGAGAGCGGGCCCGAACTGACGCAGGCCCTCGCCGAGTTGCAGCCGGACATCGCCGTGGTCGACGTACGCCTGCCGCCCTCGCACACCGACGAGGGGCTGCAGTGCGCGCTCGCGGCGCGCCGGGCCAGACCCGGGCTGCCGGTCCTCGTCCTGTCCCAGCACGTCGAGCAGTTGTACGCGCGTGAGCTGCTCGCCGACGGGACCGGCGGCGTCGGCTATCTGCTGAAGGACCGGGTGTTCGACGCCGAGCAGTTCATCGACGCGGTACGGCGGGTGGCCGCGGGCGGCACGGTGATGGATCCGCAGGTCATCCAGCAGTTGCTGGCGCGGCGGCAGGGCGACGGCCGGCCGCTGGGGCGGCTGACACCTCGTGAGCTGGAGGTTTTGGAACTGATGGCGCAGGGCAGGTCGAATGCGGCGATCGCGGGCCAACTCGTGGTCACGGAGCGGGCGATCGCCAAGCACACGTCCAACATCTTCCAGAAGCTCGATCTCGATGTCTCGGACGACGACAACCGTCGCGTCCTGGCCGTTCTCGCCTATTTGGACCAGGGCCGCTGAAAGGGTTCATAAGCGAGGGGGACAAGGGCGGGACCGAACCGTTCCCGAGTTTCAGATCCGCTGAATGATATTCAATAATTCCCGCTCAACTGCCGTTGTTTCAGGGGCTTCTGCGCCCCTTGCGGCAGGATTGCGCCACGGAACTCTCATCAATTTCTGGGGCCTCTGAACGCCCCAGGAACCTCCTCCGTATTGAACGGAGCCGCTTCACCTCCTGCCGGGCGCCTCGATGCCCCCGCAAGGAAGCCAGAGGGAGTTCCATGGGACGCACGAACCGAAAACGCCGCTCCACGCTCGCCAACCGGGCGATAGCCGCATCGGCGGCTCTCGCGCTGGGTGGCGGCGGTCTGCTTGCGGCCAACATCTACGCTTCCGCGGGCGAGAGCAAGAACTCGACGCGAAACGCGCAGACGACCGCCGCCTCGGTGGCCACGATCAAATGCCCGGACGTCGGCCAGAAGCTGACCTCCGTGCCCAAGGGCGCCCGCGCCGGTGTCGACAAGGAGCTGGCCCAGCTCGACCAGCAGGTCACGGAGGCCTATAAGCGTCTTGCGGACACCCGCCAGGCCCAGGCGGGGGACCCCGGCTACGTCAACAACGCCATCCTCGGTCCACTGAAGTCCAAGCGTGTTGCGACGATCGACAGGATCAGCAACAACATCAAGCGCGCGGGCGGCAAGGGTCCGAGAGGAGGCGGCAAGCTCGCCGGGTGCCAGGGTGTGCCTGCCGAGAATCCCACCGGCGGGGGCCAGGGCAACAACGGTGGCCAGGCCGGTAACAACGGCGGTCAGGGCAACAACGGTGGCCAGGGCAACAATGGCGGCCAGGCCGGCAACGGTGGCCAGGCCGGCAACGGCGGCGGCCAGGGTGGCGACGGCGGTAACGGCGGTCAGGCCGACAACGGGCCCGTGGCAGCCGACTTCCAGGACATCACCCAGGTCCAGCCGAACGGCGGCCCCAAGGGCGTGGGTGCCAACGGGCTCCCCGCGAACGGGGACAGCGGTTCCACCGGCACCTTCACCACGAGCTGCGGCACCAACGAGAACGAGCTCCGCAACTCGGACAACGTGATCGTCGCCCCGGGTGTCAGCAACGGCGCCCAGCACCAGCACGACTACGTCGGCAACCAGTCCAACGACGCTTTCGCGAGCGACCAGGACCTGGCGAACGCCGACACCACCTGCCAGAACCAGGGCGACAAGTCCTCGTACTTCTGGCCGGTACTGCGTGTGCAGGACGGCAAGGACGACATTGACGCGGGTGCCGCCGGTGGCGGTCAGGACGGCAACGTCGGCACGATCCAGCAGGCCAGCGAAGCGCAGCTGAAGTTCGTGGGCAACAAGAAGGGCGATGTCGTCGCGATGCCGACGGCCCTGCGCATCATCACCGGTGACGCCAAGGCCTTCGTCAACGGCCTCAACAACGCCAACACGAACTGGAGCTGCACCGGCTTCGAGGACCGCCAGCTGACGGACAAGTTCCCGATCTGCCCCGAGGGCAGCTCCGTGGTGCGCACGTCCAACTTCCAGAGCTGCTGGGACGGCCAGAACATCGACAGCGCCAACCACCGCACGCACGTGTCCTTCGTCCAGGCGGACGGCACCTGCGGCAACGGTTTCCAGGCCATCCCCCAGCTGCAGGTCCGACTCGTCTACGACGTGGCGGCCCCGCAGATCCAGGGTGACCAGATCACCAACGCGTTCGCGGTGGACTCCTTCCCGGACCAGCTGCACAAGCCGATCACCGACCACAACGACTTCATCAACTTCTTCGACGAGAACGAGATGAACGAGGTCGTGAACTGCATCAACAGCGGCCAGAACTGCACGTGATCCTTACGTGAGCGCTGAACGCCGGGCATGAAGAAGAAGCCGGCGGTGGGAATTCCCACCGCCGGCTTCTTCGTGTCCTGAGCCCTTGTGGCCCGAGTCCTCCTGGCCGGTCCGCGGTCGTTCGGCGGGCCCGGCCCCTTCGGCGGGGTCAGCCCTCGTGGCTGCCGCCGCTGTGCGTACCGCTGTTGTGGCTGCCGCCCGGGTTCATGTGCTCGGAGCCTTCCTCCATGGTCCCGCCGAGCCGGCCGCGCAGGGCCGTGACCGTCTTCTTCTCCCCGACGGCGACCCACTTGCGGCCCACGAGGTAGTAGCCGCCGTAGTCCTTCGCCCCGGTCAGCCACTCGGCCTGGCCGCGGTCGGTGGCGAACGTCGCGAGGACGTACTTCTCGCCGGAGCTCTTGCAGATGGCCTGCCGGATCGTGTCCGCGTCCGTCTGCATGTTCGGCTTGCAGCCCGCCTCGCTCGCGATGTGCTCCAGGCTCCCGGTGGCGGTCTCGGGAACCTTCTTCTCGTCGCCGCCGTCGGAACCGCAGCCGGTCACCGCGAGGAGTGCCACGACCGCCCCGGCCGTGCCGACCGCGAGCCTCTTGCCCGTAAAACTCATTACGTCCGTACCTCCGGGTCCATTCCGGCGACATGCCTCGCCGGGGCCGTGCGCCCACGCCTCCGAAAGCCCGCACAGGGGCCCCGGTCTTCGATACGGCTCCCGCACGCTCCACGCTCAAACGACGGCGGCACGAGTGACCGATTCCGTCATACAGGCACCACGGGACACGTGACAGTGACCTGCGCCACAGAAGCGTTGCTTTTGATTGGCGCACGTGTGCGAAGGTGAGCCAGTGACGACAGAGGACAGCGCGACCAACAGGGCAGCGGACCGTACGGCCGGCAACGAGGGCGCAGGCGCGGCGGGCTGGGACGAGCGGGTGGCCGCCGCCTGGGCCGGTTTCGAGGCCGATCCGCAGACGGACGCGGTGGAGTTCCGGACGCTGATCGACACGCTCGCGGCCGAGTTGCCCGCCGACAGCCCGGTCGCCCCCTTCGAGCGGGCGTGCGCCTGGGACTCGACGGGCCACTCCGGCAACGCCGTTCCGCTGTACCGGGAGGCCTTGGACCTCGGCCTCGACGGCTACCGCGGCCGGCGTGCGAAGATCCAGCTGTCCAGCTCGCTGCGGAACATCGGGCAGCCGGAGGAGGGCGTCAAGCTGCTGTCGCCCGAACTCGTGGGAGTGTCCGACGAGTTGGACGACGCCGTACGGGCGACTCTCGCCCTGTGCCTGGCGAGCCTGGGCCGTGAGCGCGAAGGCCTCTCGCTCGTCCTGGGCGCCCTCGCCCCCCATCTGCCGCGCTACCAGCGGTCCATGGCGAACTACGCGCGCCTGCTCGTCGAGCCGGAGGCATAGCACACGGCGGCCGAGTCCCGGTGGTACCGGGCGGTCCAGGTGACCATCCACCGATTCGCTCGTTCTGCTGAACGTGCAGTCACAGGATGTCGCCCCGCGCCCCCGCCCCGCATCAGCCGCCGCCCCCGGGCCGGTGGTCGACATCGAGCAGGCCGAGGCCGCGCTCGTCGAGCACTATCCGCGGCTCGTCCGGCTCGCCTATCTGGTGCTGCCGCCGAGCCTGGGCCGCAACCGCCGGGTGCTCACCGCGCACGCGCTCACCCAGCGCACCCTGCCCCGCGGCAGGGCCTCGGGCGACACCTCCGTGCTCCCGGCCCAGAAGACCGCCACCGAGGGCCGTGACGCGGACCCCGGGTACGCGTACGTGCGTCTGCGCGTCCTGCGGACGGCACTGGAGGCGGCCCGGCCGCTGACCTTCCGCGCCTGGCCCACCCGGGCCCAACTGCCGCCGCTGCTCCCGCAGGTGTGGGGCCTGCGGCTCTTCCCCCGCTCCGGCGGAGCCGACGAACTCGCCCTGGACCAACGGCTGTCGGCCCTGTCCGCCCCGGCCCGCGCCGCGTTCGTCCTGCGCGGCCTGGAGCGGATGACCGACGCGGACGTCCGCAAGGTGCTGGCCGCGGCCGGCGAGGAGGCCCCGGCCGCCGCCCTCGCGGAGGCGGACACGATGAACACGGCCGAGGGCGCCGACGCGCTGCTGACCTCCCCCGAGTTCGACCCGTGCTCGCTGCACGCCCGGCCCACCGATCTGGTGCGCCGCCGCCAGCACATCAAGGCGGCGATCGCCGCAGCCGCCGCGGTGGCCGTGTGCGGGGCGCTCCTCGGCATGCCCGGGGACGGCTGGGGCCCCGAGGGCGCCGCCGCTCCCCCGTACGCGCAGAACCCGGCGGCCCAGGCCGCCCTGGACCCCGGCAAACTCACGCTGGTCCCGGCGGGGGCGTGGGAGTCGTCCGCGCGCACCGACTTCTCCGTGTGGCCCGCGCGCGGCGCGCTCACCGGCGACAAGGGCCTGCTGCGCCGCGCGCTCGCCGTATGGGCGCGGCCCGGCGGGTCCGTACAGGTCTCGGCGACCCCCGGCACCCCCTCGGGCGCCCCGCCGGGACCGCCCCAGCTGCTGTACGCGGGCGAGGTCGACCAGAGCCGCGTGGTGCTGCTGTACGACGGACTGCGGATCGCGCGGTACGCCGAGGCGAAGGACGGCGGCACCCAGGGCGCCGCCCTCGACTTCGCCCGGGTCGACGGCGCCTCGGGGGCCGACGCCGACGCGGTGGTCCTGGGCCGCACCGACGGCAACGTCCGTTATCTGACGGCACCCTGGGTGCGTACGGCCGTCGTGCGCGACCTGCTGAAGTCCGCCGCGGGTGCGACCGGTGCAGCCGGTACGTCCGGTACGACACCGCTGGCGCGCTCGGCGGACGGGGTGACCGAGCCGTTCGCGAGCCCGGCCCTGCAGACCGGCGAGTGCCGTTCCTGGAACGTGCTGGAGCTGACGGACCGGACGGGCACCCGGCTGTCGACCGACCTCGGGGAGCTGACACCCGCCCGGCTCACCTCGGGCCGTCCCGGGCGGCCCGGCGACGCCTCGGCGGCGGACTGGTCCCCACTGGCCTGCTCCCTCGCGGACGCCCGCGGCCAGGGCGTGCGCTCGGTCAACTCCTGGAGCTACGCCCGTCAGCCCCTCCCCGACGGGAGCGGCACCGCGGAGTGGCTGTGCACCCGTGCGGAGACCTGGCGGGGCGGGGGCCCGCGGGTGCTCGCCCAGTTCCACGCGCCGGGGCAGCGGTTCGGCGCGGTCGCGGCGAAGGCGGAGAACGCGTCCGCGTGCGGCTCGAAGGACCCCCACGTCCTGGCGGGTGTGCTGTGGAAGTCCGTCAAGGGCGACTGGTACCTCCTCGCCGCAGGCAGCAAGGACACGGCGTCGATCCGTGCGACGGGCGGCGTCAGCGGGGCGGCGGGGAGCAATCTCCTCGCCGTGCGGGCCGAACAGGGCGCTCAGGCGGTCCTGAAGGGCACGCTGAGCAGCGGGAGGGAGATCGGCGGGCTCCGCTGAACGGTCCTGGTGCCGCCCCCGGTACCGGCCCCGAGCGGCGGTCTGTTCGAGGCCGGTTCCGATCGGTTCGATCGGTAAGGTGTTCATATGACTACCGGGGTGCGACGCAGAATGGGCGTCGAGGAGCGACGGCAGCAGTTGATCGGCGTCGCCCTCGAACTGTTCAGCCGGCGCTCGCCGGACGAGGTGTCCATCGACGAGATAGCCTCCGCCGCGGGCATCTCACGACCGCTGGTCTACCACTACTTCCCGGGCAAACTCAGCCTGTACGAGGCCGCGTTGAAGCGCGCCTCGGACGATCTGGCGGAACGTTTCGTTGAGCCGCGGGAAGGTCCGCTGGGGGCGCGGCTGCTGCGCGTGATGCGGCGGTACTTCGACTTCGTCGACGAGCACGGGCCCGGTTTCTCGGCGTTGATGCGGGGTGGTCCCTCGGTCGGGTCCACCACGACGAACGCGCTCGTCGACGGGGTGCGGCAGGCGGCGTACCTGCAGATCCTGTCCCATCTGCGGGTGGAGCGGCCGTCGGCCCGGCTCGAACTCGTCGTCCGCTCCTGGATCTCGCTGGCGGAGGCGACTGCGTTGCTCTGGCTGGACGGCCGCCGGATTCCGCGGGCGGAGCTCGAGGTTCAGCTGGTGCATGACTTTGCCGCGCTGGCGGCGGTCAGTGCGGCGTCGGATGCGGAGATGGCGGCGGTTCTGCGGGCGGCTCTGTCCCAGGAACCGTCCGAGAGCCCGTTCGCGGACCTGGT
This sequence comes from Streptomyces sp. NPDC102514, assembly GCF_055584525.1. Taxonomy (NCBI): domain Bacteria; kingdom Bacillati; phylum Actinomycetota; class Actinomycetes; order Kitasatosporales; family Streptomycetaceae; genus Streptomyces; species Streptomyces sp. NPDC102514. Next base: position 66,998 of record NZ_JBVJLW010000015.1, read on the forward strand.
CACCCGCCTGCTCGCCCTGGCCGGCTGACCCGTCGCCCGGGCCGAGCTCACGGTGCCGGCCGGTGGGGGCGGGCCCAAAGGACTGCGCAGTTCCCCGCGCCCCTGAAGGGCGCCCCGTCAGGGGCGCGGGGAACTGCGCGGGTGACCCCCACCGGCCCGCACTGTGAGGTCAGTCCACGTACTTCTGGTACGACGGCTCAAGGTCGCGGACCTCCGCGGACGCGTGGAGCGCGAGCCCGTCGACCGGCTTCACATGCCCCCGTACAAGCTCCAACGCCCCCGAAGTCAGCGCCGACTTCACCTCGGCGGAGCGCCCCGGCAGCAGCGCCACCCCGACATGCACCAGCGCGTGCCCCGCCACATCGGTCCCGACGACGACGTCGTGGACGACCCGGAACCGGCACTTGCACGCCTCGATCTTCGCGGCGGCCGTCTCCACCACCATGGCGTGCAGCGCGGCAGCGAACCCCTGCCGGTCGAAGGCGTCGCCGAGCGACGCGGAGTAGTCGACGGTGATCTGCGGCATGGGCACTCCTGTTCGAGGGGAAAACAACCCTCACCCTAGCCTCAGGGCGAGCAGCGCGATGTCGTCCTCCCGCTCATGGCCGAAGCAGTCCAGGAGCGTGTCGCACAGGGCGTCCAGACCGGGCAGCGCTCCGACGGCGGCGGCCCGGAGGTGTTCCATCGACGCCGCCAGATCCGTACCCCGGGTCTCGATCAGCCCGTCGGTCACCATCAGGAGCCGGTCGCCCGCTTCGAGGAACAGCTCGGTCGGCGCCGGATGGGGCAGCCCCACCCCGAGCAGTGGTCCGGCGGCCTTCGCGTAGTCGGCCGTACCGGTGTCGCGGATGATCAGCGGCGGGATGTGGCCGGCGTTGGCGATCCGGGTGCGCCCGGTGGCGGGGTCGATGAGGGCCAGGCAGACCGTGGTGGTGATCCCGGGGTGGTAGTACCGCAGCATCTTGTCGAGGCGCTCGGCCAGCACGGCCGGGTCGCTCTCGTCGACGCAGTAGGCGCGCAGGGCGTGCCGGATCTCGACCATGACGGTGGCCGCGTCCAGCGAGTGCCCCACAACGTCGCCCACCGCGACGAGCACGCCGTCGTCGGTGCGCAGGGCCGCGTAGAAGTCGCCGCCGATCTCGGTCTGCTGCGAGGCGGGCACGTAACGGACCGCGACGTCGATGCCCGGCAGTTCGGGGAGCCGGTGCGGCTGGGGCAGGAAGCTGTGCTGGAGGGTGAGGGCGACGTGCCGTTCGACCTGGTACATGAGCAGCGGCTCGGCGGCGTACGCCGTGGCCTGGGCGAGCCGGGCCACCAGGGTCTCCTCCTCCGGGTTCACCCTGCGCACCCCGCGGGTGGGCGTGGCCAGGCACACCGCGGCCTTGCCCTCCTGCGTGAGGATGAGCGCCAGCCGGGCGTCGTGCTGCATGCCGGGCCGGAAGAACCCGCCGGGCCACAGCGGCGCGGGCACCGTGGTGATCCGCACCCCGGACTGCCCGCGGGTGAGCCGCCGGAGCAGTCCGGCCACGGCCCGGTGGGCGCCCTCGTCGGGCAGCGCGAGCGAGGTGCGGTCCTTGGAGAGGGCGCGGTACAGCTCGTCGTCCGGGCCGAGGAAGAAGACGGCGGCGGGGCCACCGGTGAGCCGCGCGGTGCCGTTGGCGGCGGCGTCGGCGAGTTCCTGGAGGTTGCGGGCGGCCTGGATGGTGACGATCGTCTCCGACAGCAGCGTCAGGCGCCGGGCCAGTGCCTGGTCGTCGGCCCGCAGCCGCGCGGTGCGCACCGCGGCCCGGACCACCGCGTCGATCTCCTCGGGCTCGGCCGGCACCGCCAGATACGCCTCGCCGCCCGCTTCAAGACCCCGGCGCCGGTCGCCGGGGCTGACGGCGGACACCGAGAAGTGCACGACGGGCAGGCCGGCCATGTGCGCGCGGGCCTTGATCCTGCGGCAGAGTTCGAAGCCGTTCATGTCGGAGAGTTCCACGTCGACGAGGGCCACGTCGGGGAGGGTTCCCCTGCGCAGCCGTGCGTCGAGTTCGACGAGGGCCTCGTTGCCGGTGGTGGCCGCGACGACCTGGTGGCCGGCCCGGCGCAGCAGGGCGCCCATGGCGTAGCGGCCTGCCGCCGTGTCGTCCACGAGCAGCACGGTCGCGTCTGTTCGCTTGCCGTTGACGTCCATCTGCCAGCCCTCGGACACACCGGTGGGGCGGCCCGGGGTCCCGGGGCCGCCCCACCAACGGTAATGCCCTGTCAGGAGGTTCGGGAGAACACCGCCACGGTCCGTCCGGGGACGGTGAACGTGCCCGAGTCCGCCGCGTAGGAAGCGGACTTGACGACGGCGTCCCCGCCCTTGGCCTGTACGGGGTGCAGCGCGTACGCCGTGCCCTTCAGGTCCGCCACCTTCTGCTCCTGTGCCCCGGGGGTCGCGTTGAGGACGACGACGAGGTCGCCGAGTTCCATCGTGATCACTCCGGGGGTCTCGTCCTTGCCGGACAGCGGGAAGGACAGCTTCGACTGCACCTGTCCCGCGGTGCCGAGCCCGAAGTCGGCTTCACCCGTACGGATGCGCAGCAGATCGCGGTACGCGGCGGACGCGCCCTCGATCTGCGGGCAGCCCACCTCGACGGACGTCAACAGGGGCTTGGCGTAGGACCATTTGGCCTCGTTGTCGGTGGCCGGCGGCAGCCCGCGTCCGAATCCGTTGCCGCTGCCACCGCCGCTGCTCTCGCGGCACTCCCAGTGGATGGCGTTGAACCAGTCGCCGCTGTCGTAGGAGTTGCGGTCCAGGGACTTGGAGCGCAGCAGGTCGGTGCCCGCCTGGGAGAGCGCGGGGCCCTGCGACAGGGTGGCCGTGGCCATCGCGAGGACCTGCATCCGTGCGCGCTCGGCCGCCGAGGTGCCCTGGGGCAGCTTGAAGGCGAGCGCGTCGAACAGCGACTCGTTGTCGTGGGCGTCCGCGTACGCGAGGGCGTCGCCGGGCGCGTCCGCGTATCCGGCGGGCGCCCCGTTGTAGTCGACCTGGGAGCCCTTGACCTGCTTGCCCGCGGTGTCGGTGAAGGTGTAGCCGGCGAGGTTGCCGGAGAGCCCGACCTTGATCAGGTCCTGGTAGTGCAGCAGGCGCGCCTTCTGCTCGGCCGTACTCCCGTTGTTTTCGCTGTCGTTGGGGTCGGTGTAGAGGCCGGACGCGAAGCCCTGGACGCCGGGGTCCTCGTCGAAGGGTCCGCCGCCGCGCACGGCGTCGCGGGCCCGGTCGGAGAAGGTGGCGATGCCGGTCCCGGCCATGTTCTTCTGGGTGGCCTGGACGAACCGGGCGTCGTCCGCGACCTCGCCGAAGTTCCAGCCCTCGCCGTAGAGGACGATCTTCTTGCCGTCGACGCCGTCCTTGGCGACGGTCAGCGCGTCGAGGGCCTTGCGGACCGCCAGGATGTTGGCCTTGGGGTGGTGGCCCATCAGGTCGAAGCGGAACCCGTCGACCTTGTACTCCCTGGCCCAGGTGACGATCGAGTCGACGACCAGCTTGCCCATCATGGCGTTCTCGGGTGCCGTGTTGGCGCAGCAGGTGGAGGTGGCGACCGAGCCGTCGGCGAGGAGCCGCTGGTAGTAGCCGGGGACGACCTTGTCGAGCACGCTCGTGTCGGCCTGCCCGCTGGCGGGGGTGTGGTTGTAGACCACGTCCATGACGACCCGCAGACCGTCCTCGTTGAGCGACTTCACCATCTGCCGGTACTCGACCGTGCGGCGCGTCCCGCCGGGATCACTGGCGTACGAGCCCTCCGGCACCGTGTAGTGGTACGGGTCGTACCCCCAGTTGTACGCGTCCTTCGCGGCGCTCTTCGCCACGCACTCCTGCTGCTTGTCGGAGTCGGCCGCGTAGGAGGCGAGATCGCAGTCGGGGACCGCCTGGTCCGCCTTCTTCTCGGGAATCGTGGCGATGTCGAAGACGGGCAGGAGGTGGACGTACGAGGTCCCGGCCTCGGCGAGCTTCTTGAGGTGCCGGGAGCCCGCGCTGTCCTTGTCGGTGAAGGCGCGGTAAGTGCCCTTGTCCTTCGCCGGGACGGTTCCGTCCTCGACGGAGAAGTCACGGATGTGCAGTTCCTGGATCTGCGCGTCCTTCAGCGGTACGGCCCTGGGCTTCTTCAGGCCCGACCAGCCGCCCGGGGCGAGGGACCTGTCGTCCAGGTCGACGACGAGGCTGCGCTCGGAGTTCGCGGTGAGGGCGACCGAGTACGGGTCGGTGACCTTGTTGGTGACGAGTCGGCGGACGCTGGGCGCCCACACCTTGACGACGTACCGGTAGGGCTTGTTCTTCCAGGACCCCGGCCCGGTGACGGACCAGACCCCGGAAGCGGAGTCCCGCTTCATGGGGACGGTAGTGCCGCCGATCTCCAGCGAGACGTCCTGGGCGGTCGGCGCCCAGACGGCCAGTGTGGGCCGGCCGCCGCGGAACGTCGGGCCGAGGTCCGCCTTCGTCGCGGCCGTCCCGTACACGTCGTCGAGCACGCCCGCGATCTGTACGCCCGTCGCGGCGAGCACGGCCCCGTTGGCGGCCCGCTGGGAGGCGACGAGCTGGCCGCGCAGGGACTCGCGCACCCGGTCGCGGTCGCGCGGGTCGACGGACCAGGCGCTGTAGTCCCTGAGATGCGGGAACGCGGCCTTCTGGGCGTCGGTCAGGGAGGTCTTCCCCAGCCGCAGCCACCGCTCGTCGGTGCTGGTGAGCGTGCCGTTCTCCGCCTTGATGCTGCCCTTGCGGGAGTACAGCAACTGGGTCGACGCGGCGCTCTCGTCGCCGTTCCAGGCGACGGTGTTCCGGTCGATCCAGACCGCCTTGGAGGTGGTCGGGTCGAGTGCGGCGGCGCTGCCCGCGGGCTGTGGCAGGAGGTACTTCTCCCGGCCGCCCAGCATCCACACCTCGTGGCCGTTCGCCGTGAGGTCGAGCGACTGGTCGGTGGGCAGGTCCTTCTCGTCGCCCTTGTGGAGGATGTAGCTGAGGCTGGTGGCGCCCTCGGCGAGCGGCACCTCGTAGACGGCCCCGAACGCGTCGGTCCGCACCGGCTCCAGGGGCTTCGACCAGTCCGTGGGGTTCGCGGCGCCGGTCCAGGTGTGCAGACCCCAGCCGTCGTACGTGCCGTCGGCCCGGTGGTAGTGCAGGACCGCCTTGGTCCTGTCCGGTGCCGGGTAGTCGGCGGCGGGCTTCTCGGTCCGTACGGCCTCCTTGCCCTGCTCGACCCAGACCTCGCCCGTCTTCGTGACGTCGATCGTGCGGTCGGCGGAGACGTCCTTGGTGCCGTCCTTGTCGATGACGAGGAAGTTCACGGCGGAGGAGCCCGGCTTGAGCTTGACGTACGCGAAGGCCCCGTAGGCGTCCCGGCCGACGAAGTCATGACCCGCCGGCCAGGTGGTCTCCTCGCCCTCGGCGATGTCGCCCCAGGCGTAGAGCCGCCAGTCGGTGTAGTCGCCGTCGGCGCGCTTGTAGTGGACGATCGCGTCCTCGCGCGAAGAGGCGGTCGGCACCTCCTCGGCGGGCGGGGTGCCGGTGGTGGAGGCGGCCGTCGCACTCGCGGTACGCCCGGCCGAGTCGACGACAACGGCCTTGTAGCGCAGGGCGGTTCCGGCCGGCACGTCCTTACCGACGACCTGGGTGACCTTGTACGGCGCGTGGTCGGCGGAGCCGAGCGTGCGCCACTTCCCGTTGCCCACCTGCGCGGCGAAGGCGACCCGGTTGAGCTGTCCCCCGTCGACGTCGGCGGCGATCTCGACGGTGCCGGTGGCACCGGCGGCGGGGGCCTTGAGCGTGACAGTCGGCTTGACGGCGGGCGGGGCGAGCCGCCCGGCAGCCTTGTAGACGACGGAGGACCCGGCCGGAACGGTCACGGCAACTCGCCGGTCTGCGCCGCTCTTCAGCGACTCCTTCGTCCCATGGATCCCACGGAAGGTCATGCCCGCCGACCCGGTCGCGAAGGTGGCGCTCTTCGCCTCGTCCGCGTTGTTCACGGCGACGACGTACTCGACACCGGTCTTCGCGTCGGTGCGGGAGAAGGCATAGACGCCGGCGCCTTCGGCCGCGTACCGCTCGGTCTGTACGCCGTCCGCGAGGGCCGGGTCGGCCTTGCGGAGCCCCGCGAGCGCGGCGATCTGCCGGTACAGGGGCGCGCTCGTGTCGTACGCGTCCTCGGCGTGCGTGCGGTCCGTGCCGAGCTGGTCGTCGTCCAGGTAGTCGGCGGTCTTCGACGCGAACATGGTCTGGCGGGCGTCCTTGTCGCCGCCCGCGCCGGTGAAGCCCTGCTCGTCGCCGTAGTAGACGACGGGGTTGCCGCGGCCGAGGAACATCAGCTCGTTGGCCAGTTCGGCCTTCTTCACCAGCTCGGCGTCGGACGCACCGGGGTTGTCCTGCTTGAGGAACGTGCCGATGCGGCCCATGTCGTGGTTGCCGAGGAAGGTGACCTGCTCGTACGCGTTGGCCTTGTCCGTCGTGTACTTGTAGTCGTCGCCGAAGACCGAGGCCAGCCGCTGCGCGCTGCCGCCCTGGGAGGCGTACGCCCGTGCCGCGTCCTGGAAGGGGAAGTCCAGCGTGGAGTCGAGGCGGCCCTCGGTGACGTACGGGGAGGTGATCGACGTGTCCGCCGAGTACACCTCACCGAACATGAAGAAGTCGTCGCGCCCCTGCTTGGCCGCGTACGCGTCGAGCGCGGTCGCCCACTGCGTCCAGAACTCCATGTTCACGTGCTTCACGGTGTCGATCCGGAAGCCGTCGATGCCGAAGTCCCGCACCCAGCGCTGGTAGATCTTCTCCATACCGGTGACGACCTCGGGACGCTCGGTCCACAGGTCGTCGAGCCCGGAGAAGTCACCCTGCTCGGAACTCTCACCGGCGAAGGTCGAGTCGCCGCGGTTGTGGTACATCGACGGGTCGTTGAGCCAGGAGGGGACTTTGGCGTTCTTCTTCGCGGGGGCCACGACGGGGGTACGCGGGAAGGAGCCGCCGCCGACGGCCGGGAACTTCCGCTCGCCGTCCGCGTAGTCGGCGTCGTCGAAGGGCTCGCCGTCCTTCGTCAGATACGGGAACGCGCCCTTGGAGAGGTAGGAGTAGGACTTCTCCTCGTAGTCGACGACGTCGGCCGTGTGATTGGTGATGACGTCGAAGAAGACCTTCATGCCCTTGCCGTGGGCCTTGTCGATCAGCCGCTCCAGGTCGGCGTTCGTGCCGAAGTGCGGGTCGACCTGCGTGAAGTCGGTGATCCAGTAGCCGTGGTAGCCGGCCGAGGCTGCCCCAGACTCCGTCTGGGAGGTGCCCCCATCACCGGTGCCCTGCACGGGCTGGTTCTTGAAGATCGGCGCCAGCCAGATGGCCGTCGTGCCGAGGTCCTTGATGTAGTCGAGCTTCTTCGTCAGGCCCTTGAGGTCGCCGCCCTGGTAGAAACCCTTGTCGGTGGGGTCGTAACCGGTGGCGAGCCGGGAGCCGGTGAGGCCGCCCCTGTCGTTGGCGGTGTCCCCGTTGGCGAACCGGTCCGGCAGGACGAAGTAGAACTGCTCCCGGGTGAGGTCGTTACGGGCGGGCGTCTTCGCCAGGGCCGCGTCCGAGGGGGGCGCGGGTGGGGTTGCCGCGCGGGCGGCGAGGGGCTGGACGAGCACGGCGGCGAGGGCTGCGGCGGTGAGGGCCGCGGTCCGTCTCGGTATCACAGGCCTGACTCCTTGCGATGGGATCGGCGCGACGCTATCCCCGCCGAAACGCTTTCTGCAAGAGCCTTGCAAAGGGTAGAAAGAGTTTTCACCGACCGCCAAACGATTGCGCAGTTCCCCGCGCCCCTAAAGCCAAAGACAAAAGACTGCGCCGTTCCCCGCGCCCCTGGGTGGGACGGGGCGCAGCCCCTCCCCGAGGGGCGCGGGGAACTGCGCGGCCAGCCCCCACCGGCCCGCAGACGAGCACGGTTTTTCAGGGGCGCGGGGAACTGCGCAATCGTTTGGGCCCGCCCCCACCGGCCCGCAGACGAGCACGGTTTTTCAGGGGCGCGGGGAACTGCGCGATCGTTGAGGCCTGCCCCCGTCGGCCCGCAGGCGGATCAGCAGGTGGACTTGCCCGCGTACACCGCCAGCGCCGTGTTCGCGGCGAGCGTCGCCGTCAGCTGACCGGACCCGTTCACCGTCACCGTGGACCCCGCCTGCACATTGCAGTACGTGCCCGCAGCGAGCGACGTCTGGTACGTGCGCGAAAGCGACGACGACTCGTGGTTGATCGCCACAAAGCCCTTGCCGCCGCGTCCGAAGGCGATCGCGTCACCTCCGTTGTCCCACCAGTTGGAGACAGACTCCCCCCGGACGGCGTTCCGGAAGCCCACCATCGACTGGATCTCCGGCCACGCGTGCTGGCACTTCCACCCGTCCTGCCAACAGGCGTTCACGGAGCCCCCGTTGGGCGGCCCCGCGTCCGCGGACGAGAACTCGTACCCCGAGTTGATGTCGGGCGCCCCGTACGGGTACGCCAGCATGAACACGTTCGCGAGCGTGTAGTTCGCGTTGTCCTTGTAGCTGAGCGTCGACCCGTTGCGCTCGGTGTCGTGGTTGTCGACGAAGACGCCCGAGACACCACTGCTCATGTACCCCCAGCCCTCCCCGTAGTTCTTCAGGTAGGCGAGATTCTCGTTGTTGAAGACCCGCTTGAGGTCGAACGCGTACCGGAACTCCTGCACATCCCCCGTGCCGGTGTACTCGGTCGGCTGGACCGCCTCCCCGGCCCCGTAGATGGCCTCCTGCTTCCAGTACGCGGACGTGTTGCTCAGCCGGCCCTTGATGTTCGCGAGGTCGGCGGCCGGTATGTGCTTGGCCGCGTCGATGCGGAACCCGTCGACGCCGAGCGACAGCAGGTCGTTCATGTACTTGGCGATGGCCCCGCGGACGTACTCCTCGCCGGTGTCGAGGTCGGCGAGTCCGACGAGTTCGCAGTTCTGGACGTTCGCGCGGTCCTGGTAGTTGCTGATCTGCGAGGTGCAGTTGTCGAAGTCGTACGACGAGTACAGGCCCGGGTAGTCGTACTTCGTGTAGGACGAGCCGCCCGTACCCGTGCCGCTACCCGCCGACATGTGGTTGACCACGGTGTCGGCGACGACCTTCACGCCCGCCGAGTGACACGTGTTGACCATGTTCTGGAAGGCCGTACGGTCACCGAGGCGCCCGGCGATCTTGTAGCTGACAGGCTGGTACGAGGTCCACCACTGCGAGCCCTGTATGTGCTCGGCGGGCGGGGAGACCTGGACGTATCCGTATCCGGCGGGGCCCAGCCGGTTGGTGCACTCCTTGGCCACGGACGCGAAGTTCCACTCGAAGAGGACGGCGGTGACGTCCTTGGTGCCCGGTGGGGAGGCGTGGGCGGTACCGGCGGTGCTCGCGGGGACGACGAACGCGGCGGCCGCCACGGCGAGCGCGCAGGACAGTGCTCTCTTGGCCATGTGTGGGGGTCCCTTCTCCGTTGAAGGTTCTTGCTGCAAAATTCAACAGCAGTGCGGTGCCGCAGATCGTAGAAGCCCGCCTCCCAAAGCGGAAGACGGGCTTCTGAAAATTCCTGAAACTTCTTACAGGACACGCCGGTTGGTGAACGGTCAGTCGGCGATCCACCACACGGTGGCGTCGGCGGGCACCTTCGCCTCGCCGTCGTCGGTGACGGTCACCTCGCCGCTCGCGAGCAGCACCCGCCCGTACGCGCGGACGGTCGCCGCCTCTCCCCCGGTGTTGGCGGTGCACACGAACGCCCCGCGCCGGAAGGCCAGCACGCCTTCGGGCGCCTTCAGCCACTCGACCCGGTCGCCCGCGCCGAGGTCGGCCTGCTCACTGCGCGCGGCGAGCGCGGCCCGGTACAGCTCAAGGGTCGAACCGGCGACCCCGGTCTGTGCCTCGACGCTCAGCTCGCCCCACCCGGCGGGCTGCGGAAGCCAGCTGCCCCCGCCGCCGAAGCCGTACGAGGAGCCCTCGCGGTCCCACGGGATCGGCACCCGGCAGCCGTCACGGAACCCGTCCTGGCCGGCGCCCCGGAAGTACGCGGGGTCCTGGCGGACCTCGTCCGGCAGGTCGACGACGTCCGGCAGGCCCAGTTCCTCGCCCTGGTACAGGTACGCGGACCCGGGCAGCGCGAGCATCAGCAGGGTGGCCGCGCGGGCCCGGCGCAGGCCCAGTTCGCGGTCTCCGGCGAGCCGGATCTGGGTGCCGAGCCCGGCCGGGTTGGCGAACCGGGTCGCGTGCCGGGTCACGTCGTGGTTGGACAGCACCCAGGTGGCGGGGGCGCCCACGGGCCGCATCGCGTCGAGCGTGCGGTCGATGCAGGCACGCAGTTCCTCCGCGTCCCAGTGGGTGCTCAGGTACTGGAAGTTGAAGGCCTGGTGCAGCTCGTCGGGGCGCACGTAGTTGGCGGTGCGCTCGATGGTCGGCGTCCACGCCTCGGCGACGAAGATGCGGTCGCCGGAGTACTCGTCGAGCACGAGCCGCCACCGGCGGTAGATCTCGTGCACACCGTCCTGGTCGAAGAACGGCATGACATCGTTGCCCAGGAGCTTCAGCTGCTCGTGGGATCCCAGGTCGGGCAGCCCTTCCGCCTTCACAAGGCCGTGGGCCACGTCGATCCGGAAGCCGTCGACGCCCATGTCGAGCCAGAACCGCAGCACCGAGCGGAACTCGTCGCCGACCGCCGGGTGGTCCCAGTCGAAGTCGGGCTGCTCGGGCGCGAAGAGGTGGAGGTACCACTCGCCCGGGGTGCCGTCCGGCTCGGTGACCCGCGTCCAGGCGGGGCCGCCGAAGATGGACTCCCAGTCGTTGGGCGGCAGTTCACCGTTCTCGCCCTTGCCGGCGCGGAAGTGGTAGCGCTCCCGGGTCGGCGAACCGGGCCCCTCCGCGAGGGCACGCTTGAACCACTCGTGCTGGTCGGAGGAGTGGTTGGGGACAAGGTCGACGATGATCCGCAGGCCCAGTTCATGGGCGTCGCGGATCAGCGCGTCGGCGTCGAGCAGATTGCCGAACATGGGGTCCACGGCCCGGTAGTCCGCCACGTCGTAGCCCGCGTCGGCCTGCGGCGAGGCGTAGAACGGGCTGAGCCACACGGCGTCGACGCCGAGGTCGCGCAGATACGGGAGTCGGGAACGTACGCCCTCCAGGTCGCCCATGCCGTCACCGTTGCTGTCGGCGAAGCTGCGCGGATAGACCTGGTAGATCACCGCGTCCCGCCACCAGTCGCGACGATCGGCGACGGTCACAAGAGCGGATTTCGGTGCCGAGTCGGCGGAATACTGCTGGCTCATGGCTTCCTAGATACGTGACGGAGGAGCGCCCCAAAGGGGCGCGGGGAACTGCGCGACCAGCCACAACGGGTCCGCAGACGACAAACAACCCGCAGCCGGCGGCTAGCCCTTCGTGCCACCCGCGGTCAACCCGGTCACCAGATTCTTCTGCACGAGATAGAAGAACGCGGACACCGGAATGGCCACGAGCACAGCCGTCGCGGCCATCAGATTGCGCTGGGCGTCGTGCTCACTGACGAAGCTCTGCAGCCCCACCGCGAACGTGTACTTCGTGTCGGACAGCATGAACGTCGAGGCGAACGCGACCTCACCGAACGCGGTGATGAAGCTGTAGAACGCGGCGACGGCGAGCCCCGGCTTGGCGAGCGGCAGGATCAGCCGCGCGAACGTGCCGAAGGGCGAGAGCCCGTCGACGCGCCCGGCCTCGTCGATCTCGAAGGGGATCGTGTCGAAGTACCCCTTGAGCAGCCACGCGCAGTACGGCACGGCCGTCGAGCAGTAGACGAGGATCAGGCCGAAGTAGTTGTCGATCAGCTGGAGTTCGCTGAGGATCTCGTACATCGGGACCATCAGTACCGCGACCGGGAACATCTGGGTCACCAGGAGCACCCACATGAACTTCTTGTAGCCGGGGAAGCGCATGCGCGAGACCGCGTAGCCGGTGGTGGCGGCGACCAGCACGCCGATGACGGTCGTGCCCAGCGACACGACGAGCGTGCTCCACAGCCAGTCGAAGAACGGCGTGTGCTGCAACACGAACGTGTAGTTGTCGAACGTCATCTTGCCGAGGATGCCCCCGGGGTGCAGATAGTCGTCCTTGTCCGGGCCGAGCGACAGATAGATCAGCCAGACGATCGGGAACAGGGCTATCAGGCTGGCGACGACGAGGATGCCGTGCGAGGTCAGGGCCCCGGCGCGACTGCGCTCGCCGCGCCGCGGCCCCTTGCCGGCCGGTGCGGTGCCCGCGGGCGTCCCGTCCACCGGGGGCGGGGTCTTGACGGTCGTGGTGCTCATGGGGGCTCCTGCCTCAGATCGCGAGCTGCTGCTCGTTGCGGGCCAGCCAGCGGCGGTAGACGGAGGTGAAGACGATCAGGATGGACAGCAGCAGGACGCCGTACGCGGCGGACTGCGCGTAGTCGCGCGGCTGTTGGCCGAAGCCCAGTTGGTAGGCCCAGGTGACGAGGATCTGCGCGTCCGGCGCGGTGTCGCCGAAGAGCAGGAAGATGATGGCGAACTGGTTGAACGTCCAGATGACGCCCAGCAGGACGACGGTGGAGCTGACCGACTGCAGACCCGGCAGGGTCACGTTCCTGAAGCGCTGCCAGGCGTTGGCGCCGTCCATCTCCGCGGCCTCGTACAGGACGGGGTCGATGGACTGCAGTCCGCCGAGCAGCGAGACCATCATGAACGGCACACCGCACCAGGTGTTGACCATGATCGCGGCGGTCCGCTGCCAGAAGGTGTCCTCGAGCCAGAGCGGCGAGGGCAGATGGACCGCGTCGAGCATGGAGTTGATGATGCCGCCGTCGGCGAGCATGAACCGCCAGCCGAAGACGGTGACGAAGGTCGGCACGGCCCACGGCAGCACGAGGATGAGCCGGTAGAAGGTGCGGCCCTTGAGTTTCTGGTTGAGCAGCAGCGCCAGCCCGAGCCCGATGACGTAGTGGAGCAGCACGCAGAGCGCCGTCCACACGATCGTCCAGATGAAGTGCGACCAGAACCGGTCGTACGCGGTGGGGCCCCACAGGATGTCGGCGTAGTTGTCCAGGCCGATGAACTCGTACGTGGCGTCGATGTGGTTGACGCCGATCGTGCGGGCCGAGTTGAGGCTGGTGGCGTCGGTGAACGTCAGGTAGATGCCGCGCACCAGCGGATAGAGCACCAGCACACCGAGCACGACGACCACCGGGGCGGTCATCGCGTACGCGTACCAGTACTTCTGGTACGAACGCTTCATGCGCTGGAGCGGGCCGGGGCGCGGGGCCCGGCTCCCCCGGCGCTTGCCGGTCGCGCGGTCGATGACGACTGTCATGATTCGACACCTTCTGGAAAATCAGGGGCTGCTCAGCAGGCCGGTGGGTCTGCCGGCCTGAGCCTGTGGGCCGGTCGTGGGCCGGTGGCCGCCGGACGCGCCCCCCGTTCTGGACGGGGACGGATCCGGCGGCCACCCGGTGTCACTTGCTGAAGTCCGGGACCAGCTTGGCGATCGCGGTCTCCGCGTTGCCCAGGCCCTTGTCCAGGGACTCCTTGCCACCGGCGATCTTCGGCAGCTCGGTGTCGAGCGGACCCCACAGCGAGCTGTACTCCGGCAGCGCCGGACGCGGCTGGGCGGCGGCGAGCACACCCTGGTAGCCGGCGATCCCCGGGTCGGACTTGACCTCGGTGGTGTAGGCGTCCTCGCGGGTCGGCAGCGTGGAGTTCTTGAGGGCGATGGTCTCCTGCGACTTCGCCGACGTCATGAACTTCAGGAACGTGAGCGAGGCCTCCTGGTGGGCCTTGTCCGAACCCGCGTACACGGAGAGGTTGTGGCCGCCGGTCGGGGCGCCCGCCTTGCCGTTGGAGCCGGCCGGGACGGTGGCGATACCGAGGTTGCCCTTGTCCTTGAAGGCCGAGCCCTTGTAGAAGTTCGTGATCTCCCACGGGCCCTGGATGATCGAGGCGACCTTGCCGTTGACGAAGGCGTCCTGGATGTGGGCGTACGCGTCGGCGGTGGTGTCGGCCTTGTGCAGGCCCTTGCCGCTGAACAGGCCCTGCCAGGTCTTGTAGCCCTTGACCGCCTCGGGCGAGTTGACGGTGATCTTCTTGGCGTCGGCGTCGACCGTGTCGGTGCCCTCGCCGTGCAGGAACGACTGCGCGTAGTAGGCCTGGGTGGAGCCCCAGTAGCCGTCGACGCCCGTCTTCTCCTTGACCGTGCCGGCGTCCGTCTTGAGGTCGGCCCAGGTGGTGGGCGCCGCGTCGATGCCGGCCTTCGCGAAGAGTTCCTTGTTGTAGACCAGCGCGAGGGTGTCGGTGACCAGCGGCACACCGTACGTCTTGCCCTCGTACTTGGCCTGCTCGATCAGGCTGGCCTGGAACTTGTCCTGCTCCGCGAGGGCCTCGGTGCCGTCGAGCGGCAGGAAGAAGCCCTTCTTGGCGAACGCGGGGGTCCAGCCGACCTCGGAACGCAGGATGTCCGGGGCGCCCTTGGAACCGGCGGCGGTGTCGAACTTGTTCTGCGCCTGGTCGAAGGGCACGTTGACGTACTTGACCTTGATGTCCGGGTTGGCCTTCTCGAATTCCTTCACGAGGGCCTTGTACGTCGGTGCCTCGTTGGTGGCGTTGGACGTGTCCCACCACGTGAGGGTGACCGGGCCGTCCGCCTTGCCACTGTCGTCGCTGTCTCCGCCGCAGGCCGTCGCCGCGAGGGCGAGGGACGCCACCAGTGCGGTGGCCGCTATGCCACGCCGCATGAGTTCTCCTTGAGGGTGAAAGCCCGTGTGCTTGAGGGAGCGGCCCCGTCCGCCGTCCCTGCCGACTCGCCGACCGCACCGTTGCCGCCGTCGGGCGACGTGAACGTAACAGCGATGTAAGCGGCGCGAAAGGCCTTGCAGCAAAAAAGTGCAAGACCCGCGGACAGTTACCCCGCCGTGACCTCTTCGGAACCGTCCCGATCTGCCGCCATGCCTTGCCACAGAGGCATTCATGGGGTGCGGGGCCGCCGTGCAAGACTCTGCAAGCTCTTGCCATACTCGTCCGTCACGAGGATCATCGGCGCTCGGCGCCTTGCAGGAAACACCCCGTCCGCACGGGCGCACGCGGCGGACGACGACCACCCCGCCACGACACTGCCGACCAGAATCACGAGGGAACGCGATGACGCAGCAGCCCGGAGCGGGCCGTCCAAGTGCCCGCGCACGGCGTTCGTTCAGTGGGCAACGCGATCCCCGGCCGGTACAGTCCAATCCCGTGACCACACGGCTTGCCGACATCGCAGCGCAGGCGGGGGTGAGCGAAGCGACCGTCAGCCGGGTCCTGAACGGGAAGCCGGGCGTCGCCGCCACCACCCGCCAGTCCGTACTGGCCGCGCTCGACGTGCTCGGCTACGAGCGGCCCGTACGACTGCGCCAGCGCAGCGAGGGGCTCGTCGGGCTGATAACCCCGGAGCTGGAGAACCCGATATTCCCGGCCCTGGCCCAGGTCATCGGCCAGGCGCTGACACGGCAGGGCTACACGCCGGTGCTCGCGACACAGACCCCGGGCGGCTCCACCGAGGACGAACTGACCGAGATGCTGGTCGACCGGGGGGTCGCCGGCATCATCTTCGTCTCCGGACTGCACGCGGACACCTCCGCGGACATGCAGCGCTACGAGCAACTGCGCGGACGGGGAGTGCCGTTCGTCCTCATCGACGGTTTCTCGCCGAAGGTGCAGGCACCCTTCATCTCCCCGGACGACCGGGCGGCGATGGCCCTCGCGGTCACGCACCTCGTCTCGCTCGGCCACACCCGGATCGGCCTGGCGCTGGGACCCAAGCGGTTCGTGCCGGTGCAGCGCAAGATCGAGGGCTTCGTCCGCACGATGCAGGACCTGCTGGGTCTGGCCACGGCGGACATCGAGGAGCGCCTCGTCCAGCACTCGCTGTACACGCTGGAGGGCGGACAGGCCGCCACCGCGGCCCTCATCGACCGCGACTGCACGGCGATCGTCTGCGCGAGCGACATGATGGCGCTGGGTGCCATACGCACGGCCCGGCAGCGCGGGCTCGAAGTCCCGGACGACATCTCCGTCGTCGGCTTCGACGACTCCCCGCTGATCGCGTTCACCGACCCGCCCCTGACCACGGTCCGCAAGCCGGTCCCGGCGATGGGCCAGGCCGCGGTGCGTACGCTGCTGGAGGAGATCGGCGGGACCCCGGCCCCCCACAGCGAGTTCGTGTTCATGCCCGAGCTGGTGGTGCGGGGCTCGACGGCCTCGTCCCCCGGGGACCGCAACCGCGCCTAGCGATACCGGCGACACCAGCCAGACCGGCCATATCTGCGATACCACCCAGGGGTACCTCTCAGGGGTGCGGGGCGGGCGTTCTCGTGCGCAGGAAGTAGTGCCTCACCTACTTCAGGTGTAGAACGTGCGGCCAGGACCCACCCAAGGGATGATCGGTCGGGAAAGGCTCATCTGGCAGACTCTGTCCCTATGGGTGAGAGCACCGTGACGACACTGGAAGGCCAGGAGCAGGCCCCTCCACAGCCCGTCGCGGACGAGGCGCACGGCAGCGCGGGACACCGTCTCCTGCGAAGGCTGCGTACGCCTCGCCGCCCCAGGCTCTGGTTCGAGATCCTGCTCATCGGAGTGAGTTACTGGACGTACTCGCTGATCCGCAACGCCGTTCCGGAGCAGCGGACCCAGGCGCTGGAGAACGCCGACTGGCTCTGGAGGATGGAGCACCACCTCGGCATCGCCGTCGAGGAATCGGTCAACCATGCCGTGAACTCGGTGACTTGGCTGATCGTCGGCATGAACTACTACTACGCGACCCTGCACTTCGTGGTCACCATCGGCGTCCTGGTGTGGCTCTACCGCAGCCATCCGGGCCGGTACGCGGCCACGCGCACGGTCGTCTTCGCGACCACGGGTGTGGCCCTGGTCGGCTACTACCTGTATCCGCTGGCCCCGCCGCGCCTGATGACCGACAACGACTTCATCGACACGGTCGTGGTCCACCAGACCTGGGGCTCGATGGCCTCCGGCGACCTGAAGAGCATGTCGAACCAGTACGCCGCGATGCCGTCCATGCACATCGGCTGGTCCCTGTGGTGCGGCCTCACGATCTTCGCCCTGGCCTCGGTCCCCTGGGTCCGGGTCCTCGGCCTGCTCTACCCGGTGGCGACCCTCGTGGTCATCGTCGCCACGGCCAACCACTTCTGGCTGGACGCGGTGGGCGGCATGGCGTGCCTGGCGTTCGGCTACACGGTGGCGAGGCTCTGGTACGGATCGCTGCCGTACGCGCTCCCGCAACAGGTCCCGCAGCCCGTCCCACAGCCGGTGCCGCCCAAAACCTGAGAGGCCGGGGCAGGGGTCCGGGGCAGGGGTCCAGGGCAGGGGTCCAGGGCGAGGGTCCGGGGCAGGGGCCCCGACGGGGAGCCCGCCACGGAGACCCCGGCGGGGTCACTCCCCGCCGCCCCCGGCCTCCCGCAGCGCCGCCAGGAAACTCCGGAGCGCGGGTGTCGGCTCCGCGGCCTCCCGCACGGCGGCGAAGATCGCCCGCACCGGCTCCGGCCGCCGGACCTCCCGTACGACCACTCCGGGGTGCCGGCTGCCCAGGCCCAGGCGCGGGACCAGGCTGACGCCGAGGCCCGCCGCGACGAAGCCCTGCGCGGTGACGTAGTCCTCGCTCTCCACCACGAACCGGGGCCGGAAGCCGGCGGCCTCGCACGCCGCGAGCTGTGCGTCCAGACAGGGCCCCGGCCACTCGCTGCCGACCCACGGCTCCTCGGCGAGGTCGGCCAGCGCCACGGTCCGCCGCCCCGCCAGCGGGTGCCCCTTCGGGAGTACGGCGCGATACGGATCGTCGAGCAGCCGCACCAGCCGTACGCCGTCGGCCCCCTCCGTCTCCCCTTCCGGCCGCACCACGAGGGCCAGGTCCGCCCGGCCCTCCCGTACGTCCGGCAGCGGATCCTCGGGGTCGATGAGCTTCAACTCGATCTGCACGCCGGGGTGTTCGGCCCGGACCCGGGCCACCGCCGGGGCGACCAGCGCGGCTCCCGCCGTCGCGAAGTACCGCACCGCGAGCCGCCCGGTCCGGCCCGCCCGCAGGTCGTCGAGCGCGGTCTCGGCCTCGGCGACCTGGCGGCCGATGGCGTCCGCGTACCCGGTGAGCAGCAGGCCGGCCTCGGTGGGCCGTACGCCCCGGCCGACCCGTTCGAGCAGGGGCGTACGGGCCTCCTTCTCCAGCACCGCGATCTGCTGGCTGACCGCCGAGGGCGTGTAGCCGAGGCGGGTCGCCGCCGCCGTCACGGACCCGCTGGTGACCACGGCTCTCAGCATCTGCATGCGTCGCACATCAAGCATGTAGGTGAGGTTAACAGTCCATGCAACATCTTTCACTTGTCCTTACGTCACCCGTGACTCACCGTGGACGCATGCCGCTCACCTCCACGCTCCGCATGGCCGCCCTGGCGCTCCTCTGGGGCTCGGGCTTCCTGTGGATCAAACTCGCCCTGAACCACGGGCTGTCCCCGGCCCAGATCACCATCACGCGCTGCGCGCTCGGCACGGCCGTGCTCCTGCTCCTGGCCCGTTCGGCGGGCCGGCGCCTGCCGCGCGACCGCGGGACGTGGGGCCACCTCGTCGTCGCGGCCCTCTTCTGCAACGCCGTCCCGTTCGCGTTGTTCAGCGTCGGCGAGCAGACGGTCGACTCGGGCGTCGCGGGCGTGCTGAACGCGACGACTCCCCTGTGGTCGCTGCTGATCGGGATCGCCCTGGGCACGGACCGCGGACTCGGCCGCGTCCGGCTGACCGGCCTGTTCCTGGGCTTCGCCGGTACGCTCCTGATCTTCGCCCCGTGGCATCGCTCGGGCCTGTTGACGTGGGGCGCGCTGGCCCTGCTGGGCGCGGCGGCGAGCTACGCGGTGGCCTTCGCGTACATGGCGCGCACGCTTACGGGGCGGGGGGCGCCGCTCGCCGTGTCGGCGGCGCAGCTGCTGACGGCCACGGCGTGGACGTGCGTGGCGCTTCCGGCGGCCGGGCCCGTCCACACCGACGCCACGGGTCTCCTGGCGGTGACCGCGCTCGGGGTGCTCGGCACGGGGGTCACGTTCTACCTCAACTACCGCCTGATCGCGGACGAGGGTCCGACGAGTGCGGCGACGGTCGGGTACCTGTTGCCGGTGGTGTCGGTGGGGATGGGGGCGGTGGTGCTGGGCGAGGAGGTCGGGCTGCGGGTGGTGGTGGGGATGGGCGTGGTGCTGGCGGGGGTGGCATTCTCTCGCCCCCGCCGCCCCTACCCATCCCGTACCTGCCTCGGGGGCGCTGCCCCCGAACCCCCGGTCCTCAAACGCCGGACGGGCTGAGATGTCCCCGGGCGGCCGAAGATCTCCAGCCCGCCCGCGAATCTTTCAGCCCGTCCGGCGTTTGAGGACAAAGGGGGGCGAGGGGGCGCAGCCCCCATGCAGTGACGGGAAGGGTAGGGGCGGCGGGGGCGGGAAAAGCCCGTCGCCACCACTACGCCCCGTAGAACAACTCGTCCACGACCGCCCGCGCCCGCCGCGTCGTACGCCGATAGTCGTCGAGCATGTCCCCCACATGCCCGGGGCCGTACCCCAGATAACGACCCACCGCAGCCAACTCCCGCCCGTCGGACGGAAACGTGTCCCCCGCCCGCCCCCGCACCAACATCACAGCGTTCCGCACCCGAGTGGCCAGCACCCACGCCTCGTCCAGGATCGCCGCGTCCTCCCCGGCGATCAGCTCGGCCGCACACGCCGCGGCGAGCGCCTCCCGCGTACGGGTCGTCCGCAGCCCCGGCTCCACCCACCCGTGCCGCAACTGCAGCAACTGCACGGTCCACTCCACGTCGGACAGCCCGCCCCGCCCGAGCTTGGTGTGCAGCGTGGGGTCCGCCCCGCGGGGCATCCGCTCGGTCTCCATCCGCGCCTTGAGCCGCCGGATCTCCCGTACGGCGTCCTCCCCGAGCCCTTCCGCCGGGTACCGCAGCGGATCGGCGAGGTCGAGGAACCGGCGCCCCAACTCCTCGTCGCCCGCGACGACTTCGGCCCGCAGCAGGGCCTGCGACTCCCACACCAGCGACCAGCGCCGGTAGTAGGCCTCGTACGACTTCAGTGTCCGTACGAGCGGCCCGGACTTGCCTTCGGGGCGCAGGTCGGCGTCGATGAGCAGCGGCGGATCGGCGCTGGAGATCTGCAGCAGTCTGCGCATCTCGGAGACGACGGTGCTGGCGGCCCGCGCGGCCTCCTCCTCACCGACACCCTCCCGGGGCTCGTGCACGAACAGCACGTCCGCGTCGGACCCGTAACCGAGTTCGTGGCCGCCGAAGCGGCCCATGCCGATGACCGCGAAGCGGGTGGGCAGGGTCTCGCCCCAGCCGTCGCGGACGACGGCCCGCAGGGTGCCGGAGATCGTCGCCGCCGTGAGGTCCGAGATGGCGCCGCCGACCAGGTCGACGAGTGCGCCCTGGTCGGCGTTGGCCGGTGTCTCCTCGGTGCCGTAGGAGCTGACGATGTCGATGGCGGCCGTGCGGAACAGCTCCCGCCGCCGTACGCCCCGCGCGGCGGTGACGGCGGCCTCTCCCTTGCCGGCCCGGCCCACCGCGGAGAGGATCTCCTGTTCGAGGTGGGCGCGGGTGCGGGACACGAGGCCGCCGCTGGACCCGTTGCCGAGCAGGGCCACGGCTTCGGGCGCCCGCATCAGGAGGTCGGGGGCGAGCCGTCCGGCGGACAGGACGCGGGCCAGGTTCTCGGCGGCGGCCCCCTCGTCCCTCAACAGCCGCAGGTACCAGGGGGTCTTGCCGAGCGCGTCCGAGACCTTGCGGAAGTTGAGCAGTCCCGCGTCGGGGTCGGCGGAGTCGGCGAACCAGCCCAACAGGACGGGCAGCAGGGTACGTTGGATGGCGGCCTTGCGGGAGACGCCGGAGGCCAGCGCCTCCAGGTGGCGCAGCGCGGCGGCCGGGTCCGCGTACCCGAGGGCGACCAGTCGCTCCCGTGCCGCTCCCGGGCTCAACCTGACTTCGCCTGGGGCGAGTTGGGCGACGGCGTCGAGCAGCGGCCGGTAGAACAGCTTCTCGTGCAGCCGTCGCACCACCCCGGCGTGCCGCTTCCACTCCCGGTTCAGTTCCTTGACCGGGTCGGTCCGCAGCCCGAGCGACCGTCCGATGCGCCGCAGATCGGCGTCGTCCTCGGGCACCAGGTGCGTACGCCGCAGCCGGAAGAGCTGTATGCGGTGCTCCATGGACCGCAGGAACCGGTACGCCTCGTCGAACTGCACGGCGTCGACGCGTCCCACGTACCCGCCCGCCGCCAGTGCCTTCAGGGCGTCCAGCGTGGTCCCGCTGCGCAGCGAGGTGTCCACGCGTCCGTGCACCAACTGCAGGAGCTGTACGGCGAATTCGACGTCCCGCAGTCCGCCGGGGCCGAGTTTCAGTTCCCGTTCGATCTCGGCGGGCGGGATGTTCTCGACGACGCGCCGCCGCATCTTCTGCACATCGGCGACGAAGTTGTCCCGCTCGGCGACCTGCCAGACGAGGGGGGCCAGCGTGGAGACGTACTCCTCGCCCAGTTCGAGGTCCCCCGCGACGGCCCGCGCCTTCAACAGGGCCTGGAACTCCCAGGTCTTGGCCCAGCGGTGGTAGTAGGCGAGGTGGCTGCTGAGGGTGCGTACGAGCGGGCCGTTGCGCCCCTCGGGGCGCAGGTTGGCGTCGACGGGCCAGATGGACCCTTCGACGGTGGTCTCCGAGCAGATCCTCATCAGATGGGCCGCGAGCCGGGTGGCGGCCCGCATCGCCTTGTCCTCGTCGGCCGCGTCGGTGCCCTCGGCGGGCTCCCCGACGAAGATGACGTCGACGTCCGACACGTAGTTCAGCTCGTGGCCGCCGCACTTGCCCATCGCGATCACCGCGAGCCGGCACATCCCGGCGTCCTCGGGCGCGGCGGCCTGGGCGAGGGCGAGCGCGGCGCGCAGGGTGGCGGTCGCGAGGTCGGCCAGCTCGGCCGCGGCCTGTGCGATGTCGGTGGTCCCGCACACGTCACGGGCGGCGATGGACAGCAGGCACCGCCGGTAGGCGACCCGCAGCGACACGGGGTCGTCCGCCTCGGCGAGCCCGCGTTCGAACTCCGCGACGCCGGGATGCAGGTCCTGCGGCTCGTAGGTGACGAGGGCCTGCCAGTCGAGCGGGTGGCGCGCGAGGTGGTCGCCGAGCGCGTCGGAGGCGCCGAGCACCCCGAGCAGCCGGTCGCGCAGCGGTTTGGCCGCGATCAGCGTGTCGAGCAGTTCGCGCCGCCCCGTGTCGCTGTCCTGCGCCTCGACGATCCGGACGAGCCCGAGCAGCGCCAGATCCGGGTCGGCGGTGGCGCCGAGCGCGTCGAGCAGCACCGGGTCGTTCGTCACGGCCGCGAGCTGCGGGCTGTCGAGCAGCCGCTCGGCGCCCGACGGATCGGTGAAACCGTGCCGCAGCAGCCGAGAGAAGGTACTGCTCCTGCGCCCCGGCACCGTCATCCCGGCCTCCGTCGTCCCCCGCGATGTCACCCCGCGCGCCGCCACCCATCGGATGCCACCCACCGGATGCCACCCACGCGATCAAGGTCGTACGGCTTGAGCCTAACCGCAGAGCCGCGGGGAAGCGCCTGGACTGCCGGGGAGTGGGTGCGTGGTGCGGCGGGCCGTGGGTGCGCGGGGCCGTCGGTGCGCGGGCCTCGCGTCCGGTCAGCGCGGTTCGCGGATGCCGTCGATGATGCGGGTCCAGTTGTCGCCGCCGTGCCCGTCCTCGATCGCGCGCCGGTAGTGGGCCCGCACGGCCAGCGGGAGCGCCGGGTCGAGGCCGAGGGACGTACTGGTCTCGACGATGTGGTCGGAGGTCGCGCCCATCATGGTGACCGTGCTGAGGTCACCGGGATGCTCACCCGCGTCGAGCGCGGCGCCGGGGTCGTCCTCGCCCGCCCTCAGGATGGCGCCGATCGAGTCGGCGGAGGACAGCAGCTCCGGCAGCGCTTCCACGGCCTTCATTCCCGCGCTCCCCAGCATCGCGGTGGCGTGCATCAGCGCGGACAGGGTGGTCAGGAACACCGTGAGGTGGGCCTGGTACATCAGCTGGGCGAGCCCCGGGTCCTCGCCCAGGTACTTCGGCGTGCCGAGCGGCGCCAGTGCCGCCAGCCGGCTCTCCAGCACCTGGCGGGGACCGCTGTAGTAGACGTGGGCCGCCGCCGTGCCGACCATCGGCGCGGGAACCATGACACCGCCGGTGAGGAAGGCGGCGCCATGACCGGCCGCCCAGGCAGCGGCCTCGCGGGTGCGGTCGGGGGTGTCGGAGCTCAGGTTGACCAGTGTCCGGCCGGCGAGGGATCCGGTGGCGCTGCCGAGGACGTCGTACATCGCCGCGTAGTCGGTGAGGCCGAGGATCACGAGGTCGCCGGCTTCGACGGCCTCGGCGGGGGTCGCCGCCAGTACCGCCCCGTCGGCGACGACCCCGTCGGCCCGGCCGGCGGTGCGGTTCCAGACGGTGACCGGGTGACCGGCGGTGAGGAGAGTGCGGGCCATGGCCCGGCCCATCGGACCGAGCCCGATGACGGTGGCGGCGGTGATGCCGCCGGCGGTGGCAGTGCTGTCCGGCGTGTCGGTGGCGTTCTGTTGTTCGTTCACTCCTCCATGCTCGAAGAGCCTCACTAATCTAGGAAGTACGCACTATTTTCTGCGGTACTCACCTTTTCGTAAGTCCGTGCGTTCGCGAGGGGGATCAGGGATGGCCAAGGCGCCGAGACTCGGGCCTTACATCTGCGGCATCGACGCCGCGCTCGACGTGGTGAGCGGCAAGTGGAAGGGGCTGATCCTCTGGGAGCTCGAAACCCATGGCGTACGCCGCTTCGCCGAACTCCGTCGCGGCCTGCCCGGGGTGAGCGAGAAGATGCTCACGCAGCACCTGCGCGAGATGGAGGAGGACGATCTCGTACACCGGGAGGTCCACGCCGAGGTGCCCCCGCGGGTGGAGTACTCCCTGACGGAGCACGGCCGCACGCTCAACCAGGCGCTCGGCCCGCTGGGCGTCTGGGGCACCGAGCGGATGCGCCGCGAAGGCTCCGCGACACACGACACGCGAGACACGACAAAGGAGTCGTTCCATGGACATGGCCCTTGAAGTGATCATGCTGCCGGTCACCGACATCGACCGGGCGAAGGCCTTCTACGAGGACAAGGTGGGCTTCCACGTCGACATCGACACGGAGGTGATGCCGGGCGCGCGGGTGGTCCAGCTGACTCCCCCCGGGTCCGGCTGTTCGATCGCGCTCGCCAAGGGCGTGCCGATCCCGTCGGGCACCCCGCAGCCGGGCACGTACCACGGCATGCAACTGGTCGTCGCGGACGCCAAGGCCGCGTACGAGGAGCTGACCGCTCGGGGCCTGGAACTCAGCGAGCCCGTCGCGTACGCACCCCAGGACGGCGGCACGTTCATGCACTTCACCGACCCGGACGGTAACGGCTGGGCGATCCAGGAGTACCGCGAACGAGCGGCGAAGCCGCTGCACAAGCTGCTGACGGACCAGGCGGAACAGCAGTAGTCCCCCGGCCCGAGCGCCTGGACCGGCCGACGTCAGCCGCTGGCCGCGTACGCCAGGAAGCTGGTCCAGGCGCTGGGGGTGACGGCAAGCTGGGGACCTGCCTGCGCCTTGGAGTCACGCACGTGGATGAGATCCGGGCAGCGGGCCATCTCGACGCAGTCGTCTCCCGACCCGCTGCTGTAGCTGGACTTGTGCCAGGACAGGGCGACCTCGACACAGTCGCCATCACCACTGCTGCTGTAACTGCTCTTGAACCAGGCCAGTTCGGTCGTCTTCATAGCGCTCCTCGCATCTGCCGCAACAGGCTCACAGAGTCATCGAGGGAGAGAGCCTGTGAGCGCATCCTGGCATACCGCATCTGGAGGACGCTGAGTTCCTTCGATTCGGAAACGAACAGGCCGCCGCGCTGACCCTCGTTGTAGGCGAACCAACGGTTTTCCGAGGCCTCCAACAGCTGCATCGGCCCCGCGACGCCGGCATGCGCCCCTTGGGCAAGGGGCATCACCTGGACCTCGACGTTGCGTTGCTCAGCAAGCTCCAGTACATGGTCCACAACGCCCACGGTTACTTCGGCCTCCCCCGTCCTCCGGAGGAACAAATGCTCCTCCAGGATGAAGCTGAACGCCGTGTTCGGCCGCTCCCGCAGCAGCCGTTGGCGTTCCGACCGTGCCGCCCACTGGGCCTCGATCTGGTCGTCGCCCAATGGAGGCAGCTGGTTCACGAACAGCGTGCGCGCATACGCTTCGGTCTGCAACAGCCCGGGGATCAGGCGGCACTCGTACGTGTAGAGACTCACCGCCGTCTCCTCCAGGCGGGCCCACTGGCGGAACCAACTGGCCAGCCCCGGTTGACGCGACAGATGCCGTGCGGCCCCCCGCAACGCCCCGAACGCGTCGAGCACTTCCTCCGCACGCTCGACGAAGTCCGGCGGCGGAAACCGGCGGCCCTGTTCGATGGAGGCCACGGTCGGCGCCGAGTACCGCACTCTGGGCGCGAACTCCTCCTGCGTGAGGCGGGCCCGTTTCCGGAAGGCCTTGACCACCTCGCCGAACGTCTTGAGGCTGTCGGACACCTCCGGTTCGCCGCCACCACAGCCAAGAGGGGCACCCACCCCACCCGTACCGTCCGTCATGCCAGGCCCTCCGTTCACCCGCACCCACCGACCCGTCCACCCCGCCAACACCGCCAACCCACCCATGATCACGGAGGGTTACGCATACTGTCCACAGAGTGAGCCCGTACGCTGAGCCCGCGTACGGGTCGATCGATCGCTCAATTGGCTTGGCGGCGGGCCCGCTTGACCTCGCGGTCGACGGCCCACGCGTCGGCGACCGGACCGAGGTGGCCGAGCTTGTCGGGGTTGATCACCGAACGGATGGTGTGAATGCGCCCGTCGAGCACCTCAAGGGCCAGGATGTGGAGCACCTTGCCGTCGCGGTCGCGGAAGACCGCGCCGGGGCGGCCGTTGACCTCGTGGGGCTCGAAGGTGACGTCGACGCGGGCCATGTGGGGGAAGACGGAGGCGAGCAGCCGGGCCACGTTCTCGGCGCCGACGACGGCTCTGGCCAGCTGCGGTGCCTTGCCACCGCCGTCCCCGACCATCGACACATCGGCGGCGAGCAGATCCCGCAGACCGTCGACGTCACCCTCGCGCAGGGCGCCGAAGAACCGGGTCGCAAGCTCCTCCCGTTCCTGACGGTCCGCTTCGAACCGTGGCTGTCCGGCCCGCATATGCCGCCGCGCCCGTACCTGCAACTGCCGGCAGGCCGCCTCCGACCGCCCCACCGCCGCGGCGACCTCGTCGAAGCCGAAGCCGAACACCTCGCGCAGCACGAACACCGACCGCTCCAGCGGGCTGAGCCGTTCCAGGAGCAGCAGCGCGGCCATCGACACCGAGTCGGCCAGTTCCGCCGAGCGGGCCGGGTCCTGGTAGGGGTCGGTGAGCAGCGGCTCGGGGAACCACGGCCCGACGTACTCCTCGCGCCGCACCCGGGCGGAACGCAGTACGTCGATCGAGATACGGGTCACCGTGGCGGACAGGAAGGCCTTGGTCGACGTGGGCCGGGTCGCGGAGCCGTCGAAGCGCAGCCAGGTCTCCTGGACCGCGTCCTCGGCCTCGCTCACGCTGCCCAGCATGCGATAGGCGATCGAGAACAGCAGGGGACGCAGCTCCTCGAACTCCTCGACCTTGCTCACGCCGACTCCCCTTCCCTGTCTCCGCTCAGTGGAACTGGCCGACCTTGTAGTCACCGGCGGGTTGCCTGGTGATGATGTTCAGCCGGTTCACCGTGTTCATGAAGGACACCAGGATCACCAGGGCGGTGAGCTGCTCCTCGTCGTAATGCTTGGCGGCACGCGCCCAGACCTCGTCGCTGACCCCGCCGGCCGCGTCCGCGACCCGGGTCCCCTGCTCGGCCAGCTCCAGCGCGGCCCGCTCGGCCTCGGTGAAGACGGTGGCCTCCCGCCAGACCGCCACGAGACTGAGCCGCACGGCGCTCTCCCCGGCAGCGGCGGCTTCCTTGGTGTGCATGTCGAGGCAGACGGCACACCCGTTGACCTGACTGACCCGCAGGGCCACCAACTCCTGCGTCACGACCGGCAACGGCGACTCCTTGAGCGCCTTGCCCGCCGACATGAAGTACTTGAGAGCTTTCCCGGCCATCGGACTGGCGAAATAGTTCAGTCGAGCGTCCATCACGCACTCCTCGGTGCTCGTCGGGGACCTACACCCCTGAGACGAGACAGCCCGACACCCTGTGACACGCACCCGTGTGACCCGCGTCTCCCGGAAAACCAGTCGGGGCCGACGGTCCACGACCGTCGGCCCCGAGTGGTTCACGTTTCAGGTGGTTCAAGCAGCCGGCCGCTCCCGCGACCCGGCCGCAGTTCCTACAGCACCGGCAGGTTCTTGCGGAGTTCGAAGGCCGTCACCTCGGAGCGGTACTCCTCCCACTCCGCCTTCTTGTTGCGCAGGAAGAAGTCGAAGACGTGCTCGCCGAGCGTTTCGGCGACCAGTTCGCTGCGTTCCATCAGGGAGAGGGACTCGCCCAGGTTCTGGGGCAGCGGCTCGATGCCCATCGCGCGGCGCTCCGCGTCGGAGAGGGCCCACACGTCGTCGTCGGCGCCCGGCGGCAGCTCGTAACCCTCTTCGATGCCCTTGAGGCCGGCGGTCAGCAGGACCGCGTACGTCAGGTAGGGGTTCGCGCCCGAGTCGATCGAGCGGACCTCCACCCGCGCCGAACCCGTCTTGCCGGGCTTGTACATCGGTACGCGGACCAGGGCCGAGCGGTTGTTGTGGCCCCAGCAGATGTACGAGGGTGCCTCGCCGCCCGCGCCCGCGGTGCGCTCGGAGCCGCCCCAGATGCGCTTGTACGAGTTGACCCACTGGTTGGTGATCGCGGCGATCTCCGCCGAGTGCTTCAGCAGGCCCGCGATGAAGGAGCGGCCGACCTTGGAGAGCTGGTACTCGGAGCCCGACTCGTAGAACGCGTTGCGGTCGCCCTCGAAGAGGGAGAGGTGCGTGTGCATGCCCGAGCCCGGGTGCTCACTGAAGGGCTTCGGCATGAACGTCGCCTGCACGCCCTGCTCCAGCGCCACCTGCTTCATGACCAGCCGGAACGTCATGATGTTGTCGGCCGTGGACAGCGCGTCCGCGTACCGCAGGTCGATCTCCTGCTGGCCCGGCGCGCCCTCGTGGTGCGAGAACTCGACCGAGATGCCCATCGACTCCAGCATGGTGATCGCCTGGCGGCGGAAGTCCATGCCGACGTTGTGCGGGGTGTGGTCGAAGTAGCCGGAGTTGTCGGCCGGGGTCGGCCGCGAGCCGTCCGTCGGCTTGTCCTTCAGCAGGAAGAACTCGATCTCCGGGTGCGTGTAGAAGGTGAAGCCCTGGTCGGAGGCCTTCGCCAGCGCCCGCTTCAGCACGTACCGCGGGTCCGCGAAGGACGGCGAGCCGTCCGGCATCAGGATGTCGCAGAACATCCGGGCGGTGCCGGGGGCCTCGGCCCGCCACGGCAGCACCTGGAAGGTCGACGGGTCCGGCTTGGCGATCATGTCGGACTCGTAGACGCGGGCGAAGCCCTCGATGGCCGATCCGTCGAAACCGATGCCCTCGTCGAAGGCCTGTTCCAGCTCCGCCGGGGCCACGGCCACCGATTTGAGGAAGCCCAGCACGTCCGTGAACCACAGGCGTACGAAACGGATGTCGCGCTCTTCCAAAGTACGGAGCACGAACTCCTGCTGCTTGTCCATCTTCCGCTTCCACCCAATCTTGCTGGTCAGGCCGCCTGCTCCCGTCCCAGGGAGGCGGTCGGGCACCTGCGCATCACACCACATCAGCATTTCATGCGCGTTGCGGGCCCCGATCGTCCGGCCGACCTCCGCCCGAACGCCTCGCACACGGCAGGTGTACTGCACTGACGCCCATCTTGCCCGCTGAGCGGCGCACATGAAATGGCCGACCACTGGCGTCTCTCCGTCACCTTCCCCACACCCACAGACACCCCTCTATAACTTGCATTTGAGATGCAAGTTTTAATACCGTGCGGACAGTCGAGCTTGAGGAGCCCCGATGCTGTCCGAGCAGTCCGCCGCCACCGTCCGCGCCACCCTTCCCGCCGTCGGCGGGGCCCTGGGAGAGATCAGCGACCGCTTCTACGCAGGCCTCTTCGCCGCCCACCCCGAGCTGCTGCGCGACCTCTTCAACCGCGGCAACCAGTCCTCCGGCACCCAGCGCCAGGCCCTGGCGGGCGCGTTCGCCGCCTTCGCCACCCAGCTCGTCGAGCGGCCGGACGTACGGCCCGACGCGATGCTCAACCGCATCGCGCACAAGCACGCGTCCCTGGGCATCGCCCCCGAGCAGTACCCGGTCGTCCACAAGCACCTCTTCGCCGCCATCGCCGGCGTCCTCGGCGAGGCGATCACCCCTCAGGTCGCCGCCGCCTGGACCGAGGTGTACTGGCTGATGGCGAACGCGCTCATCGCCATCGAGAAGCGGCTGTACGCGGCGAGCGAGGCGGACGGCGTCGACGGCGGCCCGGGCGGGCTGCGGACCTGGCAGGTCGTCGAGCGCGTCGAGGAGACCACGGACGTGGCCACCTTCCTGATCCGCCCGGCCGACGGCTCCCCCGCGCCCGCCTTCCGGCCCGGCCAGTACGTCTCCGTACGCGTCGAGCTGCCGGACGGGGCGCTCCAGACCCGCCAGTACAGCCTCATCGGCGCGGCCGGCTCGTCCGTACGGCGGATCGGCGTGAAGCGGGTGCACGGCGGGGGCGCGCCCGACGGGGAGGTCTCCAACCACCTCCACGCGCGCGTACGGGTCGGCAGCACGCTCGAAGTGTCCGCGCCGTACGGGGATCTCGTCCTCGACGCCGGGCCGCTCACGCCGGTGCTTCTGGCGTCCGCCGGTATCGGCGTGACGCCGATTCTCGCCGTGCTGGAGCAGCTCGTGGCGGACGGGCATCGGGGGGCGGTGACCGTGGTGCACGCGGACCGGTCCCCGGAGGAGCACGCCTTGCGCGAGGAGCATGAGGGGTGCGTCTCGAAGCTCGCCGACGGGGTGGCGTGCTTCTGGTACGAGCGGGGGGCGGCGGCCGGGCATCCGGTCGACCGTGCGGGGCTGGTCGACCTCTCCGGAGTGGTGATCGCGCCGGGTACTCGGGCGTATCTGTGTGGGCCGTTGCCGTTCATGCGGGCGGTGCGTGGGCAGCTCCTGGAGAAGGGGGTCTCTCCGGCCGACGTCCACTACGAGGTCTTCGGCCCTGACCTGTGGCTGGCGACTACCGACGCGTGACGGGGGTTGCGCCTTGGCTGCGGGCCGGTGGGGGTTGCCCGCGCCGTTCCCCGCGCCCCTTAAAAGATTGCGCCGTTCCCCGCGCCCCTGAAAAACGGGCCCGGTGGGGGCTGGTCGCGTCGGTCCTCGCACCCTCAAAGATTGCGCAGTTCCCCGCGCCCCTGGGGGGCGCCCCAAAGGGGCGCGGGGAACTGCGCGGCCCGCCCCCACCGGCCCCCAGCCAACCGACAAACCCCAGGCGGCACCCTCTAGGGGCGCGGGGAACTGCGCGGCCGACCCCCACCGGCCCGCAGCCGACCGACAAACGCCAGGTGGCACCCTCTAGGGGCGCGGGGAACTGCGCGAACGGCCCCCACCGGCCCGCAGCCGACCGGCAAGCCCGCCCGCAGCGGCAGCGTCGTCGCTCAGTGCATTGTGATGTCCAGTAGCAGCGGACCCGTCGGCTCAGCCACCATGTCCGTGATGGTCAGCGGGTCCAGGGAGGCGTAGAACGCCTCCTGGGCGCGCCGCAGGGCGACCCGTAGGCGGCACCCCGTGTGCAGCGGACACGGCGACGCCCCCTCGCAGTCGACGACATCCCCCTCACCCTCGAAGACCCGCACGACCGCCCCCACGGACGCCCCACGCCCCTCCTCCGTGAGCGCGAGCCCACCCCCGCGTCCCCGCCGCGCGGAGAGCAGTCCGAGGTGCTGGAGCTCGGCGACGACCTTCGCGGCGTGCGTGTACGGCACCTCCATCGCCGCCGCCACGTCACGCGTCGTGGGCGTCGCGGTCTCCTCGGCGACGGCGAGCCGCATCAGGACGCGCAGAGCCAGGTCGGTCGATCGCAACAGCCGCATACCGGCAGCGTAGATAATGCGCATCCCTGCTTCAAATTATCTGCCGCGGCCCCGTCCATTCGGCCAATCCGCAGGGCTCCCCATCTGGAACCCCTCCTCCCCCACTACGATCAGCAGACCACTCCACTGCCCCTTTCCCCCAGAAGGACCACCCCATGGGTTCCGCCAAGAAGACAGAGTCCCCGTCGCGCAAGGCGCGGATAGAGGAGATGCGGCGCGCCGAGCAGTCCCGCGAGCGGCGCAACCGGGTCCTCACGATCACCGCCAGCGTGATCGTCGTCGCCGGTCTCGTCGCCGGTGGCGCGTTCCTGATCAAGTCGCAGTCCGACGACAAGGACAGTGCGGCGAGCGACTCGAAGGCGGCGTCGGGGAAGTTCGTCACGGGCAAGGACGGCGTGAAGAAGTGGAGCACCAAGCTCACGCAGAACCACGTCACCAAGGACGTGGAGTACCCGATGGAGCCCCCGGTCGGCGGTGACCACAACCAGGTCTGGATGAACTGCAACGGCGACGTCTACGAAGACGCGATCAAGAACGAGAACGCCGTGCACTCGCTGGAGCACGGCGCGGTCTGGGTGACGTACAACAGCAAGGCGTCCGACGCCGATGTGAAGGCGCTCGCCGAGAAGGTCAAGAAGACGCCGTACTCGCTGATGAGCCCCGTCGAGGACCAGCAGGACCCGATCATGCTCTCCGCGTGGGGCCACCAGCGGACGGTGAAGAGCGCGGACGACCCGGACGTCGGCACGTTCTTCGAGACGTACGTCCAGGGCAAGCAGACGCCCGAGCCCGGCGCCGCCTGCACCAACGGCCTGTCGAAGTGACGGGGATGAAGTCCGCGGGCTGGATCACCGGAGCCGCCGCGGCCGTCCTCGTGGCGGCCGGGGCGATCACCTACGCGGTCGCCGACGGCGACGACTCCGGGATGCGGCCGCCCGCGGCGGACTCCGCGGACGCGGGTTTCGCCCGTGACATGTCCGTGCACCACCAGCAGGCCGTCGAGATGTCGTACATCGTGCGCGACCTCACCGACGACGAGGACGTGCGCCGCCTCGCGTACGACATCGCGCAGACCCAGGCCAACCAGCGCGGCATGATGCTCGGCTGGCTGGACCTGTGGGAGCTGCCCAAGGTGTCCGCCGACGAGCCCATGGAGTGGATGGGCATGGCCGGCATGGGGTCCGGCGAGGACGGCGCGCTGATGCCGGGCATGGCGACCAACACCGAGATGGACGCGCTGCGCAAGCTGAGCGGCAAGGCGGCCGAGGTGCGCTATCTGCAGCTCATGTACGCCCACCACGTGGGCGGTGTGCACATGGCCAAGGGGTGTGTGGAGCGCTGCCAGGTCGGCGTGGAGCGGCGGCTCGCGCAGGGCATGGTGCAGGCCCAGGAGTCGGAGATGAAGCTGATCTCGGATCTGCTGGAGCAGCGCGGCGCGAAGCCGCTGAACTGATCCAGAGCTGATCCACAACCGATCGGCAACCGATCCACGACCGATCCGCAATCGATCCACAACTGATCCATAACACCCCAAATGCCCTTGCCATACGGTTCCTTGGGTGGTTTTTGGGCCAGCCATGTCCCGGCCATTCCCCTGGCATGGACAGTTCATCGCAAGAGTGACCCCCATCCAGTGATCCTTTGGGGGTTCCATGAGATCCAATCGCGCCGCGGTACGCGCCGGTGTGAGCATGGCGGCGACCCTGCCGCTGCTCGCCGGCGCGCTGGCCCTGGGCATACCCGCGGCCCACGCCTCCGACGACCCGGCCGGCCGTGACACGCTCCAGGGCACCAAGCCCCTGTGGGCCACGGCCGGGGCGGACAAGGGGGCCACGGCGGACGGCTCCCGGGTCTCCGCCCGGGTCTACCTCGCCGGACGGGACGCGGCGGGCCTGAGCGCCTACGCCGAGGCCGTCTCCGACCCGTCGTCGGCCTCGTACGGGAAGTACCTCACCGCGCGGCAGGCCCGCTCCCGCTTCGGCGCGACCGAGGCGCAGGTGGCCGGGGTGACGGCCTGGCTGAAGTCGGCGGGACTGACCGTCACGGGCACCAGTACGCACTACGTGTCGGTGACGGGTGAAGTGGCGGACGCGGAGAAGGCGTTCGGCACGCAGCTGCACAACTACGCGAAGGGCAAGAAGACTTACCGCGCCCCCGCGAAGGCCGCCTCCGCGCCCGCCGGGCTGAACGGCGCCGTCCTCACCGTGACCGGTCTGGACAACGCCCCGCACAAGGCGGACCACTCCGACACCCTGCCGCCGCCGGACGCCGTGTTCCGCAACGCCGGGCCGTTCTCGTCGTACTACGGCTCGAAGACCGCGACGACGCTGCCGGGCGCGTACGGCACGAAGGTCCCGTACGCCGTGAAGGGCTACACCGGCAAGCAGCTGCGGGCCGCCTACGGAGCGGGGAAGGCGACCGGCAAGGGCGTGACCGTGGCGATCACGGACGCGTACGCCTCGCCGACGATCGCGGCGGACGCGGCCACGTACGCGGCGAAGCACGGTGACGCGAGGTACAGGGGCGGGCAGTTGCAGCAGGTGCTGCCCGGTCAGTACACGCGGACCGAGGAGTGCGGGGCGGCGGGCTGGTACGGCGAGGAGACCCTCGACGTGGAGGCCGTGCACGCGGTCGCGCCCGCCTCGGACATCGTCTACGTGGGCGCCGCGTCCTGCTACGACGACGACTTCCTCGACTCGCTCGGCAAGATCGTCGACGGGCGCCTCGCCGACATCGTCTCCAACTCGTGGGGCGACATCGAGGCCAACCAGACGCCGGACCTCGCCGCCGCCTACGACCAGGTCTTCCAGCTCGGCGCGATCGAGGGCATCGGCTTCTACTTCTCGTCCGGCGACAACGGCGACGAGGTCGCCAACACCGGTACGAAGCAGGTCGACACCCCCGCCAACTCGGCGTGGGTCACGGCGGTCGGCGGCACCTCGCTCGCCGTCGGCAAGGGCGACACGTACAAGTGGGAGACCGGCTGGGGCACACTCAAGGCCAACCTGTCCGCCGACGGGAAGAGCTGGACGGACTTCCCGGGCGCGTACACCTCGGGTGCGGGCGGCGGGACCAGCGCGACGGTGAAGCAGCCGTTCTACCAGCGGGGTGTCGTGCCGTCGCGGCTCGCGAAGGCGAACGGCCGGCAGGCCATGCGGACGGTTCCCGACATCGCGGCGATCGCCGACCCCAACACCGGGTTCCTGGTCGGGCAGACGCAGACCTTCCCGGACGGGACGCAGAAGTACGACGAGTACCGCATCGGCGGCACCTCGCTCGCCGCTCCGGTCGTCGCGGGCGTCCAGGCGCTCGCCCAGCAGGCACGCGGCGGGCGCCCGATCGGGTTCGCCAACCCGGCGATCTACGACCGCTACGGCACGAAGCTCTACCACGACGTCACGGACCGCCCCACGGGCCGCGACCTCGCGGTGGCACGCGTCGACTTCGCCAACGCCTTCGACGCCTCGGAGGGCCTGCTGACCTCGGTCCGCAGCCTCGGCAAGGACAGCAGCCTGAAGGCTGTGCGGGGGTACGACGACGTCACGGGGGTGGGTTCGCCCGCACCGGGTTACGTGACCTCGTACCGCCGCTGAGTCACTGAGCCGCTGAACCGCCGAACCGCTGAGGATCCGAGGTTCAGCGGCTTCTCATCTCCGGTGCGTCCGTTCCTCTTCCTGGCCGGCGGGGGACGGGCGCACCGGTTCGTTCGGCGCGTCCAGGATCGCCGCCGCCACGTCCTGGGGGCGGTCCAGCATGACGAGGTGACCCGCCGGGGCGGAGACGCGGAAGGTGGCGCCGAGGCGCTCGGCGAGGCGTTCCTGGCGGTCCAGCCAGTGTCGTGAACCGTTGCCGCCGTGGTCGGCGGCGGCCAGGACGGTGACGGGTACGTCCGGCAGAGGCCGCTCCCGCAGGCCGTCCAGCGCGACCGCCTGGTCCCGGTAGGTCGCGTTCTCGGCGAGGGCGGCGCGCAGAAAGCGGCTGGTGGAGTAGGCACGCCGGACGAGGTCGAACGGCGACGGATCGTACGGGGCCGGGTCGTACGGGGCGGAGTCGCCGCCGTTGTGCCGTACGGCCCTGACCGCGGTACGCCGCAGGAGTGGGCCCAGTGCCCGCGGGAGGCCCGCGCCCGCCAGCAGCGTGCCGCACGCGCGCGTGACGGTGTTCCGGAGGGCGGGCGCGCGGCTCGGGCGCGGTTCCTCCTCGACGCTGGAATCGACCAGGACGAGCCCGGCCGTCCGCTCCGGGTACAGCCGCGCGAAGGCCTCGCAGTGGAAACCGGCGAGGGAGTGCCCGACGACGGTGGCGGGCGTGCGGACACCGGCCGCGTCGAGCACGCGCGCGATGCGGTGCGCCTCACCGGTGAGCGTGGGCCACGCGCGCGCGGGCGCGGGAGCACTGAGCCCGAGGCCCGGCCGGTCGAAGCGGACGACCGTGCGGTACGGGGCGAGGAACGGCAGCACGGGATCCCAGTCGAACCAGGACATGCCCAGGCCGACGCTGAGCAGACAGACGGGGGCGGTGGCTGTGCCGTCCACGCGGATGTGGTGCGGGATTCCGTCGATGCGGACAAAGGTCATGGCCGGACGTCCGCTGCGCGGAGAGCCCCGCGGGCGGCGGGCTCAGGGACGTGGCGGAGGGAGACGGCCAGTGCGCCCAGCCAGATCGCGATGACGCCGACCTGGAGGCGCTGGGCGATACCGACGCCCCAGCCGTCGTGGCCCGTCTCCAGGGCGGCGATCGCGGCCAGGGTCCAGGCGGTGGCGGCCAGTTCGAGCGCCAGGAGGGCGGGGCCCATGCGGGCCGTGCGGGTGAGGGTCGCCATGGCGACGAGGATGCCGCACAGG
This sequence comes from Streptomyces sp. NPDC102514, assembly GCF_055584525.1. Lineage (NCBI taxonomy): Bacteria > Bacillati > Actinomycetota > Actinomycetes > Kitasatosporales > Streptomycetaceae > Streptomyces > Streptomyces sp. NPDC102514. Next base: position 103,001 of record NZ_JBVJLW010000015.1, read on the forward strand.
GCGACCGTGCTGCTCACCGTGTGCGCGGAATGGGTCCACGGGACCAGGGCCGCGGTCTCCCTCGCGGCGCACTCCGGGTCCGTGGTGGGGGTGCAGCTGAGCGGCAGTCGGGAGTCCACGGCTGTGGCCGCGCCGAAGAGGAGGAGGGCGGCTCGGGCGGTCCGTGGGATGCGGCGGGCCGACAGGGTCGCGGCTGCGGCTGCGACTGCGACTGCGGCGCACACCAGCGTGCCCGCGAGGAGGTCCGTCGTGCGGAACAGGGTGGTGTACGGCTGGTTGGTCGCGGCGAGTTCACTCACGTAGGTGTGGGCCGGGGGGAGGCCTGTTCCGAGGAACGTCTCCAGGGTCCATGCGGAGTAGGTGAGGGCTGCCAGGGCCAGGAGGGTGGCGGTTGCGGCCGGGGCGGGGCGGGGTGTGGTCATTGACGCCCATGATCGGGGCGGGGTGTTGGTTCCGCATGTTCGCGGGCACGGGCCGGTGGGGGCGGGCCGCGCAGTTCCCCGCGCCCCTGAAGGGCGGGCCGATGGAGCTGACCACGCCGTTCCCCGCGCCCCTAAAAGCCAAAGACTGCGCCGTTCCCCGCGCCCCTGAGCGGGCGGGCCACGCACCGGGCCCACACCGACCCGCCCCAAAGGGGCGCGGGGAACGGCGCGGCCAACCCCCACCGGGCCGCAGTCGGCCGACAAACCCCAGGGGCCCCCAGGGGCGCAGGGAACGGCGCAAGCAGGTCCGTTGGGGTGTGGGGCAGGGCGGGCACCCCATAACGTCGGTCTGACGATTACACTGGGTCTCGTGCCTCAACTACGCCTCGCCCTGAATCAGATCGACTCGACCGTCGGCGATCTCGCCGGGAACGCCGAGGCGGTCGTCCGCTGGACCCGGCACTCCGCCGAGCAGGGAGCGCACCTCGTCGCGTTCCCCGAGATGGTGCTGACCGGGTACCCCGTCGAGGACCTGGCCCTGCGGTCGTCCTTCGTGGAGGCGTCCCGCGCGGCCCTGCACGCCCTCGCCGCGCGGCTCGCCGAGGAGGGGTTCGGGGAGCTGCCGGTCGTCGTCGGCTACCTGGACCGTTCCGAGAAGGCCCAGCCCAGGTACGGGCAGCCGGCCGGCGCCCCGCGGAACGCCGCGGCGGTGCTGCACCGCGGCGAGGTGGTCCTCACCTTCGCCAAGCACCACCTGCCGAACTACGGCGTCTTCGACGAGTTCCGCTACTTCGTGCCCGGCGACACCCTGCCGGTCGTACGGGTGCACGGCATCGACGTCGCGCTCGCCATCTGCGAGGACCTCTGGCAGGACGGCGGCCGGGTCCCGGCGACCCGTTCCGCCGGGGCGGGCCTGCTGCTCTCGATCAACGCCTCCCCGTACGAGCGCGACAAGGACGACACCCGCCTCGACCTCGTGCGCAAGCGCGCGCAGGAGGCCGGCTGCACGACCGCGTACCTGGCCATGATCGGCGGCCAGGACGAGCTGGTCTTCGACGGCGACTCGATCGTCGTCGACCGGCACGGCGAGGTCGTCGCGCGGGCGCCCCAGTTCTCCGAGGGGTGTGTCGTCCTCGACCTGGACCTGCCCGCCGCCGCCCCCGAGCAGCCCTCGGGCATCGTGGACGACGGGCTGCGCATCGATCACCTCGTGATCTCCGACGAGCCGCTGCCGCCGTACGAGGCGGAGCTCTCCGGCGGGTACGCCGAGCGGCTCGACGCCGACGAGGAGGTGTACTCGGCGCTCGTGGTGGGCCTGCGGGCGTACACCGCGAAGAACGGTTTCCGCTCCGTGCTGATCGGGCTCTCGGGCGGTATCGACTCCGCCCTCGTCGCCGCGATCGCCTGCGACGCGCTGGGCGCCGAGAACGTGTACTGCGTGTCGATGCCGTCCAAGTACTCCTCGGACCACTCCAAGGGTGACGCGGCCGAGCTGGCGCGGCGGACCGGGCTCAACTTCCGGACCGTACCGATCGAGCCGATGTTCGACGCGTACATGGGGTCGCTGGGCCTCACCGGGCTCGCCGAGGAGAACCTCCAGTCGCGGCTGCGCGGCACCATGCTGATGGCCCTCTCCAACCAGGAGGGGCACATCGTGCTGGCGCCGGGCAACAAGTCCGAGCTGGCGGTGGGGTACTCGACGCTGTACGGCGACTCCGTGGGCGCGTACGGGCCGATCAAGGACGTCTACAAGACGTCGATCTTCCGGCTCGCCGAGTGGCGCAACCGGGCCGCGGTCGAGCGGGGGCAGACTCCGCCGATCCCGGAGAACTCCATCTCCAAGCCGCCGAGCGCCGAGCTGCGGCCGGGGCAGGTCGACACGGACTCGCTGCCGGACTATCCCGTCCTGGACGCGATTCTGGAGCTGTACGTCGACCGGGACACCGGGGCCGACGCGATCGTGGCCGCGGGGTTCGACCGGGAGATGGTCACCAAGACGCTCCGGATGGTCGATACGGCCGAGTACAAGCGGCGGCAGTACCCGCCGGGTACGAAGATCTCGGCGAAGGGCTTCGGCAAGGACCGGCGGCTGCCCATCACGAATCAGTGGCGCGAGCGGCTGTGACGGGGCGCGCCCCCGAAAGGCACGCCTGACGGCAGCTCCGTCGTCGACTGCGGGCCGGCGGGGGCTGATCGCGCCGTTCCCCGCGCCCCTGAAAAGCACGCCCGGGTTCCTCAGGGGCGCGGGGAACGGCGCAGGCTTTTGTCTTGTGGGGGCACGGGCGTGGCCGCGGCCACGCGCTGCCGCGGGCCGTGTTCTCGCGGCAGGCGGGGTGCCAGGAGCAGCATCAGTGCCGCGCCCAGTGCGGCGAGCAGGCCCACGGCGAGCCAGGGCAGCAGGCGGTTGTGGGTGAAGAGCACGCCGAACAGGGTGGGCGCGAGGACGTTCGCCCCGGCGTAGGAGTACTGGAACGCCGCCAGATAGGTGCCCCGCGACCCGGGCGGCGCCGCGTCCGCGGCGAGCGCGTTGGAGGCGGGGCCGTAGACCATCTCCGCGAGGGTGTAGCAGACCACCGCAGCCGCCAGGAACGGCACCAGTGCCCGGGACGGCAGCAGGACGGCCGACGCGGACGCGGCACACCACAGCGCCCACAGGCCGCCGGCCCAGGCCATGGCTCGGGCGCGGGTGGAGCGGCGCCGCACGAAGCGGGTCACGGCGGCCGTGCAGGTGGCGAGCAGCAGGGTGTTGAGGGCGAGGAGGGGGCCGGGCGCCCAGTCCGGTCCCGACAGGCCCTGGATGACGTACACGGGCAGTGACAGGGACAGGAACGTGCTGCACGTGGCGAAGATCGTGGAGATCGCGATCAGTGCGAGGTAGGGGCGGTCCCGCAGCAGTGCGCCGTAGCCGGAGCGGCCCTCGGCCGGCGGGGCGGTGTGCGGCAGGGCGGGTACGGCGAGGGCGACCACCAGTGCGGCGGCCAGGAACGCCAGCCCGGAGGCGAGGATCAGTCCGTCGTAGACGCGTGTCGAGTCGACGGCGAGCACCGCGCCCGCGAGCAGGGCGCCGCCGCCCGCGCCCGCTTCCCGGATCATCCCGGCCCGGGCGAACCAGTGGTCCTTGGCGTCCGCCCCCGCGAGTCCCGTCGCGTCCGTGCCCGTCGCGTCCGCGCTCTCGGCGTCCGCCAGGTCGGCGATGAGGGTGAAGACCGAGGACCAGTAGACCCGCAGGCCCGCCGTGGTCACCAGCATGGCGGCCACCAGCGAACCCGTTCCCGAGACCAGCAGGTAGAGCAGGAACCCGGTCCCTTGCAGCGCCTGTCCGGCGGCGACCACCAGCCGCGGCCCGAACCGGTCGGCCAGCTTTCCGACGACCAGTGGCAGCGGCAGGGTCAGGGCGGTGCTCACACTGGTGAGCACGCCGATCGTCACCAGGTCCAGATCGGTGACCCGCAGGAAGTACAGCATGGACAGCGGGAGGTACAGGCCCGTGCCCAGCGAGTCGACCGCCACCGCCGCCAGCAGCGGCCGGCGTCCGCGCCGTAAGCCGCTGCGGCCCGTACCGTCGCCCGTCCTCGCCCGTGCCACGCGATGGCCCCCTCGTTCCGCCGGCCACCCGCTGACCCGCCCACGTTTGTAACAGGGATGTCGGTGCACCTCAACCGCTTATCCCCGCCGCCGGGCGGCAGTGGCGGCCGGCGTCAGTGGTGGGCCGGGACCTCCGCGTGCTGCGGGGTGTGGGTCGCCACTATGCGGCCCGCGTTCGTCGTACCGCGGTTGCGGTCCACGACGTACGCGACGGCCGCGACGCCCAGGCCCAGGATCGCCAGGCCCGCGCCCGCGAGCGCCGGGGACGTGACGCCGTAGCCCGCCGCGAGGGCCAGGCCGCCGATCCAGGCGCCGCCGGCGTTCGCAAGGTTGAAGGCCGCCTGGTTGGCGGAGGAGGCCAGGGACGGGGCCGAGGACGCCTTCTCCATGACCATGAGCAGGAGCGGGGAGCTGGTCATGAACGCCGCCGCGCCGAGCAGGACCACCGCGAGGGGGGCGCTCCATGCCGTGTTCATCATGAGCGGGAAGAGGGCCAGGACCGCCACCAGGGAGACCAGGCCGCCGAACAGGGTGCCGCGCATCGAGCGGTCGGCCAGGCGCCCGCCGAGCAGGTTGCCCGCCGTCGCGCCCACGCCGAACAGCGCCAGCAGCAGGGTCACGCTGGAGTCGGCGTACCCGGCGGAGTCCGTCAGCATCGGCGTGATGTAGCTGTACGCCGAGAAGAGCGCGCCGAAGCCCGCGACGGTCGTGCCGAGGGCCAGCCAGACGGGGAGCGACTTGAGGGCGGCCAGTTCGCCGCGCAGTCCGGTGGCGGTGGCGTCGTGCTCGGAGTTCCGGGGCAGGAGCAGCGCCAGGGAGCCGATGGCCGCCAGGCCGATCACGCTGACGCCGAGGAAGGTGGCGCGCCAGCCGAACTGCTGGCCCACGAAGGTCGCGGCGGGGACGCCGACGATGTTCGCGACGGTCAGGCCGAGGAACATGAGGGAGACCGCGCGGGCCTTGCGCTCGGCGGAGACCATACCGGTGGCGACGACGGCTCCGACGCCGAAGAACGCGCCGTGCGGGAGGCCGCTCAGGAAGCGGGCCGCGAGCAGTGAGGTGTTGTCGGGGGCGAACGCCGAGAGCGTGTTGCCCACGACGAACAGCACCATCAGTCCGATCAGGACCTTGCGGCGGGCCATGCGCGCGGTGACCGCCGCGAGCAGCGGGGCGCCGACGACGACGCCGATCGCGTACGCGGAGACGAGGTGGCCCGCGCTGGGGATCGAGATGTTCAGGTCGTCCGCGACGTCGGGCAGCAGCCCCATCATCACGAACTCGGTGGTGCCGATGCCGAAGGCGCCCACGGCGAGGGCGAGCAGGGCCAGGGGCATGAGGGACCTTTCACAGGGGAGAGCGGTGTTCCGTGCAGTTTATGTTCACCTGCGGAACAAACTCTTCCAGCCTCAGTATTCCCAGAGGTTTCCCAGAGGTAAGAGCCTGTGACACAAGCTCTTACGAGCCGGTTGCCGAGAGCTTCACGCGGGCGGCGATCGGGAGATGGTCGCTGCCCGTCTCCGGGAGGGTCCACGAGGTGACCGGCTCGACGCCCTTGACCATGATCTGGTCGATCCGCGCCATCGGGAACGACGCCGGCCAGCTGAACCCGAAGCCGCTGCCCGCCGCGCCCTGCGCGGAGCGCATCTGCGAGGTGACGCCGTTCAGCGCACGGTCGTTCATCGTGCCGTTCAGGTCGCCGAGGAGGGCGATGTCCGGCAGCTTCTCGTCGGCGATGGCCTCACCGAGCGCGTCGGCGCTCTTGTCGCGCTGCCGCGCGGTGAAACCGGCCTCCATCTTCACCCGCACGGAGGGCAGGTGCGCCACGTACACCGCGAGCCGCCCCTCGGGCGCGGTGACGGTCGCCCGCATCGCGCGGGTCCAGCCGAGTTTGATGTCGACGGGGGCGGCCCCGCTCAGCGGGTACTTGCTCCACAGGCCGACCGTGCCCTGCACGGAGTGGTACTTGTACGTCGAGGCGAGCGCCTTCTCGTAGACCGGGACCGCCGAGGTCGTCAGCTCCTCCAGGGCCACCACGTCCGCGCCGGAGGCGGCCACGTCGAGGGCCGTGCCCTCCGGGTCCGGGTTGTCCGCGTTGACGTTGTGCGTGGCGACGGTGAGGTCGCCGCCGGAGCCCGTCCGGTCGACGAGGAGCCCGCCGAAGAGGTTGACCCAGATGATGGCGGGCAGGAGCACGGCGATCAGCGCGGTCGCGGACTTACGGAACAGCGCGAGGACGAGCAGCACCGGGATCGCCAGGCCCAGCCAGGGCAGAAAGGTCTCCAGGAGGCTGCCGAGGTTGCCGATCCGGTTCGGGATCTGCGCGTGCAGCGCCATCACCAGGGCGAGTACGAGGGCGAACGCGGCCAGGACGATCCCCCGCCGCCAGATGCCCCGGTCGGTACGGAGCGACGTCAGCAGGCGGCGGAGCCGGGGGCCTCTGCGGTCGGGTCCCTGGCCGCCGCTGCCCGTCTCCGTCATGTACGCCTGCGCCATACCGTCGCCTCACCAACTGCCGTTCACATCATCCCCGCGCCCTAAGACCCTAGGGGATGATCGCGATCGTTCCCGCCGCCGCACGGCGGCCGTACGGGCACAAGGACGACCGAGGGGGCACGGCGAGTTCCGGCGGCGGTCCAGGTGGGGTGGTCTGTGACGGAACGCGCACATTGGACCGACCGGCGTCCAGGGGGCGGAACTCACAGTCTCAGCGGGCGGCGGGGCCCAGCCCCGCCAGGACCGTGTCGACGATCCGTTCGGACAGTCCCTCCTCCAGGCCCGCGTCCGGACGGATGACCGCGCGGACGAGCATGGGGCCCACGAAGAGGTCGTTGGCCAGTTCGACGTCGACGTCCGCGCGGAACTCGCCGTTCGCCTGGCCGCGCCGCAGGACGTCGAGCGTCATCAGGCGGCGCGGTTCGATGACGGCCGCGTGGTAGACCTTCCACAGCTTGGGGCTGCTCTTCATCTGCGCGTAGACGTTGTGCATGATCGCCGACGAACGCGAGGCCAGACCGCGGTGCCGCAGCGATTCGAGTATGACGATCAGGTCGTCGCGCATGGACGTGCCGGGCAGCCCGGGGTCGGGCGGTTCGGCGGTGCGCATCACGTCGCAGAAGAGTTCCTCGCGGCCGCTCCAGCGCCGGTAGATGGTGGCCTTGCCGACGCCTGCGATGCGGGCTACGCGCTCTATGGAGATCTCCGCGAGCGGGACGCCTTCCTCCAGGAGGCGCATGACGCCCTCGATGATCGAGCGTTCCACCGCCTCGCTGCGGGGGCGGCCTCTGGCGGGGCCGCCGCCGGTCCGTCCGGCTCCGCCCGGCCCTTGCTCCACGCCGCCCACGTGATCGCTCCGCTCTGTTGGGTGTTGCTGTCCTTGACGCCGGGCCGTCGTGTGGCCGCCCGCCCTTCACCGTTCGGGTCGATTGTCCCTGTCAGACGGGGGGGGTTGTGGCCTGGGTGCGGGTGCGTCGCGGCCGGGCGCGCCGTTCCCCGCGCCCCTTCAGGGCGCTTCAGTGATCGGCGCTCACCAGGTCCGTTTCCTTTTCTGTCTTTGTCGGGGTGCGGCCCGGGAGGAACAGGTAGACGACCAGTGCGCCCACCACCGCCACGCCCGCGCCGCACAGGGCCGTCACGTGCATCGCGTGGAGGAAGGCGTCGTTGGCCGGGCCGATCAGGGCGTCGCCCTTGGGGCCGAGCTTCGCGGCGAAACCGAGGGTCGCCTCGATGGACTCGCCCGCCTCGTGCCGGGCGGCCTCGGGCAGCTTGTCCTCGATGCCCGAGCGGTACGCCGCGGAGAGGACCGAGCCGAGTACGGCGATACCCAGAGCGCCGCCGACCTGGCGGAAGGTGTTGCTGAGCGCGGAGGCGGAGCCCGCCTTCTCGCGGGGCAGCGCCTGCATGATCACGACGCTGGTCGGCGTCATGATGTGCGCCATGCCCGCACCCATCAGGAAGAAGACGACCTCCAGGATCCAGATCGGCGTGTCCGCCTCCAGCACGGCGAACGCGCCCAGCATCGCGGCGATGGTGAGCATGCCCGCGGTCGTGGTGGCCCGGTTGCCGAAACGGTCCACGACCAGCCGGGCGCGCGGCGCGAAGATGAGCTGCGCGACGGCCAGCGGCAGCATCAGCAGACCGGTCTGCAGGGGCGAGTAACCGCGCACGCTCTGGGTGTAGAAGACGGAGAAGAAGGTCACGCCCATCAGCGCGAAGAACACCAGCGCTATGGCGGCGATGGCCGCGGAGAAGACCTTGTTCTTGAAGTAGTCGATGTCGATCGACGGATGGTCGCTGCGCTTCTCGTGCACGACGAAGCCGACGAGTACGACGAGTCCGGCGCCGATGGTCGCGAGGACCTTGGCGTCCGTGAAGTCGGCGAGCTGACCGCCCTTGATGATGCCGTACACCAGCAGGACGAGGCCGATGACGGACAGCACCACGCCCACCGGGTCGATACGGCCGGGCTTCGGGTCGCGCGAGTCGGGGACGAGCCAGATCATCAGGCCGATCGCCACGATCACGATCGGTACGTTGATCAGGAAGACGGAACCCCACCAGAAGTGGTCGAGCAGGACCCCTCCGGTGATCGGGCCGATGGCGATGGCGAGGCCGACACCGCCCGCCCAGATGCCGATGGCCTTCGGCTGCTCGTCGCGCTCGAAGACGTTCATCAGGACGGCGAGGGTGGCCGGCATCACGAAGGCGGCGCCGAGGCCCATCACCGCGCGGAACGAGATGAGCTCGACCGGGGAGCCCGAGGAGGCGGCGAGCGCCGAGCCGATGCCGAAGACGAGGAGGCCGCCGAGCAGCACCTTCTTGCGCCCGAGCCGGTCACCGAGGAGACCCGCGGAGAAGAGCAGGCCCGCGAAGACGAGGGTGTACGAGTTGATCGCCCATTCCAGCTCGCTCTGGGTGGCTCCCAGACCGGTCGGGGCGGGCGTCGAGATGGTCTTGATCGCGACGTTCAGGATCGAGTTGTCGAGAACGACGATCAGCAGGCTCAGCATCAGCACGCCGAGGATCGCCCAGCGTCGTCGGTGCACGGCCTCCGGTATCCGGGGCGCGGTGTCGGCAGGAGTTGTCATGCTGAAAAGGCTAGAGGGGATTCGATACGAGACCGTCTCGTATCGGATTCCTTTACCGAGACCTTACGAGCTCTGGAGGCGCGCTTGGGGCCCGGTGGAGGCGGAGACGAGGGCCACTGCGGCCCCCCTAGCCGTTCTGTGGCACGAGGTGCCACCATGGAGGGGATCCGGGGACGCCGTCAGGGCGCTTCGAGATGACAGAAGGAGCCGTTGCAATGACGCAGTTTTCGGCTGCCCAGAACACCACCGACAGCAGCAACCGGGCGCTGTACGGAGGCAAGGGCACACGCCGTATCACTGTCCGCGACATCACGGTGGCCAAGGAGCGCGGCGAGAAGTGGCCGATGCTCACCGCGTACGACGCGATGACCGCGTCCGTCTTCGACGAGGCCGGCATCCCGGTCATGCTCGTCGGCGACTCCGCGGGCAACTGTCACCTGGGCTACGAGACCACCGTGCCCGTCACCCTCGACGAGATGGCCATGCTGTCGGCCGCGGTCGTACGGGGCACCTCGCGCGCCCTCATCGTGGGCGACCTGCCGTTCGGGTCGTACCAGGAAGGACCCGTGCAGGCGCTGCGGTCGGCCATGCGGCTGGTGAAGGAGGCCGGGGTCGGGGCCGTGAAGCTGGAGGGCGGCGAGCGCTCGCACGAACAGATCAAGCTGCTCGTGGAGTCGGGTATCCCCGTGATGGCGCACATCGGGCTCACTCCGCAGTCCGTGAACTCCATGGGGTACCGGGTGCAGGGGCGGGGCGAGGAGGCGGCTCAGCAGTTGCTGCGTGACGCCAAGGCCGTGCAGGACGCGGGGGCGTTCGCCGTCGTACTGGAGCTGGTGCCGGCGGAGCTGGCCGCCGAGGTCACGCGCGTGCTGCACATTCCGACCGTCGGGATCGGGGCGGGGGCCGAGACGGACGCGCAGGTTCTCGTGTGGACCGACATGCTCGGGCTCACGGGTGGGAAGATGCCGCGGTTCGTGAAGCAGTACGCGGATCTGCGGCAGGTCATGGGGGATGCGGCGAAGGCGTTCGCCGACGATGTCATTGGCGGAACGTTCCCTCAGGAGGAGCACTCCGTCCACTGACCCAACGGTCCACTGCGGCAAGAAGGCAGCCCGCCGATTTCCCCCGTCGGCGGGCTGCCGTTTTCCCTCCACCCGCCCCCGCATGGGGGCTGCGCCCCCTCGCCCCCCATTGCGCAGTTCCCCGCGCCCCTAGGTACCTAGCGCAGTCTTTTGGGCCCACCCCCAGGCGGAGCCTGTCGGTGAGCTGTCGGTGGTTTGTCGGTGGGGGGTGGGAGTTTGGGGGGCATGACGCGAATCGACAACGAGCCCCGGCAGGACGGCGGCACACCCCGCCCCGACGCCGTCAGCGTGCGGGGACTGGTCAAGCACTACGGCGAGACCAAAGCACTGGACGGCGTGGACCTGGACGTGCGCGAGGGCACGGTCCGCGGCGTGCTCGGCCCGAACGGCGCCGGCAAGACGACCCTCGTACGCATCCTCTCCACCCTCCTCATACCCGACGCGGGCCGCGCCACGGTCGCCGGCTTCGACGTCGTGCGCCAGCCCCGCCGCCTGCGCCGCGTGATCGGCCTCACCGGCCAGTACGCGTCCGTGGACGAGAAGCTCTCCGGCCGCGAGAACCTCTACCTCATCGGCCGGCTCCTCGACCTGACCCGCAAGGACGCCCGCACCCGCGCGGACGAACTGCTGGAGCGGTTCTCGCTCACCGACGCGGGCAAGCGCCCGGCGAGCACGTACTCCGGCGGTATGCGGCGCCGCCTCGACCTCGCCGCGTCCATGATCGGCAGTCCGACCGTCCTGTTCCTGGACGAGCCGACGACCGGCCTGGACCCCCGTACGCGTAAAGAGGTGTGGGGCGAGGTCAAGCGGATGGTCGGGGACGGTGTCACCGTCCTGCTCACCACCCAGTACATGGAGGAGGCCGAGCAGCTCGCGAACGAGCTGACGGTCATCGACCGCGGCAAGGTCATCGCGAACGGCGGTATCGACGAGCTGAAGGCGAAGGTCGGCGGCCGTACCCTGCGCATCCGCCCGGCCGACCCGCTGGAGCTGCGCCCCACGGCCGGGGCCCTCGACGACTTCGGCCTCACGGGCCCGGGCAGTGCCACGGTGGACATCACCACCGGCACGGTCCTCGTCCCGATCCTCAGCGACGAGCAGCTGACCGCCGTGGTCGGCGCGCTCACCGCCCGGGGCATCACCCTGGCCGGCCTCAGCACCGAACTGCCCAGCCTGGACGAGGTGTTCCTCTCCCTCACCGGCCACCGGGCCACCGAACCGACCGATCCGGACGACCCGCGGGACACCCCGGCCGACCGTTCCCACGAGTCCTACGAGGAGGCCGCCGTATGAGCGCCGCCACCGTCATCGAGGCGCCCTCGGCGCTCGGCACCGACGACGATCCGCACGTCGGCATACGCGCCCATCTGCGCCACATCAGCGCCCTGGTCCGCCGCAACGTGCTGTGGATCCGCCAGGACCCGGAGTCGATGTTCGACGTCATCCTGATGCCGATCGTCTTCACGCTGCTCTTCGTGTTCGTCTTCGGCGGCGCGATCGCCGGCAAGGGCAACCAGGACGAGTACGTCAACTACGTCGTCCCGGGCCTCATGGCGATGATGGGCATGAACATCGCGATGGGTGTGGGCACCGGCTTCAACCAGGACTTCCAGACCGGCGTGATGGACCGCTTCCGGTCCCTGCCGATCTCCCGGGCCTCGGTCCTGATCGCCAAGATCTCGGTGGAGATCGGCCGGCTGCTGCTCGCCACGGCGATCCTGCTCGGGGTCGGCTTCCTGCTCGGTCTGTCCGTGTCGAACGTCCCCGGCCTGTTCGCCGCCATCGGTCTGGCCCTGGTCTTCGGCTCCTCCATCATGTGGATCTTTCTGACCATGGGCGTGGTGATGAAGAACGCCCAGGCCATCCAGGGAATGGGGTTCCTCGTGCTGATGCCCCTGCAGTTCGGTTCTTCGATCTTCTCGCCGCCGTCCACCATGCCGGGCTGGCTGCAGACGTTCACCGACTACAACCCGCTGTCGTCCCTCGCGGACGCGGCCCGGGGTCTGATGAACGGCGGCCAGCCGGTCGCCCACGACGTCATGATCACGCTGCTCTGGTCGCTCGTCATCACCGTGGTGATGGCCCCGGTCGCCATCCACAAGTACCGCACCAAGACCTGACGACCTCTGTCAGACCAGGGCGGCGGCCTCCTCGAAGGAGAGGCCGCCGCCCTGCGCGTACGCGGTGTCGTACGCCTGGTCGTCGAGGACCTGGCGTGCCGCCGCCTCGGCCTGTCCCCTGATCTCGTGCTCCACGACGGCCCGGAAGTGCCCGGGCGGCAGGAGTTCGTCGGCGGCGCCGAGGCACCGGGCGGCGTCCTCGGCGCGCCGGCCGCCCTCCGCCCCGGCGAGCGCGATGGACGCGGTCGCCAGATGCACCGAGAACATGTGCGGCGCGATCATCTGGGTCAGGGGGTCCTTGGCCCGCTCCAGGGCTCCCCGCACCTTCACCACCGCCTCGTCGTACAGGCCCTCCTGCGAGTCCAGCCAGGCCTCCACGCCCATGACGAACCCGTCGAAGACCACGAACCTGACGGCTCCGAAGTCGTCCCACAGCCGTTCCATCTGCGCACGGGCCTCGGCGACGCGGCCGGTGCGGCCGAGCCACATCGCGAGGAAGAGCCGGGCGCCGGGCATGGCCTCGTTGTGGGCGCCGTCGCCCTGTTCCAGGACCTCGCGCAGCAGCCGCTCGCCCCGGCCGGTCTCGCCCGCGTCGATGAGCACGCTGCCCAGACGGGTGCTGAGGATGGCCATCTGGGCGCGGGCGCCCAGGCGTTCGGCGTGGGTGATGGCCGTTTCGTAGTCCGTCGCGGCGAGTTGGTAGTCGCCCTTGCGTTCATGGGCCTCGCCCCGCGCGGAGAGCGCCTCGGCGGCGCCCCAGGCGTCTTCGAGGCCGACGAAGAGCTCCAGCGACTCGTCGGCGTCCCGGGTCGCGTCGCCCGCCCAGTCGGCGCGGTTGGCGAGCATGTTGGCGCGCATCTGCAGGGCGACGGCCAGCTCCCAGCGGGTGCCGAGTTCCCGGCAGGTCTCCACGCTCGCGTCGATGACCCGGCGCAGCCGGTCCATGTCGCCGGTCAGCAGCACGGCGAAGAACCAGAGGTAGCCGGGGTTGCGGCAGACCTGCGGCAGGCCCGGCTCGTAGGCCTCGGTGACGGCGAGCAGTTTGGCCTCCGCCTCCGGTGTCTGCCAGGTGTCCAGCTCCAGGTCCATACAGGCGAGATGGAGGAGGTGGATGCCGCGCCTGGCCTCGACGAGGACGTCCTGGTTCATGGGCGGCGGTTCGGCGATGCAGGACTCGTACAGCGGGACGGCTCGTTCGGTGGGCGGTGCGAAGGGGTCGGGGCCCATCGCCATGACCTCGCGCGTCCAGTTGCGGGTGATCATGCGCAGGTCGCGGATCTGCCAGTACCAGGCGAGGGACAGGACGAGGCAGAGCGCCTCCTGTTCGTCCTGCGCGGCGACGGCCCGTTGCAGTGCGGCGCGGGTGTTCTCGCTTTCGAGCTGGAACAGTTCGATGGCGGCGCGCTGGCCGGGGCCGCGCAGCAACGGGTCGGTGGTGCGGGCGAGTTCGCGGTAGTACGTGAGGTGGGCGCGCTCGGTGGCGGGGCGTTCGCCGGACGCGTCGAGCCGCTGTCCGGCGTACTCGGCGACGGTCTCCAGGAGCCGGTAGCGCATCTCCCCGTCACCCGGCCCCGAGCCCGCCCTCCCGTCCGCCCCCTCCCCCGCGTGCTCGCCCGAAGGGGCGGCCACCACGAGGGACTTGTCGACGAGGGAGCCGAGCGCCTCCAGCGCGGCGGGTCCGCAGACCGCCTCGGCGGCGGCGAGGTCGCAGCCGCCGGCGAAGACGGACAGCCGCCGCAGTACGTCGCGTTCGTCCTCGTCGAGGAGGTCCCAGGACCAGTCGACGACGGCCCGCAACGTCTGCTGGCGCGGCAGGACCGTACGGCTGCCCGAGGTGAGCAGCCGGAAGCGGTTGTCGAGGCGGTCGGCGATCTGGCGCGGGGTGAGCATCCGCAGCCGGGCGGCGGCGAGTTCGATGGCGAGCGGCAGTCCGTCCAGGCGCCGGCAGATCTCGGCGGCGGCCTCCGAATCGTCCTCGATCCGGAAGCCGGGCCGGGCGGCGGCGCCCCGGTCGGCGAGCAGCTTCAGCGCGTACGGCTCGGGCAGCGGCTCGACGGGCCGCAGCAACTCCCCCGGTACGCCGAGGGGTTCGCGGCTCGTGGCCAGTACGGTCAGTCCGGGGCAGCGTTCGAGCAGTTGCTCGACGAGGCGGGCGGCGGCGTCCACGACGTGTTCGCAGTTGTCGAGGACGATCAGCATGCGGCGTTTGGCGCAGTGCTCGGTGAGCCGGACCAGCGGGTCGTCGTGCCGGTCGGTGACGGCCCGCAGCTCCTCGGCGCCGGCGCCGCGCAGCACGGTCTCCCGGGCGCCGACCGCGGTGAGCACGGCCTCGGGGACGGCGTCCGGGTCGTCGACGGGCGCGAGTTCGGCCAGCCACACGCCGTCGGGCAGGTCCCGGGCGACGCTCTCCGCCGCCTCCTGCGACAGCCGGGTCTTCCCGGCGCCGCCCGGCCCCAGCAGGGTCACGAGCCGTGCCCCCGCGAGGTCCCCGCGGATGGTGGCCAGATCGCCGTCCCGCCCGACGAAGGAGGTGAGCCGGGCCCGCAGGTTCCCGAGCGACACGGTCCGCTCGCGCGGGGTGGCCCGGGTGTCCCGGCGGTCCGGCGTCGCACCGGAGCCGCGACGGTCCGGGGCGGCCTCGGGACCCCCGCTGTACGAGGCCTGCAGCAGCTCGGTGTGCAGGGAGCGCAGTTCAGGTCCCGGGTCCGTGCCCAGCCGGTCGGCCAGCAGGCGGCGTACGGACTCGTAGGCGGCCAGGGCCTCCGCCGCGCGGCCCGCGTCGCGCAGGGCCCGCAGGCGCAGCACCTGGAGGGGTTCGTCCAGCGGGTGGGTGTCGCAGAGGGCGGTGAGGTCGGGCAGGGACTGCTCGGCGTGGCCGAGGGCGAGGGCGGCCCCGAGACGCGCGCGCCGGGCGTCGAGCCGGCGGGCCTCCCAGCGCGACGACTCCGCCGTACGGTCCGGGAGATCGGTGAGGGCCGGGCCCTGCCAGAGGGCGAGGGCGTCGTCCAGGATGACGGCCGCCTTGCCGGGGTCGCCGTCGGCCAGCGCGCGTGAGCCCTCGCCCGCGAGCCGTTCGAACCGGTGCAGGTCGACGTCGTCGGCCGCCGCGCGCAGCCGGTAGCCGCCCTCGTCGGAGCCGATCGCGTCCGCGCCCAGCGCCCTGCGCAACCGGCCCACCAGGGCCTGGAGCGCGCCCGGGGCGTCGGCCGGAGGGTCCGCGCCCCAGACCTCGTCGACCAGCACGGCCACGGACACGGTCCGGCCGGGGCGCAGGGCGAGCACCGTCAGCAGGGCGCGCAGCCGCGCCCCGCCGACCGGAACGAGGGTGCCGTCGGTACGGAGTGCCTGGGTGGTGCCGAGGATGCGATAGCGCACGCAGACCATTGTCCCTGTCTGCGCCCCTGGTCCGCCCCGGATTTTGGACCGGCATGAACCGGGGGTGGCCGAGAAAGGACCGGGAACGCGGGCGGAGGGCCGCAGGAACCTCCGACCCTCCCTAGGACGTTCCCCCCACACCACCGGTACGGTCTACCCGGCACGCCCAGCCCGTTCGAACATTCCAGGGAGCCCCACCCCATGACCACCGCCACCGGCCGGCACAGTGACCGGCGCATCAGCCCCGTGTTCCTCGGGATCGTGGCCGTCGCGGCGGTGACCGGCTGGGCCACCTGGACGGGCTTCGCCGAGCAGCCCGGCGTCGCCGTCTTCCTGTTCGTGACGGCGGCGTGGATCGTCTCGCTCTGTCTGCACGAGTACGCGCACGCCCGCACGGCCCTGCACAGCGGCGACATCTCGATCGGCGCGAAGGGCTATCTGACCCTGAACCCGCTGAAGTACACGCACGCGCTGCTCAGCATCGTGCTGCCGGTCCTCTTCGTCATCATGGGCGGCATCGGTCTGCCGGGTGGCGCGGTGTTCATCGAGCGGAGCCGGATCCGGGGCCGCTGGAAGCACAGCCTGATCTCGGCGGCGGGCCCGCTGACGAACGTGCTGTTCGCGGTGGTCTGCACCGCCCCGTTCTGGCTGGACGCGCTGGACGGCGTACCGGCCGACTTCCAGTTCGCCCTCGCGTTCCTGGCGCTGCTCCAGGTCACGGCCGCGCTGCTGAACTTCCTGCCGATCCCGGGCCTGGACGGCTACGGCGTCATCGAGCCCTGGCTGTCGCACAAGATCCGCCGCCAGGTGGAGCCGTACGCGCCCTTCGGTCTGCTCTTCGTCTTCGCGATCCTGTGGATCCCGGAGGTGAACAACCAGTTCTTCGACGCGATCGACGCGCTGCTGCGGACGCTGGGCATCGACGAGATCCGTACGTACTGCGGGCAGAACCTCTACCGGTTCTGGACGGAGACGGACCAGTACTGCTCGGTCAGCCGGTGACGGAGGGCGCCTTGCGGCGCATGCGGTCCCGGCGCAGGTAGTACCAGGTCATGTTGGACGACAGGCCCGCGAGCAGCACCCACACGATCCCCAGCCAGCTGCCCTGGACGAAGGAGACGACGGCCGCCGTCGTGGCGAGGACGCAGACGGCGAGGGCGTAGAGGGCGAGTCGGGACATGGGGTCTGCTCCTGTCGGGGAACTCCGGGGCCCGGCGCCACAGCGCGCGGGTTCCGGAGGGGGACACTGCTCGGCTCCAGTGTCCCCCACGTCCGGAACGCGCCCGTACGCGGTCCCGCGGCCCGGCGGTCCTACAGGTCGGTGAGGCGCAGGCCCGCGTGGGCCTTGTACCGGCGGTTCACCGAGATGAGGTTCGCGACCAGCGACTCGACCTGGTGGGCGTTGCGCAGCCGCCCGGAGAAGATGCCGCGCATGCCCGGGATGCGGCCGGCCAGCGCCTGGACGATCTCGACGTCGGCGCGCTCCTCGCCGAGCACCATCACGTCGGTGTCGATCTCCTCGATCTCCGGGTCCTGGAGCAGCACGGCCGACAGGTGGTGGAAGGCGGCGGTGACACGGGAGTCCGGGAGCAGCGCGGCGGCCTGTTCGGCGGCGCTGCCCTCCTCGGGCTTCAGCGCGTACGCGCCCTTCTTGTCGAAGCCGAGCGGGTTCACGCAGTCGACGACGAGCTTGCCGGCCAGTTCCTCCCGCAGCGACTCCAGGGTCTTGCCGTGTCCGTCCCACGGCACGGCGACGATCACGATGTCGCTGCGGCGGGCGGTCTCGGCGTTGTCGGCGCCCTCGACGCCGTGTCCGAGCTCGTCGGCGGCGGCCTGCGCGCGCTCCGCGGCCCGCGAACCGATGATCACCTTCTGCCCGGCGCGGGCCAGCCGGTAGGCGAGACCCTTGCCCTGCGGACCGGTGCCGCCGAGCACGCCGACGACGAGCCCGGAGACGTCGGGAAGGTCCCAGGGGTCCTTGGCGGGGGCCTTCTGTGCACTGTCAGTAGAGGTCATGGGCCGACTTTACGTGCGTGGTTCCGGTCGGCGCCGCTCACGTGAGAGCCGTCACGGGGATCCGCCGGAAGGTGATCGTCTCGTACGCGCTGAAGTCGCCCGTCTCATAGAGGAGTCCGACCGTGTCGTCGTCGACGCGCACGAGATCGGAGTACGCGGCGGGCAGTCCGTCGACGGTGTGTGCCGTGCGCCAGGTGACGCCGTCGTCGGTGCTGGCGCGGACCGTCATCAGGGCGCGGAAGCCGGGGTCGGCGGGGCCCGAGTAGAGGAGCACGTCGGGTGCGCGGAGCTGGAGCAGGCTGCCCTCGACGACGGGACCGACGAGTCCTGCCTGCGGGCGGAAGGGCTTGACCAGGGTCCGGCCGCCGTCCCGCGAGTACGCGTCGGCGCGGGTGCCGGGGGCGGTGGAGTCGTTGCGGGTGTTGAAGTAGACGCGGCCGTCGGGGAGTTCGGCGGCGGTGGTCTCGTTCGCGTTGATGTGGTTGCCGGGGTTGTCGTCGACGTACCCGATGCGCCAGGTCGCGCCGTGGTCGTCGCTGAGCAGACAGTGCCCGCCGTTGTACTTGCCCTCGGTGCCGGTGTCCGTGCCGGCCGGCGGGAGGGAGTGGTTGGCGGGGACGACGACCCGGCCGGTGGTGAGCCGGAGGGCGTGGCCGGGAGTGGTGGCGTACCAGCGCCAGGGCGCCTTCTTCGCCTGCCCGGTGATCTCGCGCGGGCCGGACCAGGTGCGGCCGTCGTCGTCGCTGTGCCGGACCCAGACGCGGCGCCCGTCGGCGGCGCTCACCTTGCCCCGGCGGATGGTGTCCTCGGTGGCGAGGGCGGCGTTCCGGACGTGGACGAGGAGGATCCTGCCGGTGTCGAGGACGACGGGGGCCGGGTTCCCGGCCAGCGCCTCGCCGTTCGAGGCGGCCACCTGGAGCGGTCCCCAGGTCAGTCCGCCGTCCGTGGACCGCTTCAGGACGATGTCGATGTGCCCGAAGTCGTCGCGGGAGCCGACCCTGCCCTCGCAGAAGGCGAGCAGGGTTCCCTCGCCGGTGACGACGACGGCCGGGATACGGAAACTCGCGTAGCCCTCCTGACCGGCCCGGAACGGCACGGACACCTGGCTGCCGGTCTCGCTGCCGGCCTGACCGCTCGGCTCGGTGCTTGGCTCAGTACTGGTCATGGGAACCTCTCCTCGCCGGCCGGGTGGACGGGCCACTCTGCCCAGGATGGGCGAATTCGCCGTGAACGCCGTCTGACGAGCAGTCCGCTGCGGCAGGATGCGGCCCCATGGATGCCGTACGGGTGGCCTTGTTGCGCGAAGTGCTCGCCGGGACCGAGTGGCCGGGCGCCACACGGCGGTTCGCGGGGGTACTGCGGTCGTCCGTGCTGCCGCACGGGGGCGGGCTGCTGCTGGTGGGGACGGCGGAGTACGAACCCTGGCACCTCGCCGCCCATCTGGTGGACGAGGCCGCCTGGTCGGGCACGCCGGAGCTGGCGCCGACGCTGGTACGGCACGGGGCGCGGCCCGGGGACCCCGCCCATCTGGCGGTGGGGCTCGGCCGGATCGAGGCGGCCCGGCGCGGCGAGACACTGCTCGTCGTGGCGCCGGGCGCGCCCGGCGCTCCACTCCTGGAACGGGTGCACGACGCGCGCCGGGCCGGGGCGACGGTCCTCGCGCTGGACTCGGGCGACCGCGAACTGCACGCGATGGCACACGAGTCGCTGGCGGTGCCGCCCGGACCGGGCCCGGACACGGGGCTCGATCTGGACACCGTTCAGCACCTGGTCAGTGCGGCCACCGGGGAGAACTCACTGCCCGCGCCCCGGGGCCGGCGGCGGTTCACCGACCGCCTGTCGCGGCTGGCGGACCGGCTGACGGCACCGCCGCCCGCGCGCTGGTGAGCCGGGGGCCGCCCCGACGGGGCCGCCCCGGTCGAAAAAGCGTTTGTACGCGGCGGGGTCGCGACCGCAGCATGTCCCGTCGTGACGGAACTGAGCAAACCCGAACCCAAGGCCGGTACGCGATTGCGGGCGCTGCTGCCCGATCTCGCGCCGTGGCGGACCTCCGCCGACTTCCGGCGGCTGTGGGTGGCCGGGCTCATCACCAACTTCGGCAGCTTCCTGACGTTCGTCGCGCTGCCGGTGCAGATGAAGGAGCTGACCGGTTCCGCGGTCGCCGTCGGCGCGATCGGTGCCGTGGAACTCGTACCGCTGATCGTGTTCGGGCTGTACGGCGGGGCCCTCGCCGACGCCCTGGACAAGCGGAAGCTGATCATGTGGACGGAGGCGGGGCAGGGGGTCCTGTCGGCCGTCCTGCTGGTCAACGCGCTGCTGCCGGAGCCGCTGGTGTGGCCGCTGTACGTCGTCGCCGCGCTGTCCTCCGCACTCGTCGCGGTGCAGCGGCCCGCGCTCGACGCGCTCACCCCGCGCATCGTCCGGCACGAGCACCTGCCGGCCGCCGCCGCGCTCAACTCGCTGCGCTGGACGGTCGGCGGGGTCGCCGGACCCGCGGTCGCGGGGCTCGTCGTGGCGTACGCGGGGCTCGGCTGGGCCTATGCCGCGGACCTCGGCACGTTCGCCGTCTCGCTCTTCCTGGCCGTGGGGCTCGCCGCGTCACCCGCCGCGCACGAGGCGGCGAAGCCGTCGCTGAGATCGATCGCGGAGGGCGCCCGGTACGCGTGGAGCCGCAAGGAACTGCTCGGTACGTACGCGATCGACCTGGCCGCGATGTTCTTCGCCTTCCCGCTCGCCGTGCTGCCCTTCCTCGCGGACGAGCTGGACGCCGAGTGGTCGCTCGGGCTGATGTACGCGGCGCTGCCGGCGGGGTCGCTGCTGGTGAGCCTGACCAGCGGGTGGACCTCGCGGATCCATCGGCACGGGCGGATGGTGGTGTTCGCGGCGGCGTGCTGGGGGCTCGCGATGGTGGCCGCGGGGGCGGTTCGCGAGGTGTGGCTGGTGCTGCTGTTCCTGACGCTCGCCGGCTGCTTCGACATGGTCAGCGGGATCTTCCGGGCGGCGATGTGGAACCAGACGATTCCCGACGAGCTGCGGGGGCGGCTGGCGGGGATCGAGCTGCTGTCGTACTCGGCCGGGCCGCAGCTGGGGCAGGTGCGGGCGGGTGGGATGGCCGCGGTGTTCTCCGTGCGGGCGTCCGTGTGGGCCGGGGGTGCGATGTGCGTGGCCGCGGTGGGGGTGTTGGCGGTGTGCCTGCCGAAGCTCATGTCGTACGACGTGCGGACGAACGAGCACGCGGTGCGGATGAAGTCGGTGCGGGCCGGTGGGGGGTGAGCGCGCGGTTCCCCGCGCCCCTGAAGAGCCAGAAGACTGCGCAGTTCCCCGCGCCCCTCAAAGGCAAAGGCAAACGATTGCGCCGTTCCCCGCGCCCCTGAAAGGCCAAGGCAACAGATTGCGCCGTTCCCCGCGCCCCCTGATGGGCCCGGGGGGGGGCGGGCCGTGCGGTCGTGGCTGCGGGTGCGTGGGGGTCGCTCGCGCCGTTCCCCGCGCCCCTGACGGGCGGGGAGCGGGGTGGGGGAGATACGGTCAGTTGTCGGCTGGGGGGCGTGTACCGGGGTCGTGCCAGCGGGGGTCCGTTTCCCAGTCGAGGTTGCGCTCACGGGCCGTGTCCATCGCCCGCTGGGCCTCCTCGCGGGACGCGTACGGACCGAAGCGGTCCTTCGCCGGGCACTCCGGGCCCTCCTCCACCTTCTTGTGTTCCAGGCAGTAGTACCACTCGCCCGGTTTACCGACCGTCCGCTTCTTGAACAGCGCCATGACCAGCTCCTCTCGCCACCGACATGTTCCCCCATCTCCGCTGGTTAGACTCGCTGGCATGTCTGGCCAGTCGCTGCTCGTCCCAGGGGAACTGTCCCCCATCCGTTCCGTGCCCGGTAACATCCGCCGCCCGGAGTACGTCGGCAAGCCCGCACCGACCCCGTACACCGGGCCGGAGGTGCAGACCCCCGAGACGATCGAGGCGATGCGCGTCGCCGGCCGGATCGCCGCGCAAGCCATGGCCGAGGCCGCGAAGCTCATCGCGCCCGGCGTCACCACCGACGAACTGGACCGGGTCGCGCACGCCTATATGTGCGACCACGGCGCCTACCCGTCCACGCTCGGCTACCGCGGCTTCCCGAAGTCCCTGTGCACCTCCGTGAACGAGGTCATCTGCCACGGCATCCCGGACTCCACCGTCCTGCGGGACGGCGACATCATCAACCTCGACGTGACGGCGTACATCGGGGGCGTGCACGGCGACAACAACGCCACGTATCTCGTGGGTGACGTGGCCGAGGAGTCGCGGCTGCTGGTCGAGCGGACCCGTGAGTCGCTGGAGCGGGCCATCAAGGCGGTCAGGCCCGGCCGCCAGATCAACATCATCGGCCGGGTCATCGAGTCGTACGCGAAGCGGTTCGGGTACGGGGTCGTCCGGGACTTCACCGGCCACGGCATCAACTCGTCGTTCCACTCCGGGCTGATCGTCCCGCACTACGACAGCCCGCACGCGACGACCGTGATGCAGCCCGGGATGACGTTCACGATCGAGCCGATGCTGACGCTGGGCTCGTACGACTACGACATGTGGGACGACGGCTGGACGGTCGTCACCAAGGACCGGCTGCGGACCGCGCAGTTCGAGCACACCCTGGTCGTCACGGACAGCGGGGCCGAGGTTCTCACGCTCCCGTAGCCGCCCTGCCATCAAGCCGCCCGCTCACCGAGAGCGGGCGGTTCTTTTCTTTCATGTGGAAGTGACGGAGATTCGGGGTACGTTTTTACCGACAGGACGTCGGGAACCCATTGACTTAGGTAAGCCTAACCATAGAAGATTGGTCCGGCTCCCGTCTCCCCCGTTCAGCCCCGGAGGTCCTCATGACATCGTCGAGTACGCCGTTCTCGACGCTCATCCGCACCGCGTCCCACGAGCAGCACGTGGAGGCGGAGACCTCGACCTTCATGAGCGATCTGCTCGGCGGCAGGCTGGGCGTGGAGGCGTACGCGCGCTACACGGAACAGCTGTGGTTCGTGTACGAGGCGCTGGAGTCGGGTGCGCGGGATCTCTCCGACGACCCGGTCGCGGGGCCGTTCATCCAGCCCGAGCTGATGCGGCTCGCCTCGCTGGAGCGGGATCTCGCCCATCTGCGGGGGCCGGGGTGGCGCGACGGAGTCACCGCGCTGCCGGCGACGCTGGAGTACGCGGAGCGGGTCGCCGAGTGTGCGCGTACGTGGACCGGGGGGTATGTGGCGCATCACTACACGCGGTATCTCGGGGATCTCTCCGGTGGGCAGATCATTCGTGGGACCGCGGAGAAGACGTGGGGGTTCGACCGCAAGGGTGACGGGGTGCGGTTCTATGTCTTCGAGGACATCGGGAACCCTGCGGCGTTCAAGCGGGGGTATCGGGAACTGCTTGACGCGCTTCCCGTGGATGACCTGGAGAAGCAGCGGGTTGTTGCCGAGTGCCGGCGGGCGTTCGCGTTGAACACGGGGGTTTTCCGGGCGCTGGGGGAAGAGTTCCGCATCAGCGCGTGACGTTCCACTGGGGTTCGCGTTTTCGGGTGGGGGTCCGGTGGGGGCTGGCCGCGCCGTTCCCCGCGCCCCCTAAAGCAAAAAGATTGCGCAGTTCCCCGCGCCCCTGAGGGGGCGAAGGCAGGAGCGCAAGCCCGCCCGTGAGGTGGCAAAGGCCGGGGCGCAGCCCCGCCTTTGAGGGGCGCGGGGAACTGCGCGACCAGCCCCCACCGGGCCCGCACCCAACAACGCGACCCCCACCCGCCCCGCCCAAGACGTGTCAGCGTTCCAGGAAGACCCTGCCGCCCAGTTCTATCCAGCCTTCCGGCTGCGGGGCGGTGAGGAGTTGGGAGCCCGTGCCCTGGACGATGTTCAGGGCACGGCCCAGCCGGGCCGTCAGCTGGAGCGCCGCCGCCCCGGTCGCCTCGTCCTCGTCGATGCCGTCACCCCGGCCGGGGAACCCGCGGGCGCGGACCCGGCCGGCCGCCTCGTCCTCCCACGCCCAGGCGTACACCCTCCCCCGGACTTCGTCCGGGGGGACCCCCAACTCGCTTCGCTCCCCCGCCGCCGGCACGGCCAGCGCCTCGACCTCGGCGGCGGTGGCGTACTGCCGCAGCGTGCGGGGCCGCGGCCACTCGGGGCGGGCCTCGATCCAGGTGAACTCGCCGTCCAGCCGCGTGCCCACCACGCCCGCGGGCGTGACGAGTTCGGGTACGTCCAGCAGCCAGGCCACGCCCACGCAGGGGTATCCGGCGAACGGCAGCCGCGCACTGGGCGTGTAGATGTCGATGACCCCGCGCTCGGGGTCATCGACGAACACCGTCTCGCTGAAGCCGAGTTTCGCCGCGAACGTCTGCCGTTCGTCCTGCTCGGGGAGTACGGAACCCTCCCGTACCACCCCGAGTTCATTGCCGTACTCGCCGCGGGGCCCGCAGAAGACCCGCACCACGTCGTAATCAGTCACTCCGGCATTCAAACATCATGACGGCGACGCGTGTGCGGGCACTTCCAGGTCGGGCCGGTCAGGCCGGTCGGGCAGGTCAGGCCTGGGTGGAGTCCGTCAGACGGCGGCGGCGTACGGCGAACACCACGCCCGCGCCCGCCGCGACGGTGGCCGCGGCAGCCGCTCCGAGCGCGCCGACGGGGACGTCGGAGCCGGTGGAGGCGAGGTTGCCGGTCACACCGCCCGTGGTGGACCCGGTCGTACCCGCGCCACCGGTGGTGCCGCCGGTCGTGCCGCCCGTGGTCCCGCCTGTCGTGCCACCCGTCCCGGACGTCGACGTCGGGTCGGGGTCCGGGAGTTCGGCGTCCGCGGTCAGGGCCACCGCGATGTCGACCGGGTCGAGTTCGGCGCCGGTCTGGTAGAAGCCGCCGAAGGCCTCCGCGCCCGCCTTGGTGAGGGTGGTGGTGACGCCGTCGAGGGTGATGACGTCCTTCTCCGCGGTCAGGTCGGCCGACTTGGGCTTGAGTTCGGCGAGGGTCACGTCCTCGGACTTCTCACCGAGGCTGTCGACGTCGGCGGTCAGTTTGCCGGAGCCGCCGTCGATCTCCGCCTTGAGGTCGCTGAGGGTGAGGTCGAGACCGTACGTGCCGTTGTCCTCGTGGCCCTTGAAGTTGACCGAGCCCTTGAAGGAGGCCTTGAGGGTGTCGGCGTCCGTGTCGTAGGTGCCGGTGGCGTCGGGGAAGGTGAAGACGCCGTTGCCGGACGCCTGCTCCGCTCCGCCCGACACGGTGATTTTGCCCTTGGCGACCCCGTCGACGACGTACGTACGGAAGGACTGCTTCACGCCCCAGCCGAGTGTGCCGTAGCTGATGTCCCCCTTGGTGGCGGCCTCGGTGGGCGAGGGCTTCGGGGTCGTCGATCCCGTCGGCTTCGGGGTGGCGGTGGTGGTCGGGGTGCTCGTGGGGGTGCCGGTCGGCGTGGCCGGCGGGGTGGTGGTGTCCGTGGGCGTCGGGGACGGCGACTCGACCTTCTTCTCGACCACTGTCAGGGGGTCGCCGGCCGCGCCCGAGTAGGAGGAGCTGCCGAAGACGTCCCCCGCCTCCTTGGTCAGCTTGGTCGTCATGTCCGTCATGGTGCGGTTGACGGTGACCTCGGCGAGCGGTACGTCCTGCTGGGTCGTACCGGCCTTCGTCACATCGGCGGTGACTCTCGCGTCCTTGCTGTCGAACTTCACGTCGGACAGCTTCAGTTCGAAGCCGTGCGCCTTGGAGACGATGTTCAGGGTGCCCTCGAAGCCGAGCGCGACGGTGTGGGCCTCGGAGTCGTAGCTGCCGGTGCCGTTGACGAAGGTGAACACGCCGTTGTCCTTGGCCTGCGTGGCGCCGGCCTCGGGCGTGAAGGTACCGGCCGCCATGCCGGTCACGTAGTTGCGGTACGACTCTTTGATGCCCCAGGTCAACTCGTAGCCCTTGAGCGGTACTTCGGCGGCGGAGGCGGACGTGACGGCGAGCGCGGTGGCGCCGAGCGTGACGGCGGTCGCGCAGGCTGCGGCAAGGGCTATCGGGCGGCGGCGGTTGGCGGCCATGGTCGTGGATCTCCTCGGTTCGGGGTGCGTTCAGTGTGTGGGGGTCCGCGCAACTCGCGGACAGCGGAGAAGAGTTCAGTTCTCGTCGGGGGCGTCGGGGGCGTCGGGGGCCGCGGCGGTGGCGGTCTGCGGCGTACGGCGCCTGCGGATGATCAGGAAGGCCGCGGCGACCGCGGCCAGGGAAGCGGCCGCGAGGCCGATGGGCAGGACGGGAACGTCCGATTCGCTCGCGGTGGCCTCGGTCTTCGGCTCGGCCTTCTTCGGTTCGGCCGCCGCCGCCTCGGGCGTGGCCGACCGTGCGCTGCCCAGGTCGGGCAGGGCGGGCAGTTCGGCCTTGTCGGTCAGGGCGACGGCGAGGGACACCGGGTCCATCTCCGTGCCCGCCCTGTACATCCCGCCGAAGGCCTCGGCGCCCTTGGCGGTGAGCTTCGCGGGGGCCTCGGTGACCTGGGCGAGGCCGTCCTTCGGCTTGAGATCCTTGGCGGTGAAGGTGACCAGCGGCACCTTCTTGTCCGTCCCGCTCGCCTTGCCCGTGCCGCCGCCGCTCGTGACATCGGCGTACAGCGTGCCCTTGCCGCCGTCCGTGACCTCGGCCCGGATTCCGCCGAGCTTCAGGTCGAGGCCCTGCTCACCGGTGAAGCGGACGGCTCCGGTGAAGGCCGCGTCGAGGGTCCGCTTCTTCTCGTCGTACGTGCCCGAGCCCTCGGGGAAGCGGAAGAGCGCGCCGCCGTCCTGGGCGCCGTCGCTGAGCTTCCACTCGCCCTGCGCGATGGCGCCGGTGACGTACTCGCGGAAGGTCCTGCGCACCCCCCAGTCCACGGCGCCGTTCTCGATCCGGCCCGAAGTCTCCTTCTTGGCCTTCGGCTTGGACGTGGACCCGGTCGGCGAGGGCGACGGTGTGCGGGCCGGTTCGGCGGCAGCCGCCTTCACGTCCGTGGAGAGGCTGACCGGGTCGAGGGCGGTGCCCGCCGTGTAGTAGCCGGCGAAGGACTTGGCGCCCTGCGCGGTCAGCGTGGCGGGCAGGTTGTTCAGCTGGACGGCGTTGCCGCCGCCCTTCATGTCGATGCCGCCCAGGGAGAGGGAGGCGAAGGGCACCTGCGAGGACGTCGTGACCGCCCCGGTGCCCTTCGCCTTGCTGATGATGTCGACGTAGAGCGTGCCGCCGTTGCCCGCGAGGCGGACGGTGGGGCGGCTGATCGTCAGGTCGAGCTGGTAGGTGCCGTTGTCCTCCTTGTGTCCGAGGAAGTGGACACCGCCGGAGAAGCCGGCGTTGAAGGCACCCGAGGAACCGTCGTACGTGCCGGTCGCCGAGTGGAAGCGGAACTGGCTGCCGCCGACCGTGGCCGCGCCCCCGGTGAGGGAGAAACTGCCGTGCGCTATCGGGCCGGTGACGTAGCTCTGGAAGGAGGATTTGATGCCCCAGTCAAGGCGTCCGCCCTGCACGGTCCGGCTCGCCGCGTGGGCCTGGCCGGCCGGGAGCAGCGCCGCGAGTACTGCTGCGCAGAGCAGGGTCACGTGGGTTCGTAGGTGCGGGCGGGCTGGCATGCGTCCTCCGGGGCGGGGGATCTGGCCGGATACGGCTGCGTCCTGGCGGGAAAGGTAAGGCTAACCTAAGCTATGTCCTGCCGGGACGGGAAGCATGGGATGAGACATACGGGGACCGCGGGTTGTTTTTCGACGGACGGTTCACTGACGGTTCGTCGTGGCTTGTCGCGCAGTTCCCCGCACTCCTGACGGGGCGCAGCCCCGCCCGCGTGGGGCCCAGTTGCCGATTTGGCCGATCGAAAGGAACCACACGACCGTGGGACGCATGCGTGGACGAGTGGCGGGTGCGCTGCTTGCGGTGCTTGTGGTGGCGGGGTGCGCCTCCGGTGAGGAGGCACCCGGGACGGACACGAAGGCCCGCGCCGTCGCCGATCGCGTCGAGCCGCTCGCCGGCACGCCGGAGCCCCGACTCCCGGTCACCGTACGGTCGGCCGACGGCCATGACGTCACGGTCGAGGACGCCGAACGCATCGTTCCGCTCTCCGGCAGCCTCAGCGAGATCGTCTTCACCCTCGGTCTCGGCGACCGGGTCGTCGCCCGTGACATCACCGCCACCTTCGCGCAGGCGGAGAAACTGCCGGTGGTCACCCGCAACCACGACGTCTCCGCCGAGAGCGTGCTGTCCCTCAAGCCCGATCTGGTGCTCGCCGAGGCCACCACCGGGCCCGCGGAGGCGATGGGCCAGATCCGCGACGCGGGCATACCCGTCCTCGTCGTCGACCCGGCGCAGGGCCTCGACGACGTGGGCCCGCGTATCGAGGCGGTGGCCCGCGCCCTCGGCGTACCGGCCGCGGGCAAGGAGCTCACCAAGCGCTCCGAGGACCGGATCGCCGCCGTGAGCCAGGACGTTCCGAAGAAGACCGACGCACCGCGTGTCGCCTTCCTCTACCTCCGCGGCTCCGCGTCCGTCTATCTGATCGGGGGCAAGGGCTCGGGAGCCACCTCGCTGCTCGAAGCGGCGGGCGCGGTGGACGCGGGCGCGGAGTCGGGCCTGAAGAAGGACTTCACCGCGATCACCACGGAGGCCCTCGCCCAGGCGGCCCCCGACGCGATCCTCGTCATGTCGAAGGGACTTGAGTCCGTCGGCGGCATCGACGGCCTGGTCAAGATTCCCGGCGTCGCGCAGACCCCCGCCGGGATGGACCGCCGGGTCGTCTCCGTCGAGGACGGCGTACTCCTCAACTACGGGCCCCGCACGGACGCCGTACTGAAGTCCATCGTCGGCCAGTTGTACGGGGACGAGAAGTGAGCGTGACCGACAAGACCGCACCCCGGACTCCCGAGAACCCCGCCGAAACTTCTCCTGCCGGGACTTCCCCTGCCGAGAATCCCTCTTCCGGGACGCCCTCTTCCGAAGCTCCGGCCCCCGAAGGTCCGGCTCCCGAAGCCCCGGCTCCCGACACCCCCGCCGCCTTCGCCCGCGGCGGTGTCACGCGCCCTCGCCGCAGCGTGCCCTGGCTGCTCACGGTCGGCCTGGCCGCCCTCCTCCTTCTCCTCACCCTCGCCTCCGCCGGACTCGGCGCGTACGAGATCCCGCCCGGGGACGTCCTGTCCTCCGTCGCGCACCGCGCCGGTCTCGGCGGTGGCGGACTGGAGCGGGTCCCCGAGTCCGTGCTGTGGAACGTGCGCTTCCCGCGGATCGTGCTCGCGCTGCTCGTCGGTGCCTCGCTGGGCTGCGCGGGCGCGCTGATGCAGGGCGTGTTCGGCAATCCGCTCGCCGAACCGAGCGTCATCGGCGTCTCGGCGGGCGCGGCGGTCGGCGCGGTCGCCGCGATCTCGCTGGGCCTGAGCTTCCTGGGCACCTGGACGATCCCGGTCTTCGCCTTCGTCGCGGGTCTCGGCACCGCCCTGCTCGTGTACTCGACGTCCCGCTCGGGCGGCCGGACCGAGGTCGTGACGCTGATCCTCACCGGTATCGCGGTGAACGCCTTCGCGGGCGCGCTGATCGGCCTGTTCATCTTCCTGGCGGACACCGCCGCGGTGAACCAGATCACCTTCTGGCAGCTCGGTTCGCTCTCCCAGGCGACCTGGCCGAAGGTGCTGGCGGTACTGCCGTGCGCGGTGGCCGGTCTCGCCGTCGCCCCCTTGTACGCACGCAAGTTGGACCTGCTGGCGCTCGGCGAGCGCCCGGCCCGGCATCTGGGTGTGGACGTCGAACGGCTGCGTGTCGTGCTGGTCCTGGTCGTCGCGCTGCTGACGGCCGCGGCCGTCAGCGTCTCCGGGGTCATCGGTTTCGTGGGGCTCGTCGTCCCGCATCTGCTGCGGATGGCCGCGGGGCCGGGCCACCGCTTCCTCGTTCCCGGCAGCGCCCTGGGCGGTGCGGTCGTGCTGCTCGCGGGCGACCTCGCGGCGCGTACCGTCGCCGAGCCCGCCGAGCTGCCGCTCGGGGTGCTGACCGCTCTCTTCGGCAGCCCGTTCTTCTTCTGGCTGCTGCGCAGGACCCGTCGCAGGCAGGGAGGCTGGGCATGAGGAGGCGCAGGGGATGGCTCCGTACGGGGAGCGTGCCGCCCGGTCCCGTGGCCGCCGGTGACGTGCTCGCCGGGGCCGAGGCCCTGCACGTCCGGCTCGGCGCCCGCGAGGTGCTGTCCGGCGTGGACGTCGAGGCCCGCGCGGGCGAGGTGCTGGCACTCGTCGGCCCCAACGGGGCGGGCAAATCAACCCTGTTGGGCGCGCTCGCCGCCGACCTCCCGGCGGCCGAGGGTGTCGTACGCGTCCACGGTCGCCCGGTGTCCGACTGGTCGGCGCGTGAACTGGCCCTGCGCCGGGCGGTGCTCCCCCAGTCCGCCTCGCTCTCCTTCCCCTTCCCGGTCGAGGAGGTCGTACGGATGGGGCGGGCGCCCTGGGCCGGCCGGCCCGAGGAGGCCGAGGACGACACGGCGGTGGCGTCGGCCATGAAGGCGACCGAGGTCACCGAATTCGCGGGCCGGACCTTCTCGGCACTCAGCGGCGGCGAGCGGGCCAGGGTCGCACTCGCCCGGGTGCTCGCCCAGCGGGCGCGGCTGCTGCTGCTCGACGAGCCGACGGCCGCACTGGACCTCAGACACCAGGAGTTGGTGCTGCGGGTCTGCCGCGAAAGGGCGCACGCAGGGGACGCGGTGGTCGTGGTGTTGCACGATCTGGGTCTCGCCGCCGCGTACGCGCACCGGGTGGTGATCCTGTGCGCCGGGCGCGCGGTGGCCGACGGGGCGCCCTCGGAGGTCTTCACCGACCGACTGCTTTCGGACGTCTACAAACAGCCGGTGGAGGTGTTTCCCCACCCGCGCACGGGCGGGGTCATGGTGGCCCCTGTCAGGGGTTCTTGACCCGTCTTTGACCGTTTCGTGGGGGGTGGATAGCGCCTCCGTGACCGTGCCGTGCTCGTACGCCGTCCATGAGAGCTGAATCACTGGACGGGCGGCTTTCAGTCAGGTAAGCCTCAGATAAGTTAGGGCAGCCTCACTGAGCCGCTGTGAAGCAACCGTGTTTCCCCTGTGACCCTCTTGGAGCCTGTATGCGAGCCGTCCGACTCTCCGTCGTCACCGCTGCCGCGACCGCGGCGGCGCTGGCCGCTGTCACGGGTTGCACCGAGAAGAGCGATGCGTCGAGCGACGATCACGTCGTGGAGGTGACGGCGACGGACAGCAAGTGCGAGGTGTCGAAGAAGGAGTTTCCTGCCGGTCACGTCCAGCTCGACGTGACGAACAAGGGCTCCAAGGTCACCGAGGTGTACCTGCTGTTCCCTGATGACCGGATCGTCACCGAGCGGGAGAACATCGGCCCCGGCACCCGGCAGAAGGTCACCGCCGAGGTGAAGGCAGGCGACTACCGGATCGCCTGCAAGCCCGGTATGAAGGGCAAGGGCATCCGGCAGGACGTCACGGTCACCGGCGGCGGCAAGACCGCCAAGCGTGATCCGCGGCTGGATGCGGCGGTGGCCGCCTACCGGCAGTACGCGCAGGAGCAGGCCGACGCGACCCTGCCGAAGGCGAAGGTGTTCGCGGACGCGGTGAAGGCCGGGGACATCGAGGGTGCGAAGAAGGCGTACGCCACCTCCCGGATCGGCTGGGAGCGCACCGAGCCGGTCGCGGAGTCGTTCGGGGACATCGACCCGAAGGTCGATGTGCGTGAGGACGGTCTGGAGGAGGGCCAGGACCCGGAGAAGGACTGGACGGGCTGGCACCGCCTGGAGCGCTCGCTGTGGAAGGACAAGAAGCTCACCGACCGGGACACCGAGCTGGCCGGCCAGCTGATCGTGGACCTCACCGACTGGCAGAAGCGGGTCGGCAAGGCGGAGATCACTCCGACGTCGATGGCCAACGGTGCCAAGGAACTCCTCGACGAGGTCGCCACCGGCAAGGTCACCGGTGAGGAGGAGCGGTACTCGCACACCGACCTGGTCGACTTCAAGGCGAACGTCGAGGGCGCGGAGAAGTCCTACGAGCTGCTGAAGCCGGTGGCGAAGGAGAACGACGCGGCGCTGGTCACCGAGCTGGACCGGCAGTTCGCGGCGCTCGACACCCTGCTGGACACCTACCGCAAGGACAAGACCTCCTACGACTTCACCTCCTACGACAAGGTCTCCAAGGCGGACCAGAAGGAGCTCTCGGACGCGGTGAACGCGCTCGCGGAGCCGCTGTCCAAGCTCGCCGCCGCCGTCGTCGCGAAGAAGTAGGGGGCCGGCCATGACCGACACCCCCGCCGGGAACACCGGGAAACCCACGCCCCCCGGGCAGGTCACATCCTCCGCGCCCACTGCCGCGGCGGCTCCGTCGCGGCGTTCGCTGATCGGCTGGGGTGGTGCCGGGCTCGCGCTGGGTGCCGCCGCGGCCGGTGGCGCGGTGGCGGTGGCCCGCTCGGTCGACGACGCCGAACCGGCCGGGGCCGGGGCTGCCGGGGCGGGGGGTGAGGTCGCCTTCCACGGTGTTCATCAGGCGGGTATCGCCACCCCGGTGCAGGACCGGCTGCACTTCGCCGCGTTCGACGTGAAGACGACCG
This sequence comes from Streptomyces sp. NPDC102514, assembly GCF_055584525.1. Lineage (NCBI taxonomy): Bacteria > Bacillati > Actinomycetota > Actinomycetes > Kitasatosporales > Streptomycetaceae > Streptomyces > Streptomyces sp. NPDC102514. The sequence goes on from NZ_JBVJLW010000015.1 coordinate 135,222, forward strand.
ACCGGGCCGCGTTCGTCCAGCTGCTGAAGGACTGGACGAACGCGGCCCGGCGGATGACCGCCGGACAGGCCGTCGGCGAGGGCGCCTACGGCGGACTCGCCGAGGCACCACCGGACGACACCGGCGAAGCACTCGGCCTCACCCCCTCCCGGCTGACCCTCACCCTCGGCTTCGGCCCCTCCCTCTTCGACAAGTTCGACCTTGCCGGCCGGCGGCCCGAGGCCCTCGTCAACCTGCCGAAGTTCGCCGGCGACAACCTCGACACCACCCGCAGCGGCGGCGACCTGTGCATCCAGGCCTGCGCCGACGACCCCCAGATCGCCGTGCACGCCATCCGCAACCTGGCCCGCATCGGCTTCGGCAAGGTCGTCATCCGCTGGTCCCAGCTCGGCTTCGGCAAAACCTCCTCCACCACCCCCGACGCCCAGACCCCCCGCAACCTCATGGGCTTCAAGGACGGCACCCGCAACATCGCCGGCACCGAAACCGACCGCCTCAAGAAATTCGTATGGGTCGAAGACGCCAACGAGAAGGGGAAGGACGGCGCGGCGGACTCGGCGTGGATGGCCGGGGGTTCCTACCTCGTCGCCCGGCGCATCCGGATGAACATCGAGACCTGGGACCGCACCTCGCTGCAGGAGCAGGAGGACATCTTCGGCCGCGACAAGGGCGAAGGCGCCCCCGTCGGCAAAGCCAAAGAACGCGACACACCCTTCCTCAAAGCGATGCTGCCCGACGCGCACGTGCGCCTCGCGCACCCCGACACCAACGCCGGCGCCACCCTCCTGCGCCGCGGCTACTCCTTCACCGACGGCACCGACGGACTCGGCCGCCTCGACGCGGGCCTGTTCTTCCTCGCCTACCAGCGCGACGTACGCACCGGCTTCATCCCCGTCCAGCGCAGCCTGGCCACCGACGCACTCAACGAATACATCCAGCACGTGGGCTCAGCCGTGTTCGCGATCCCACCCGGCGTCCGCGACAACGACGACTGGTGGGGCCGCACGCTGTTCTCCAAGAACCCCAAGGAGGCGTAGGCCGTGTTCGGCAACTATCTGATCGGCCTGCGCGAAGGACTGGAAGCCAGCCTCGTCGTCTGCATCCTCATCGCCTACCTGGTCAAAACCGGCCGCCGGGACGCCCTCAAGCCCATCTGGACCGGCATCGCGGTCGCCATCGTCCTGGCCCTCGGCTTCGGGTTCGCCCTCGAATTCGGCTCCCAGGAACTCACCTTCGAAGCGCAGGAAGCCCTCGGCGGCTCCCTGTCGATCATCGCCGTCGGCCTCGTGACGTGGATGGTCTTCTGGATGCGCCGCACCGCCCGCCACCTCAAAAGCGAACTGCACGGGCGGCTCGACGCGGCCCTGCAGATGGGCACCGCCGCACTCGTCGCCACCGCCTTCCTCGCCGTCGGACGCGAAGGCCTGGAGACCGCCCTCTTCGTGTGGGCGTCCGTGCGCGCCTCCAACGACGGCACCCAAGGCCCCCTCATCGGCGTAATGCTGGGCATCCTCACCGCGATCGTCCTCGGCTACCTCTTCTACCGCGGCACCGTCCGCATCAACCTCGCCAAGTTCTTCACCTGGACCGGCGCCATGCTCGTCATCGTCGCCGCCGGCGTCCTCGCCTACGGCGTCCACGACCTGCAGGAAGCCGACTTCCTCCCCGGCCTCACCAACAAAGCCTTCGACATCAGCGAAACCATCCCCCCGGACAGCTGGTACGGCACCCTCCTCAAAGGCATCCTCAACTTCCAACCCGACCCCACCGTCCTCCAAGTCGTCGTGTGGGTCCTCTACCTGGTGCCGACGCTGGCGTTCTTCCTGGCGCCCTCGCGGTCCGGCAGAAGCGGGACCAAGTCGCCCGCCCCGGTGCGCGAAGAGGCGTGAGACCGGCGCGCGGAGGGCGCGGTACGTCATCCCGCCGCCCGGGCGGTTCCCGGCCCCGGTAGGGTTCGCCTCCGGGAAACCGGGATCGGGAATCGGGATCGCGAACCGGGATTCGGGACGGGGAAGGTGAAGGGACTCGATGAGCAGGGATCGCAGCCCTCGTAGGTCTCCTGGGCCTCGCAAGCCTCGCGGACTTGGCCGCGGCGCGCTGACGGCGGCCTCCGTGACCGTGCTGACGGTGACGGCGAGCGGGTGCGTGGTGGTGCACGGGGAGCGGGAGATTCTTCCCGGGGCCACGAAGAGCGAGGCCGCACGTGCCCTGCGGGACTTCACCACCGCCTACAACAAGGCGAACGGCGCCAACGACCCGTCCCTGGACGCGGACCGGGTCACCGGCGCTCTCGGGGACATCGACGGGGCGAAGCTGAAGGCCGGCGGCAAGAACCAGCCGGGCGGCAACGCCAACTACGTGCCGCTGAAGCTGACCGACACCGAGTTCACGATCCCGGAGAAGGCCGGCTGGCCGCGCTGGTTCGTCACCGACTCGAAGGCCAACAAGGGCCGCGCCGAGGACCGTTGGCTGATGGTGTTCACCCGCGGCGACGCGAACGAGGTGTGGCAGGTCGCGTATCTGACGATCTCCTCCGCCGAGGCGATACCGACGTTCAAGAAGAACAAGGACGGCTGGGCCGAGCCGGTCACGGCGAACGCGGCGGATCTGGCGGTCGCCCCCGGGAAGCTCCCCCAGCAGTACGCGACGTACCTCAAGGACGGCGGCAGCACCTTCGCGGACGGCGCCCACACCACGAAGTGGCGCTCCGACCGGGCGAAGAGCGCCGCGCGTCCGGGGCTCGCCCAGCAGTACATCGACGAGCCGCTGACGTCCGGCGACTACGCCCCGGTCGGCCTGCGCACGGCGGACGGCGGCGCCCTCGTCTTCTTCACGACCCGCCACTACCAGAAGCAGACGGCGGCCCCGGGTGTCCCGATCAACGTCACCAACGTCGACGTGAAGGCCCTGATGACCGGCGACCCCAAACAGTCCCTGACCCTGGAATCCATCTCCAACCAGGCGGTCCTGGACCCCCCGAAGTCGGCCTCGGACCAAAGAATAAAATTCCTGAGCCGAATCCAGGGCCTGACGGCGGCAAAGGGCGAATAGCCGACCGCCTTCGGGAGCGCGCTTCTAGGGGCGCGGGGAACGGCGCAGTCTTTGGCTTTTAGGGGCGCGGGGAACGGCGCGACCAGCCCCCACTCACCCGCAGACAAAACCCGGCGTCATCCCCGAAGGGGCCACGCAGCAATCTGCTCCCGCTCAACCCCCGCATACCGCGCACATTCATCCGTCAGAACTTCCAGCAAGGACAACGGATCCGGCAACGGATGCTCGGGCCCCCGCACCCACACCACGGAAAGCTCCCCCGGCAACCGGGCCGGAGGCACCAGCACGTACGACCCCCGACAGTGCCACCGAAGCCCCGGATGCTCATCCATCGTCTCGGGATGGCAGTCCAGCTCGCACGGCCACCACTCGTCCTCGTCCTCGGGCGTACCGCGCGTGGCCGTGAAGAAGAGCATCCGGTCGTCCCCGGACAACGCGACCGGCCCCACCTCGATCCCGGAGCCGAGCAGCCGCTCCAGCGCCTCCTGCCCGGCCTCCAGCGGCACGTCCAGCACGTCGTGCACCATGCCGGTCGCGGTGATGAAGTTGGCGAGCGGCTGATGCCGTGCCCAGCGCTCGATCTGCGCCCGGTCGGTCGTGGACTGCGTCTGCCAGGCGAAGGAAACGGGGTGGCGCGCGGGGGTCGGACACCCGACGCGGTCACACGAACACCGGTAGGCGGAGGGATGGGCGGCGGGCGCGAGCGGCAGCCCGGCTCCGGCGGCGGCCAGCAGCAGTTCCTCACGGCTCGCGGAGTCGTCCGCGGCGTCCGTCCGTGGGCGCCGACCGCGCAACCACTGGGAGATCCTGCCCTGCCCGCCGGAGCGGCGGCCCATCTCTGCGCTCATATATTGCCCTCGCCTGGCTGTTGTGCGGACAGCATGCCTCATGCTCCCACCATCCTGCGCTCCGGGGGGCCGGAGCCCACATCCGGGGTAGGTGGGGTGATGCCCGCCCGGGGCAGTGATCGAGTGTCATTGCGTACTTTGACACGATATGCCCGCCTACGGTGTCGGCATGGTCACACGGACTGCGCTGACGGGCATCGCCGGTCTCACGTCACTGGCTCTCGTGGGACAGAGCGGGGCGATCACCCCTCTGGAATGGGGCCCCGGCCCCCTGACGGTGTCGGCGCTGCCCCGCGTCGTCTACACGGCCCACCGCGGCGGCGCCCGCGAGGTGCCGGAGAACAGCATGACGGGCCTCATGACGGCGTACGAGCGCGGGACGGCCCAGGTGCTCGACCTGGACACCCGGATACTGCGGGACGGGACGATGGTGGTCATGCACGACGCCACCCTGAACCGCACGACCTACATGGGCGGGCCCGTGCACGCGCTCGACCGGCGGGACTGGCAGGGGGTACGGCTGCGCCCCAAGGACACGCTCCCCGGGAGCTGGCGCTCGGAACGGCCGCCGACGCTCGCCGAGGTGCTGGACCGGTTCGGCGGGCGGGTGGTGCTGATGCTGGAGGCCAAGGACCCGCGGAGTCTGCGGGCCATCGCCGCCATGCTCAGGGAACGCGGTCTGACGCGTTCGGTGCTGGTCAACTCCAATCATCCCGCCGTGGCCCTGCGCACCCACCGCCTGGGCCTGCTCTCGCAGCTGTGGCGTTCGGCGCACCAGATGCGTACGGACCGGCCCGCACAATGGCGGCCGTTCGTGGACGTCCTGGACGTGGACCACAAGGCCCGGGACCGCGATCTCGTACGGGCCGTGCGGTCCGGCATCCCCCGGGTGTGGGCGCACACGGTGGTGACCCCGGCGCAGCGCGACCGCGCCCTCGCGCTCGGCTGCGACGGGATCATCACGGACGCCCCGGGACGGCTGGCCCGGGTACGGGTCCGGGCCTGGGGCCGGCGTCAGGGGCAGGGGCGGGGCCAGGGTCAGCGAGGGGCGATGCCGTAGAGGGCGTACCCGACGAGCTTGTCCGCGAAGGCGTGGTCGAGCGGTCCTGTGCCCTGGAGCCAGCGCTGGGCGAGGGGCGAGACGAACAGGTCGCGCGCGATGTACGGGTCCACGTCCGCGCGCACCTGGCCCGCGTCCTGGGCTGCCCGCAGGCGTCGTACGTACAGTTCCAGCGAGGGCAGGAGCAGGGTGGCGACGAACTCCTTCGCGAAGGCGGGGTTGCCCACGCCCTCCGCTGCGAGCGCGCGGGCCGGGGCCTCGTAGCGCGGGTCGTTCAGCTCGTCGACGGTGGCACGCAGGACGGTCTTGAGGTCGGCCTCCAGGTCCCCGGTGTCGGGGATGCCGTCCGTTTCCGCCCAGTCCCCGCCCCCGGCCGCCTCCGCCGCCTGGGCGCCCAGGTCGACGAAGGCCTCCATGAGGACCTCGGCCTTCGACGACCACCACCGGTAGATGGTCTGTTTGCCCACGCCCGCGCGGGCCGCGATGGCCTCGATGGTGGTTTTGGGGTAGCCGACCTCTGCTACGAGGGTGAGGGCGGCGGCGTAGATCGCGCGGCGGGACTTTTCGCTGCGGCGGTTGGAGTCGGGAGGCATGCGCCCGAACCTACCAGCACGACAAGACGGGCCGTCTCGCCAAAGACTTTCCTTCGCCCCCGCCGCCCCTACCCTTCCCGTCACTGTGTCCTCAAACGCCGGACGGGCTGAAAATCAGCCCGTCCGGCGTTTGAGGACAAAGGGGGCGAGGGGCGCAGCCCCATGCGTGGACGGGAACGGGTAGGGGCGGCGGGGGCGAGAAAACGCCCCTACTCGGGCTCGGCCGGGGGCCACCCGTCGCCCCATGCCGCGTCCCGTGCCTCCTTGTAGAGGGACCCGTGCCGCTTCGTCACCGTGGAGCGCCCCAGCCCACCCCCCACCTCGCACAGATCCAGCAGCACCTGCCCCTTACGGATCTGGGGCCGCCGCACCACCCGCGCGGCAACCGGCTCCACGGCGAACCGCGTCGCGGCGACATAGCTGAACTTCTCGTCCTCGTAGGGCAGGGAACCGCCCTTGACCTGCCGGTGCAACGAGGACCGGCTCACCCGGGCGGAGAAGTGGCACCAGTCCTCCCCCGGCACGATCGGGCAGGCACCGCTGTGCGGGCAGGGCGCCGCGACGGAGAACCCGGCGCCGGTCAACCGGTCACGCGCGGCGATGACCCGGGCGTACCCGTCCGGCGTCCCCGGCTCGATGATCACGACGGCCCGCGCGGCGGCCACCGCGGCGTCCACGACGGCGCCGCGGCCCGCCTCGGTCAGCTCGCCGAGGACGTACGACACGGTGACGAGGTCGGCGTCCGGCAGGGCCAGCTCCGCGCCGATCCGGGAGCGGCGCCACTCGGCGGACCTCAACTCCGTACTGGCCGAGGCGAGTTCACGGCCGAGGACGAGCGCGGGCTCCGCCCAGTCGAGCACGGTGACCGGCCGCTCCCCGGGCCAGGTGGCGTTCACGGCCCAGGTCGCCGCGCCCGTGCCGCCGCCGACGTCGACGTGGCTGCCCGGCGTCCACTCGGGTGCCGCGTCCGCGAAGGCGGCGAGCGCGGCCCGTACGGCCTCGAAGGTCGCGGGCATCCGGTAGGCGGCGTACGCGGCGACGTCCGCGCGGTCGCGCAGGATGGGGGCGTCGGTCGGGGTGGTGCCCCGGTAGTTCGCGATCAGCCGGTCGACGGCCTGCGCGGCCACCTTGGGCGGCAGTCCGTCGAGCAGGCCCGCGAGGGCCGTGCGCAGGGTCTCAGCTGGGGAAACGGGGGCGGTCACGAGGGAAGTCTACGAGCACCGCTCAGGCCCCCCTGACCGCCCGGGCCAGCCGTGTGGCCGCCGTCGCGCGGGGTCCGTGGTCCGCGGGCCGGCGGCGTGGGTGGACCGTGTTCGCCAGGAGCACCAGGAACGTGTCCGTCGAGGGGTCCATCACCAGCGACGTACCCGTGAAGCCCGTGTGGCCCGCGGCTCCGTGGCCGGCGAGGGCGCCCATGAACGACGGCTGGTCGAGGGCGAAGCCGAGGCCCGGCGGGGAGAGGAGCAGTTCGACGTAGTCGGGGCCGAGGATGCGGGCGGTGCCGTAGGAGCCGCCCGCGAGGAGGGTGCGGCAGAAGACGGCGAGGTCGGCGGCTGTGGAGAAGAGGCCGGCGTGGCCCGCGACCCCGCCGAGCGCCCACGCGTTCTCGTCGTGGACCGTGCCCCGCAGCATGCCCCGGTCGGCCTTGGCCCAGGGCCGCCGCTGGTCCTCGGTGGCGGCCGCGCGCGGGCAGGGGCCGTAGGCGGTGTCGGTCATGCCGAGCGGCCGGGTGATCCCGTCCCGGACGAGGGCGTCCAGCGGGCGCCGGGTGATGCGTTCGAGGACCTGCTGGAGCAGCAGCATGTTGAGGTCCGAGTAGCCGTACGCGGTGCCCGGCGCCGTCACCGGCTTCTCCGCCCGCAGCAGGGCGAACCGTGCCCTGTCGTCCCGGCAGTCGTACAGCGGGAGTTCGGGCCGCAGCCCGGAGGTGTGGGTGAGGAGGTGCCGCACGGTGATGCCGTACTCGGTGGCGGCGGCGAAGCCCGGCAGGTACGCCCCCACGCGCGCGTCGATGCCCAGGGTGCCGCGCTCCAGCTGCTGCACGGCCGCGACGCTCGTGAAGAGCTTCGTGAGGGAGGCCAGGTCGAAGGGGGTGCGGACAGTCATCGGCACGCGTTCGCCGCGCGGCAGTTCCACGCCCGCGTCCGTGTCCGCGTCGTACGCGCGGTAGCGCACCGCCCAGCCCGCCGCCTCCTCGACGGCGATCACGGGCCCGCGTCCGGCGACCAGTACGGCGCCCGCGGCCCAGGGCCGGTCCCCGGCGGTGATCGCGCGGAACTCCCGTACCAGAACGTCGAGTTCCCCGGGGTCGAGCCCGGCACGTTCCGCCGTGCCGGGGCGCAGTCTCGGTGCGCTCAGTTCCCCGCTCCCTTCGATCCCGCCCGCTTGCCCGCCATGGCGTTCGGCTGTTTCCGCCAGGGACGGCACAGTGCCATGAAGCAGGCGACGGCGACCAGTGAACACGCGAGCTGGACGACGGCCATCGGGACGGCCGTGTGCTCACCGGCGACGCCCACCAGGGGGGTGGCGATCGCGCCGACGAGGAACGAGGACGTGCCGAGCAGTGCGGACGCGGAGCCCGCGGAGTGCCGGGTGCGCATGAGGGCGAGCGCGTTGGTGTTGGGCATGCACAGGCTCATCGCCGACATGAGCACGAAGAGGCCGACGGCGATCGGGACGAGGCCCACCTCGCCGAACACCCCGGCCGACATCAGGAGCAGCGCGGCCGACGCGACGGTGATGATCGCGAGGCCGACCGCGAGCACCTTGTCGAGGCTGACCCGGCCGACGAGGATCTTGCCGTTGATCTGGCCGACGATCACCAGTCCGACGGAGTTGACGCCGAAGAGGATGCTGTACGTCTGCGGGGAGGCGCCGTAGATCTCCTGGACCACGAACGGCGAGGCGGAGATGTACGCGAAGAGCGCCGCGAACGCGAAGCCGCCGGTGAGCATGTAGCCGGTGAAGACCCGGTCGGCGAGCAGTCCGCGCATGGTACGCAGCGCTTCGACGGTACCGCCGTCATGACGTTCGGCGGGCGGGAGCGTCTCGGGCAGCAGCCGCCAGACGACGGCGGTGAGCGCGATCCCGATGACGGTCAGGATGTAGAAGACGCCCCGCCAGTCGGTGATCCGCAGCACCTGGCCGCCGATGAGCGGCGCGATGATCGGCGCGACCCCGGAGATCAGCATGAGCGTGGAGAAGAACCGCGCCATGTCCACGCCGTCGTACAGGTCGCGGACGACGGCCCGGGCGATCACGATCCCGGCGGCGCCCGCGAGGCCCTGGAGCAGCCGGAAGGCGATGAGGAGTTCGATGGTGGGGGCGATCGCGCAGACGGCGGTGGCGAGGATGTAGACGACGAGCCCGGCGATCAGCGGCCGTCTGCGGCCCCACTTGTCGCTCATCGGCCCGACGACCAGCTGCCCGAGCGCCATCCCCGCGAGGCACGCGGTGAGCGTCAGCTGGACGGTGGCCGCCGAGGCGTGCAGCGCGTCGGTGACGTCCGGGAGCGCCGGGAGGTACATGTCCATGGACAGCGGCGGTACGGCCGTGAGCCCGCCGAGGATGAGCGTGACCAGGAGTCCCACGGAACGGCGGGCGGCCGGTGGCGGTACCGGCGGCGCCGAGGCGGCGACCACGCTCTCCTCTGTCACCGCCGTGCCGGGTATGCGGGCCTCCGGGCCGTCCGGGTCCCTCGTCGTACGGCCGCGCTCGGGCATGCGCCCCTCCCTCTCCGTGTGATCCGCCACCTATGCTCTCAGCTCGTACGGGTGGTCTCGTACAGATGGTCGAAGCGGTCGAGGGCGCCGCGGGCGTCGACGGCACGGAGCGAGGGGTCGGGCATGACTGAGGAACGCGTGCGCTGGGGTGTGCTGGCGACCGGTGGGATCGCTGCGGCGTTCACCGCGGATCTGATCGACCTGCCCGATGCCGAGGTGGTGGCGGTGGCGTCGCGCACCGAGGAGTCGGCGAAGGGGTTCGCGGAGCGGTTCGGGATCCCCCGGGCGTACGGCGACTGGGAGTCCCTCGCGGCGGACGAGGACGTCGACGTCGTGTACGTGGCGACTCCGCACTCGGCCCACCGGGCGGCGGCCGGGCTCTGTCTGGAGGCGGGGCGCAATGTGCTGTGCGAGAAGGCGTTCACGCTGAACGCGCGCGAGGCCGAGGAACTGGTCGGCCTCGCGAAGCAGCACGACAGCTTCCTCATGGAGGCCATGTGGATGTACTGCAACCCGCTGATCCGGCAGCTCAAGGCGCTGGTGGACGACGGGGCGATCGGTGAGGTCCGCACGGTCCAGGCCGACTTCGGCCTCTCGGGTCCGTTCCCTCCCACCCACCGGCTGCGCGATCCCGCGCAGGGCGGCGGCGCGCTGCTCGACCTGGGCGTCTATCCGGTGTCGTTCGCGCATCTGCTGCTCGGCGAGCCCTCCGAGGTGACGGCGAAGGCGGTGCTCTCGGAGGAGGACGTCGACCTCCAGACGGGCATGCTGCTCTCGTACGACAGCGGCGCGCTCGCCGCACTGCACTGCTCCCTGGTCGGCGGTACGTCGACGGCCGCGTCGGTCACCGGCTCCGAGGGCCGCATCGACATCCCGCACGGCTTCTTCCACTCGGACCGCTTCGTCCTGCACCGCGACGGCCGCGACCCGCAGGAGTACACGGCGAACGCGGCGGACGGCACCCGCGCCAGCCTCAAGCACGAGGCGACAGAGGTGATGCGAGCCCTCCGAGCCGACGAGAAGGAATCCCCCCTGGTCCCCCTGAACGGCACCCTGGCGGTAATGCGCACCCTGGACGCGGTAAGGGCAGAGGTAGGAGTCACCTACCCCGGCGAATCCCTCTAGGAGGGGCCGAGCCCGACCAGGGGCGCGGGGAACGGCGCAATCTTTATGTCTTTAGGGGGCGGAGCCCCCCAGGGGCGCGGGGAACTGCGCGACCGGCCACGACGGACCCGCAGCCGACAACGAACACGCAGCCCCCGCCCCTGAAAAGCCGGGCGAGGCCACTACGCCGGCTTCAGCCCCTGGTCACCGACCTCCGTGACGAACGACGCGGCCGTACTGATCGCAGCCCCCGGCACAGTGACCGCCGGCACGGTCTTGAAGTCGGCCCGAGCCTCCTCCCGCCCCAACCGCACGGTCGTGTATCCCCGCCGCCCGTTGTAGAACTTCAGATGCGGATTCGCCGCCATGTACGTCTCCCAGTTGGCGGGCTTCTCCGTCCCGTCCCGCCCACTGGTGATCGAGGTGGTCACGATCTCCGTACCGAGCGTCCGGGACGAGGGATCGTCGAAGTCGTCCTTGATGTCGAAGGCGTACCCGACGTGGACGTCCCCGGTGAGCACCATCAGGTTGTCGACCCCGGCGGCCTCCGCTCCGGCCAGCACCCGCCCCCGCGAGGCCCGGTAGCCGTCCCACGCGTCCATGGACACCCGGGACGGCGCGGTCAGGTCGAAGTTCCGCTGGGAGAAGATGACCTGCTGCGGGACGACGTTCCACAGCGCCTGCGAGGCCTGCCACCCGTCCAGCAGCCACCGCTCCTGCGCCGCCCCGGTGATCGTGCGTGCCGGATCGTCCGTCTCGGGGCCGGGCACGTCCGCCCCGTCCCCGTACGCCTGGTCGGAGCGGTACTGCCGGGTGTCGAGGATGTCGAACTGTGCGAGGCGGCCCCAGTTCAGCCGCCGGTACATCTGCATGTCGGGGCCCTCGGGCCGCTGCGGGCGGCGCAGCGGCAGGTTCTCCCAGTAGGCGCGGTATCCGGCGGCGCGGCGCAGCAGGAACTCCTCCGGCGGTACGGAGTTCTCGGGTATGTCGTCCGCGTAGTTGTTCTCGACCTCGTGGTCGTCCCAGGTGACCACGAAGGGGTGGGCGGCGTGCACGGCCCGCAGGTCGGGGTCGGTCTTGTAGAGGGCGTACCGCAGGCGGTAGTCCTCCAGGGTGATCGTCTCGTGGTTGAAGAGGTCGGGCAGTACGCGGTCGGTGTAGTTGCGGGCGCCGCCCACGGAGTCGACCGCGTACTCGTAGAGGTAGTCGCCGACGTGGAAGACGACGTCGACGTCGTCCTCGGCGAGATGGCCGTACGCGGTGAAGTACCCGTCGTGGTAGGCCTGGCAGGAGACCGCGGCCAGCCGCAGTTCGTCGACGCGCGCGCGGGACGAGGGCGCGGTGCGGGTGCGCCCGGTCTCGCTGATCCAGCTGCCCGTCCTGAAGCGGTAGTAGAAGACCCGGTCGGAGTCGAGGTGGCCGACCTCGACGTGCACGGAGTGGTGGAACTCGGGGTGGGCGAAGGTCGCCCCCCGTCTGACGACGTGGCGGAACCGTTCGTCGCGGGCGAGTTCCCAGTGCACGGTGACGCGTTCCGGGGGCAGTCCGGAGTCCGCCTGGTACGGGGTGGGGGCGAGCCGGGTCCACAGCAGCACGGAGGCGGCCTGCGGGTCGCCGGAGGCCACACCGAGGGTGAAGGGATTCTCGGTGATCTTCGCCGCGTCGAACTCGGCTGCGCCCGCCACGCCCGCGGTCGGCAGGTTGGTGGCGAACGCCAGGACGGCGGCCGCGCCGGTGACGGTGAAGAGCCGGCGGCGCCCGAGGTGACGGGCGGCGGCGCGGAGTTCGGGGGCGTGCTGCGACGGTTGCTGGTGGCCGGTGGATGTCATCTGGCCCTCCCCTGACGGTTGTTGTACAAGGAATTGGAGTGGTCAGAGTCAACGGCGGACCGTCACGTACACAACAGTCAGATGTCGGACGGATGAGTTCCAAATGGCGGACCGTCGACCATGGCCTCCCGTACGCTGCGGGGCCATGAACGCCCATCGAACGAAGATCGCGATCGTGACAGGCGCGGGCTCGGGAATCGGCCGTGCCGTGGCCGTCGAACTGCTGCGGACCGGCTGGTCGGTGACGCTCGCCGGCCGCCGCGCGGAGCGGCTGGAGGAGACGGCGGCGCTCGCGCGGGCGGCCCTCGCGGACGCGTCGCCGGGGGCCGCCGAGGAACCGGCCGGGAAAGAGAGCACGTCGTTGTGCGTACGCACCGACGTGTCGCGGCCCGAGGAGGTGGCCGCGCTGTTCGACGCCACGCGGAACCGCTTCGGCCGCTTGGACCTGCTCTTCAACAACGCCGGCACGTTCGGACCCGGCGGTGTGCCGTTCGAGGACCTGCCCTACGACGCCTGGCGGCATGTGGTCGGTACGAATCTCGACGGGGCGTTCCTGTGCGCGCAGGCGGCCTACCGGCAGATGAAGGAGCAGGATCCGCAGGGCGGAAGGATCATCAACAATGGCTCGATCTCGGCGCACACGCCCCGGCCGCGGTCGGCGGCGTACACGTCTACGAAGCACGCGCTGACCGGCCTCACGAAGTCGCTGTCGCTGGACGGGCGGCCGTACCGGATCGTCTGCGGGCAGATCGACATCGGGAACGCGGCGACGGACATGACCTCGCGGATGACGACCGGGGCGTTGCAGGCGAACGGGGAGGTGGCCGCGGAGCCGGTGATGGATGTGGGGGATGTGGCGCGGACGGTCCGCCATATGGCGGAGCTGCCGCTGGAGGCCAACGTGCAGTTCGCGACGGTTCTCGCCAGCGGCATGCCTTATGTGGGGCGGGGGTAGCTCCATCGGCGGGGCTCGCCGGGGCGCCGGGGGCCGCGGGTTGTTTGAACCTGCGGGTTCGTCGTGGCTGGGCGCGCAGTTCCCCGCGCCCCTGAAGGGGCACAGACAACACCCCTTTCCTGGGAACCGGCCCTGAGTCGGTCAGGAATCAGCTGTCTTACGGGATTCTGATTCCCGGGAGTGCATTCTCAGGTCTTACACATTCCCTACTCAGGGTGTCTCAAAGGTTCGTCCATAGCTTGTGGCAGCGCCCACAGCGGGCGCCAAGAACCTTAGGGACAGGGATGTTTGGCATCTATCTCAAGCGTGAGCTGAGCCGGCGCAAGAAGTCGGCTCTGGTCATCGCCATGGGTCTGGCGCTCGGAATCGCGCTGGTCATCACCGTCAACTCGGTGTCGGCCGGCATGTCACAGGCACAGGACAAGGTCCTCCAGTCGCTGTACGGACTCGGCACCGACATGACGGTGACCAAGGCCAGGGAGGCCCCTTCCGCCGGCAACAACCAGTCGGGCAGACCGAATTTCGAATTCGACGCCGGTTCCGACGACGACGAGGAGCAGAGTTCGGACCGCGTGACGACTCAGGGCGGTCAGACACTCAAGTCCTCCCTCATCGAAAAGGTCGCCGCGCAGAAGAACGTGGCGAGCGCGGTGGGCGCGCTGACCCTGAACGTCACAAAGGTCGACGGCAGTTTCACCCAGGGCAAGGCCAAGACCGACACCTCCTCTCAGGGCTCCCAGGGCCAGGGCGGCGGCCCCGGCGGTACGGGCGGCGGCGGTTCGACCGGTCAGCCCCAGGTGCAGGGCGGCGGCGCCTCCTTCGACGTCAACTCGTACTCGGTCTCGGGTGTCGACGTCACGAACCAGGATCTGGGCCCGCTCGCCACCACGAAGATCAGCAAGGGCACGTCGTTCACGGCCGCGCAGACGAACGCGAAGGTCGCGGTGCTCAGCACGTCGTACGCCAAGGAGAACAAGTACACCGTCGGCGAGAGCATCAAGATCTCCGGCACCAAGTACAAGGTCATCGGGATCGCGACCCCGGACAGCAGCGAGTCGACGACCGACGTCTATCTGCCGCTCGAGCAGGCCCAGACGCTCGGTGACTCCAAGAACAAGATCTCCACGATCTATGTGAAGGCGTCCGACTCCCAGCGGATCGACGCGGTCAAGGCGGCCATCCAGAAGAACATAGACGGTACGACGGTCACGACCTCGGCCGATCTCGCGGACACCGTCTCCGGCTCGCTGTCGACCGCCTCCAACCTCGCGACCAGCGTGGGCAAGTGGCTCTCCATCGCGGTGCTGGTGGCCGCGTTCCTCGTCGCCGCGCTGCTCACCTCATCGGCGGTCAGCCGCCGGGTGCGGGAGTTCGGCACGCTGAAGGCGCTCGGCTGGCCGAGCCGCAAGGTCACCCGGCAGGTCGTCGGCGAGTCGGTCGTGAACGGCCTGCTCGGCGGAGCGCTCGGTATCGCCCTCGGCCTGGCGGCGGCCTACGCGGTCACGGCGATCAGCCCCACCCTCACCGCCGAACTCGGTTCCACGGGCGGCGGCCAAGGCGGCGGTCCCGGCGGCGGTGGACCCGGTGGGGGTGGCGGCCCCGGTGGGCAGAGCGCGTCGAGCACCCTCGACATCGCGCTGTCCGCGCCGGTCTCCGTCACCACCATCGCGCTCGCCGTGGGCCTCGCGGTCGCGGGCGGTCTGATCGCCGGCGCGATGGGCGGCTGGCGCGCCTCCCGGATGCGTCCGGCCGACGCCCTGCGCAGCGTGTCGTAACCCCCGCCCCCCCCCAACACCACGGCACGTCACGTTCGTTACGGAGAAGACGTATGTACAAGCTCACCGGCGTCACCAAGAACTACACGAGGGGCAAGGAGACCGTGGAGGCGCTGCGCGGCGTCGACCTCACCATCGAGGACGGCGACCAGCTCGTCATCCAGGGCCCCACCGGCGGCGGCAAGTCGACCCTGCTGCAGATGATCGGCGGCCTGGACCGCCCGTCCTCCGGCAGCGTCGAACTGGACGGCGTGGACCTCGCGTCCATCAGCGAGGCAAAGCTGACCCGGGTGCGCGCCGAAAAGATCGGCATCATCTTCCAGTCGTTCAACCTCATCCCCACGCTCACCGCGCAGGAGAACGTCGAGACCGCGCTCGTACCCCTCGGGGTCAAGCCGTCCGAGCGGCGCGCGAAGGCCGCCGAGGCGCTGGGTTCGGTCGGTCTCGGCGACCGCCTCACCCACGCGCCCAGCGAGCTGTCCGGCGGTCAGCAGCAGCGCGTCGCGATCGCCCGCGCGCTGGTCAAGAACCCGAAGGTCCTCCTCGCCGACGAACCCACGGGCAACCTCGACGAGGGCACCCGCGACGACATCATGGCCCTGCTCGAAGGGCTGTGGAGGGAGCACGGGCTGACGTTCGTCATGGTCACGCACGACTCGTCGATCGCCCGGCGCGCACCCCGGCTCGCGACCATCAAGAAGGGCCGGATCGCCCTGACCGAGCAGCAGCCGCAGCCCGCGCTCTGACCGGTCCGCCCGTACGGCGTTCCAAGAGGCCGCTCACCCTCACCGGTGGGCGGCCTCTCGCGGTCGCGCCGGTCACGGCGGTCACGGCGGTCACCCGAACGGCGGCGCGGGCCAGGACCCGGCCGGCGGTCCGGTGCGACGGTGAGCAGACGCATCCATGCTGTGACCTGCGAGGAGTGACGGGAACCGTGACCTGTTTCGACCGACGCGACCTGGGACTGCTGCTGCTCCGCCTCGGTACGGGCGGAGTGCTGGCGGCGCACGGGGCACAGAAGCTCTTCGGCTGGTTCGGCGGGGGCGGCCTCTCCGGGACCGGCGCGTTCATGGAGTCCGTGGGGTACGCGCCCGGCCGGGCCAGCGCCGCCGCGGCGGGCCTGGCGGAGACGGGCGGCGGCACGCTGCTCGCGCTGGGCCTCGCCACCCCGGCGGCCGGAGCCGCCGCGGCCGGGGCGATGGCGGGCGCCTCCGCCCTGCACGCGCCCAACGGCTTCTTCGCGCAGAGCGGCGGCTACGAGCACGCGGCCTCCCTGGGTCTCACGGCGGCGGGCCTGGCCGTCACGGGCCCCGGCCGGATCTCCCTGGACCACGCCCTGGGGCACACGGTCGACCGGAACTGGATGGTGCCGGTCGCCCTCGCGGTGACGGCCGCGGCGACCCTGGCGGTGATCGGAGCGCGGTACGCGCGAGTGCGCGGCCAGGAAGAGGGCGAGCAGGGCGAGTTGTTCGACGAGGAGGGCGTGGCAGTCTGACCGTCATGAGCGACGACGGTGATCTCTGGCAGTCCATCGAGCACCTCCAGGACTGGCTGGCCCGGAACCAGCCGGACCGCCCGCCCCAGGAGACCCTGCTCCTGCGGGTGCTGAAACTCTCGGAGGAGGTGGGCGAGGTCGCCGAGGCGGTCATCGGCGCCACCGGCCAGAACCCCCGCAAGGGCATGTCGCACACGTGGGACGACGTGCGCGCAGAACTCTGCGACGTGATCATCACAGCCGCGGTGGCCCTACGAACCCTCACCCCCGACGCCCAAGAGATCTTCACCACCCACTTGGCACACGTAACAGCCCGCTCCCACCCCTAGCCCCCCGAAGGGGCGCGGGGAACTGCGCGACCAGCCCCCACCGACCCGCAGCCGAAACCCGACCTCAGCCACCCCACCCCTCAGGGGCGCGGGGAACAGCGCAACCTCTCGTCCGACGCCGCCCCAAGCCCCCTAAGGGGCGCGGGGAACTGCGCAACCAGCCCCCACCGACCCGCAGTCGAACTACACCCCCTCGCCGGAGGCGGAACCGCGTCGCGTGAACCTGAGCGTCGCAGTCACAGTGGTCAGCCCCCGGATCATCCCCATCTGGTTCCACCCCAGATTGAACTGCGACCGGTCCACGGTGAACTCAGCGGCAAGCGTCACCGCCTCGGCGCTCGACTCGGTCACCGTGCCGGTCACGGACTGCGGGCGGCTGACGCCGCGGACGGTCAGCTCCCCGCTGATCGTGACGCTGTCGTCCGGCCGGACCACCGCGTCACGGACGGCGAACACGAGCGTCGGATGCCGCTCGGCATCGAAGAAGTCCGCACCCCGCAGATGCGCGTCACGCTTCGCGTTCTTGGTGTCGAGCGACCCGGCCTCCACCGTGATCGTGCCGTGCGCGGTGCCGCCCGCCTCGACCTCACCTTCACCGACGACCCCACCGAAGGCGCCCTTCACCGTGACCAGACCCCACATCGTCTTGTGCTTGATGGCGATGGCGGAGCGAACGGCATCGAGCTGCCACAGGCCGGTTTCCACAGCGACGGTCATGGGACTTCTCCTGAAGATGAGTGCGGTCGTTCACGGACAACTGGATCAGTAATCCAAATTTGGATGACCCCACGCTAGCCGGTCATCCAAAAATGGACAACCGGTAGACTGTGCCACCATGGCCGCCTCTTCCACCCCCGCCGACCAGCCCGCATCCGTCCCGCCGGACGACGAGATCGACGAGATCGGCGAGGGCGCACCGGAGAACGGCCTGCTGCCCGCCGAACTCCGTTCCTGGATGCGCCTGCTGGCGGCGGCCGGCGCGATCGAGCAACAGCTGCGTTCGCGGGTGAAGGACGCCATGGGGGTCTCGCACGACGAGTTCCTGGTGCTGTGCCTGCTGGCGGACCAGCCGGGCTCCAGCCTGCGGATGACCCGCATCGCGGAACTGCTGGGCCGCCCGAAGACCCGGCTGACGTACCAGGTCGCCTGTCTGCAGCACGCGGGTCTGATCACCAAGAACTCCGCGTGCGGCGACCGGCGCGGTATCGAGGTGGCCCTCACGGACAAGGCCCGCCGTCTGCTGAGCGAGTCCACGGGCCCGCTCGCCGACGCCGTCTCGCAGGCCATCGCGCGGACGGCCTGCGCCCAGCGGTACACGCAGCTCCACGACCTCCTGCCTCTGCCCCTGCCCGCCGACCCTACGGAAAAGCCCACCTGACCCGGCCGGTCGGCCGATCGCCCGAGTCAGCCGGTTCGCGTCCGGGACGACCGGAACAACCGGAGCGGCACCGCGGCGGCGAGCACGCGATACCCCTCCGGATTGAGATGCAGCCAGTCCCCGTCGTGCAGCGCGGACCGCAGGCGCCGCGGATCCGCCGGGTCACGGACGGCCCGGTCGAAGTCGACGACCGCGTCGAACCGTCCACTCGTACGGATCCAGGAGTTGACCTCCTGCCGCGACGATTCACGGCGCCCCTCGGGGTCGTCGTACATCGCGTTGCCGCCGAACGGCGTCAGCGTGGCCCCGTACACGCGGATGCCCTGCGCGTGCGCCCGGACGACGATCTGCTCGTACGCGGCGATCAGTTCGGTCGTGACGCTCCGCTGGGCGGTGGGGGTGGCGGCGGCGGTTCCGAGGTCGTTGACCCCCTCGAAGACGACCAGCCAGGAGACTCCGCTGCGGGACAGGACGTCGCGGTCGAGGCGGGCGAGGACGTTGGGGCCGAGGCCGTCGTTGAGGACGCGGTTGCCGCCGGCGGCCTGGTTGAGCACCGCGACCCCGTCGGTCGCGGGGTGCGCGCGGAGCCGGTCCAGCAGGCGGTCGGTCCAGCGGTCGTTGCCGTTGGTGGTGGAGCCGCGCCCGTCGGTCAGGGAGTCGCCGAGGACGGCGACCGCCGCCGTACCGGGGCCGGAAAGCACCTCGACATCGCTGAGGAGGTACCAGTGGTTGACGGCGGTCGCCCCCGGGAGATCGAGATCCCGGGTGCGGTCGGCGTGACCGGCCTTCTGGAGGTACGAGGTGGTGCGCGACCCGGGGTGCGAGGTGAGCGCGGTGGACGGCTGCCCCTCGGCGAGGTACGCGGTCACGGTCAGCGCGGAACCCGGTGCCAGCCCGAAGTCCAGCGGATCGGAGACGAGTTGGGCCCCGACGGGCACGGTCGCCGACGCGCGTCCGGCGAAGGTCACGCGCCGCGGCGAGCCGGGTTCGACGGCACTGACTCCGGCCCGCCCGCCGAGCGGAAGAGCCACGCTCACGGCGGTGAGGGGCAGCGCGGTGTCGCCGAACGCGTTGGAGAACCGCAGCCGGACGCGCCCGCCGCCGGTCGAGACCCGCACGGTCTGCCGCAGGGTGGTGTCGACCAGGACGGCCCGCTCCTCGGTGAACGGCGGGGCGGCATATTGCCCGGCTCGGTGAGCTGCGGCATCGCTGTCCAGGTGTTGACCCAGTGCCGGGCACCCGCCCCGGCCGGCCCGGCGGAACCACGGTCCGCACCCCGCGCCCCCTCGACGAGGGCCACCACGGCGGACGCGCTCACGGCGAGGACCAGGACGAGGACGAAGGCGGTGACGAGACGGACGAAGGAGTGCGCTCTCGACGGCGGCACGGGCCGTACCGGTCTCATATCCCTCAACTACCGCTGCACACAGTGCCGTTGAGAGTGAAGGCGATCGGCGCCGAGCTGTTCCCCGTATGACTCGCCTGATAGCCGATGCTGACGCTCGCGTTCGCCGCGATCGTGCTGTTGTACGAGGCGTTCGTGGCCGTCACCGCGCCGCTCGCCGGGGCGTACGTGGCGCCCCAGCCGTTGGTGATGCTCTGCCCGGACGGCAGGGTGAAGCCCAGCTGCCAGCCCTCGATGCGGGAGGTGCCGGTGTTGGTGATCGTCACGGAGCCGGTCAGCCCCGTGTTCCAGGCGCTGGTCGTGGCGGTCACCTTGCAGGCGCCCGGCTGGGGCTGGGGGCCGGGGCCCGAGCTGTCCAGGCCGAAGAACGTGAGGACGCGGGCCGCCATGCCCCAGGCGTACAGGTTGTGGCCGACGCCCTGGAGGCTGACGGCCTCGACGGGGGCCTGGTCACCGGTGGCTCCGTAGCGCGTACGGGTCCAGCCGGACTGGGGCGAGTCGGTGACGGCCGGGGTCTGGCTGACGCCCAGCACGTTCGTCCACTGCTCGATCTCCTCCCCGAAGTTGGGGTAGCGCAGCACGTCGTCCTCGGTGCCGTGCCACACCTGCATGCGCGGCCTCGGGCCGGTGTAGCCGGGGTAGGCGTTGCGGACCAGGTTGCCCCACTCCTGCGGGGTGTGGAGAACCGTGCCGCCGGAGCAGGCGCTGTTCCACTCGGAGCCGTCCGTGGTCGCGAAGCAGCCGAACGGTACGCCCGAGAACGCGGCGCCCGCGGCGAACACGTCCGGGTAGTCGCCGAGCAGGACGTTCGTCATCATCGCGCCGGAGGAGATGCCGGTGGCGAAGACGCGTCCGGTGTCGGCGGAGTAGGTGCGCGTCACATAGTCGACCATCGACTTGATGCCGACCGGGTCGCTGCCGCCACCGCGGGTCAGCGCCTGGGGCGAGGAGACGTCGAAGCACTTGCTGGCGCGGGTGACCGACGGGTACACGACGATGAACCCGTACTGGTCGGCGAGCGAGGCGTACTCGGTGCCCGAGTACATCGCCGGGCCGGAGCCCGTGCAGTAGTGGACGGCCACCACCACGGCGGGGTTCGCGGTGACGCTGTCCGGTACGTAGAGGTACATCTGGAGGTTGCTGGGGTTGCTGCCGAAGTTGGTGACCTCGGTGAGGGCCGCGGCGGGCGCGGCGGCGGCCTGCGCGACCGGCGCCTTCTTGACGGGCGCCTTCTCGACAGGCGCCTTCTCGACAGGCTCGCGGGCGACGGCCCCGGGGGCGGAGAGGAGCGTCGTCGCGAGCAGGGACGCCAGGGACACCAGTACGGCGAAGAGCACCGCGAGCCCCGAACGCGGGCGTCTGCGCGCGGTGTTGCCGGACACGGCGTTGCCGGGTACCGCCTTGCTGGGCACGGCGTGATGGTCGGCGGTGCGGCTGTGCACGGTGTTGCGTCCAGTGGCGGACATGTCCGTCCCTTCCGGAGCACGACTGTGAGGAATGCGGGCGTGCGGACATTCGGGCGTACGGGAATTCAGGAGCGCGGGCATTCAGGCACGCAGGGATGGCGCGGTGGAGCGACGCCAGGAGACGGGGCCAGAGACGGGGCCAGCCGCATGGCATGCGCATGACTGCGCTGTCGCCCTGCCATGGAAGCGCTCCCACGGGGACGGGGTGGAGACCGAAACCGGCCAGCGGGGACGAATGATTTCGACGGGGCGATCGGCCGCATCCATTGCACGACCCGCACGTCGCGCATTAGGTTGACGCATTAAGTTACTCACAAGTAGCTACCGCGAGGAGTCACCATGCCGACGCTCGACCGCCAGGACGACGTTTTCGTTCTCGATCTCGGAGACGGCGAGAACCGTTTCCACCCCGACTGGCTCGCCTCCGCCAACGCCGCACTGGACGAGGTCGAGAAGGCGGAGGGGCCGCGCGCCCTGGTGACCGCCGCCACCGGCAAGTTCTACTCCAACGGCCTCGACCTGGACTGGCTGTTCGCCCACGCCGACCAGCAGGAGGACTATGTCCGCGGCGTCCAGGAGCTGTTCGCGCGGACGCTGTCCCTGCCCGTGATCACCGTGGCCGCCCTGCAGGGGCACACCTTCGCGGCCGGAGCGATGTTCTCCCTGGCCCACGACTTCCGCGTGATGCGGGCCGACCGCGGTTACTGGTGCCTGCCCGAGGCCGAGATCAACATCCCCTTCACCCCGGGCATGTCCGCGCTGATCCAGTCCCGG
This sequence comes from Streptomyces sp. NPDC102514, assembly GCF_055584525.1. NCBI lineage: Bacteria > Bacillati > Actinomycetota > Actinomycetes > Kitasatosporales > Streptomycetaceae > Streptomyces > Streptomyces sp. NPDC102514. The sequence goes on from NZ_JBVJLW010000015.1 coordinate 157,006, forward strand.
CTGCATCCGCGTACCGCACACGAGGCCATGCTGACCGCCCGCCGCTACGGAGGCGGCGACGCCCTCGACGCCGGGCTCGTCGACCACGCGGTGGCCGAGGACTCCGTACGCGCGAAGGCGGTGGAACTCGCCGGGGCGCAGGCCGGCAAGGCCGGGCCGACCCTCGGCACCATCAAGTCCCGTATGTACGCGCCCGTCCTGGACACCCTGCGCACCAGGGACAACCCTCTCGGCTGACCCGACTTGAACCCGACTTGAACCCGTCCTAGACGGCGGACCAGCCGTTGTCCACCGGGAGGACGACCCCGTTGATGTTGCTCGCGGCGTCGGAGGCCAAAAAGACGATGGCGGCGGCCTGTTCGTCGGCGGTCGCCGTACGGCCCATGGCGCCCAGGTGGCCCATGAGCACGGACGGCCCGTGCGCCTCCGCGTCCACGTCGACCTGGATGCCCGTCACCGTGCCACCCGGGGCGATCGCGTTCGTCCGCACCCCCTTGGCGCGGTACATGACGGCGAGGGACTTGGTGAGGCCGACCACGCCGTGCTTGGAGACCGTGTACGCGGTACCGGCGGCGCTGCCCCGCAGGGACGCCTCGGAGGCGGTGAACACGATGGCCGCGTCGCCGCTCGCGAGGAGGTGGGGCAGCGCGGCCCGGCTGAGCAGGAACGGCGCGGTCAGATTGATCCGCAGGACGCGCTCCCACTCCTCGTCGGCGGTGTCGGCGGCGGCCGACATCCTGTCCATGACGCCCGCGTTGTTGACCAGCACGTCGATGCCTCCGAAGGCGTCCACGGCGGTGGCGACGACCCGGTCGACGACCCGCTGATCGCCGAGGTCCCCGATCACGGCGACGGCGGCGCCCCCGGCCTCGGAGATCTCCTCGGCGACCGCCTTCGTACCGTCGGTGTTGAGGTCGGCGAGGACGACACGGGCGCCCTCGGCCGCGAAGCGCAGCGCGGCGGCACGGCCGATCCCGGAACCGGCCCCGGTGACGACGACCGACTTGCCGGACAGTCCCGTGGTGCTCGCGGTGCTCATGGTGCTCGTGGTGTCCCTGGTGGGGCTCATCGCTGGTGCTCCCTGGAGGTCCGCACGGACACGCGGCCCGTACTCAGCTGATCCCCCACTATCCAGCATGTGTCGGTTATCCGACAGATGCTGGAAAGGATAGGCTCGAACCATGCCCGCGCGCTCCATGGATCCCCGCACCCGCCGCTCCCGTGCCGCCCTGGAGACCGCCCTGCGGGAACTCATCGCCGAGCGCGACCTCAGCCAGATCTCGGTCTCCGACATCACCAAGCGCGCGAGCGTCAACCGGTCGACGTTCTACGAGCACTACTCCGACGTGCACGATCTGGCCGCCGCCGCGTGCACGACGGTCTTCGACGAGCTGGTGGCGGCCAGCCCGACGGTCGTTCCGCCGCTCAACGCCGAGGGCAGCCCCACCGTCGAGCTGCTGCCGGAGCTGTTCGCGCACGTCGCCGAGCACGCCCCGCTCTACCGGGCCCTGCTGGGCGACGACGGCAGCGCCCGCGTGATCAACCACCTGCTGCACCGGATGACGGTCGCGGCACACGTCCGCCGCGTCCCGGCCGAGACGGCAGAGGCGGCCGACGCCCCCGTACACCCCGCGCCGGCTCCCGCGCCCGCGCCCACCGACGAGGACCCGGCGGACGTCCCGCACGATCCGGCTGCCGCGTTCGTGGCGGGCGCGGTGCTCGGCACGGTCATCGACTGGCTCCGCCGCGACTGCCCCGGCACACCCGAGACGATGGCCGCCGCGCTCTGGCCGCTGCTCATCGGCACGGCGAGGGCGGCGGGCTGGGGAACGGAAGGGCCTGCGGCGGCCCCGACCGCCGAATGATGTCGCGGCACTTCGCTCCGTAAGTTCTTCGAAACATTCGAAGATGTGACCTCCTTTATCTGATCTCCCCTGGATGGATACCCCGCACACAATGCCGCGAGGGCGCTAACTGGTGCCTCCCACCAGGCAGTTAGACCCTCTAGGCCACTCCACGCGACACGAATGTTTCGTAATCATGGGCGAAACTGTTGACGCTTGACGGGTCCAGGTCAACACTGTTCGACCAAACCCGCCCCGTGGAAGACGGAGGGAACCCGCACATGAACCTCACCCCCGCACAGCCGAACCGCAGGCAGGCCTGCGCCCTGCTGCTGGGCGCCGCGACCGCGCTCACGCTGCCCGGCACGGCCCACGCCGACACGGTCGTCACCACGAACCAGACCGGCACCAACAACGGGTACTACTACTCGTTCTGGACCGACGCACAGGGCACGGTCTCCATGAACCTGGGCTCCGGCGGCAGTTACGGCACGACCTGGCGGAACACCGGGAACTTCGTCACCGGCAAGGGCTGGAGCAACGGCAGCCGCAGGACCGTGACCTACTCCGGCTCCTTCAGCCCGTCCGGCAACGCCTACCTGACCCTCTACGGCTGGACGGCGAACCCGCTGGTCGAGTACTACATCGTCGACAACTGGGGCACCTACCGGCCCACGGGTACGTACAAGGGCACGGTCACCAGCGACGGCGGCACGTACGACATCTACCAGACGACGCGGTACAACGCCCCGTCCGTCGAAGGCACGAAGACCTTCAACCAGTACTGGAGCGTCCGGCAGTCGAGGAGGACCGGCGGCAGCATCACCACAGGCAACCACTTCGACGCCTGGTCACGGGCCGGGATGCCCCTCGGCACCTTCAAGTACTACATGATCCTCGCGACCGAGGGTTACCAGAGCAGCGGCAGCTCAAGCATCACGGTGGCGGCATGAGCACCGGCGCCCGGACACGCCCCTGGACGACCGCGCTGGCCGCCGTCGCGCTGACGGCGACGGGCACGCTCACCGCCGGCGCCGCCGACGCATCCCAGGCGCAAGCGGCTGCTGCCACCACTGCCGCCGGCACTGCTGCTGCCGCCTGCAACGGATACGTCGGGCTGACCTTCGACGACGGCCCGTCCAGCAGCACACCGGCCCTGCTCAGCGCACTCACGCGAAACGGGCTGCGGGCCACGATGTTCAACCAGGGCAATTACGCCGCGGCCAACCCGTCCCGGGTCCAGGCCCAGGTCAGCGCGGGTATGTGGGTCGGCAACCACAGCTACACCCACCCGCATCTGACCCAGCTCGGCCAGTCGCAGATCGACTCGGAGATCTCGCGGACCCAGCAGGCGATCGCGGCCGCGGGCGGCGGTACGCCGAAACTGTTCCGGCCGCCGTACGGCGAGACCAACGCGACGGTGCGGGCGGTCGAGGCCAAGTACGGGCTGACCGAGATCATCTGGAACGTGGACTCGCAGGACTGGAACGGCGCGAGCACCGACGCGATCGTGCAGGCCGCCGGGCGGCTCGGAAACGGCCAGGTCATCCTCATGCACGACTGGCCGGCCAACACGCTCGCCGCGATCCCGCGCATCGCGCAGGGCCTGACCGCGCGAGGCCTGTGCGCCGGCAGGATCTCCCCGCAGACCGGCCAGGCGGTGGCTCCCTGACCCACCGCCAGACGCCGGACACCACCTGTACGACCGTACGACCTGCTCGTCGGTGACGACCGGCCTGGTGTCGGCCGTCACCGTCGAGTGAGGCGCGGAGGGCGATCGGACCGTGGCCGACTCGCGCTCTTCCGGCCCACCGACGCACTGCCCAGACTGCCCAACGGAACGGCAGAACGGCAGAACGTGAGAACGGCGGAACGTCAGGAGGGTACGGGGATGACTGCTCGCAAGCGGCAGAGGTCACGGGCACGGACGCAGGTACGGGCACGGGCACAGGCACGTGCTCGGTTGAAGGCGGCCGTGATCGGCGGCGTCGTACTGCTGGCCCTCCTCGCGGTGTTCTGGTCGACCGTGTGGCCGTACGTCATGGCTGCCGTGCTCTTCGGCGCCATCGGGACGGTGGGCTGGTGGCTGTGGCGCACCGACCGGATCGTGCGCGCGCAGGACCGCCGCTGGCGTCGGAACGACGAGGTGGAGGCCGGCCGCCGGACCCTCGCGGAGGTGGACGCCATGAGCGGCACCGAGTTCGAGGAACTGGTCGCCGGTCTGTGCCGCCGCGACGGATGTACGGAGGTCCGTCGGGTGGGCGGTTCGCACGACAACGGCGCCGATGTCCTCGGGCGGCTCCCGGACGGCCGGACCATGGTGATCCAGTGCAAGCGGTACACACCGAGCAGCACGATCGCGAGCCGCGAACTGCGCGATCTGCTGGGCGCCAAGGTGCACTTCCGGGCAGATCTGGCCGTCTTCGTGGCGACCACGCGATTCAGCCGCCCTTCCGAGGAGTTCGCGGTCCAGCACGGAATCCTCGCCGTGCACCGGGACCACCTGGGGCTCTGGAACAACGGAGTCCCGCTCGCCTCTTTATGGGGCGTGAACGGCCGGGGCCAGGGGGACTTCCGCCACCGGGCGCGCTGGAGGCAGGCGTACGGCAAATGACCGACGGGAAGCGTCGGCTAACGCGCCACGCGATACCGAAGATAGAGAATGTCTGAACCACTCGAACCGAATGTGCGGGTCTCGACGAGTTCGAGATCCACGTGGCGCTCGGCCCGGGGGAAGAACGGAATGCCACCGCCGACGAGCAACGGGCAGACCTTGACCCGGTATTCGTCGATCAGACCCAGCGCGGAAGCCTCGGCGGCGAGGGTCGCCCCACCGACCGCGATCTCGCCCTCCCCCGGCTCGGCCCGCAACCGCTCGATCTCCTCCGCCAGGCCACCGGAGGCCAGACGGGCACTGCCCCGCACCGACGACAGAGTGTGGGAGAACACGACCTTGGGGAGCGGGTTCCAGACCCCGGCCCACTCCAGCCTCGACTCGTCGAGCGACGGGTCCTGGACGGCGTCCTCCCAGTACAGCATCGTCTCGTAGAGCCGTCGTCCCAGCAGGTAGGCGCCGACCTTCCGCGTCTCCTCGATGGTGAAACGGAAGACCTCCTCGTTGGGTCCCGTCCAATTGAAGCCGCCGTCCGGCCCGACGATGTAGCCGTCGAGCGAGACGTTCATCGAATAGGTCACGTTGCGCATCAGAAGTCCTCCCCGCGTCCGGACTATTTGACCATCATTGAAAGCTTTGCGGCACGTGAACACAGGCACGGACACTGAACCCCGCGCACCACAGAACTCGCACCACAGATCTTGGACCACAAGGGGGAAGCATGAGTTTCAACCGTTCCGTCCTGACCGCTGCCGCGTTCGCCGCCCTGGCGGTGGGGACCACGACCGCGCTGGCGGTGCCCGCCTCGGCCGCGCCCAACACCACGCCGCAGAAGGTCTGCGGAAGCGCCTACAAGACCGTGAACTCGGCGGCCGTCGGCACCCAGGGCACCGTCTATCTGACGTACAACGCCTCGAACGGCCAGAACTGTGTGGCCACCATCCGCAGCAACCCGGGCACCGCGGTGAACATGTCCGCGTACGTCTACGTCCCCGAAACCCAGGAAGGCGCCAGCGACGACGGCGCCTACACGTCGTACGCGGGCCCGACCTACGTGTACGGCAAGGGCCACTGCATCGACTGGGGCGGCAGCATCAACAACGTCTTCGTCCAGATCACAGGCTCGAACTGCGGCACCCTGAAGGAAACGCGGGTCACATCGACGCACTGACGCATGTGGGCGGTGCCTCAGGGAACGGGCCCGAGAAGGCTCATGAAGATCTTGGATTCTGGCCCTGCCGCGCGAGCGGCAGGGCCAGAATCGTCATGTGGTGATAGGTGAGCGGATCGGCTAGATGGCCGGACCGGAGGTGAGGGAGACGTGCCGTGATCTGATTCCGTCCGGGAGTGTGTTCGCGTTTCTGGACGAGCATCGTCGCGAGCTGTTCCGGCTGAGATGTCCGCGGACATGTATCCGTCGGCGAACAGGCGGCCGAGCATGCCGCCGCGATCACCTTGCAGTCTCCGCACGGGCTGTCGGATTTCGAGACGGTCCAGGACTGCGTTGCGATCTGTTCCAGGACGAAATCACTCACAAAGGGAGCGTATGTTCGGTGTCGCACCCATCCCTTGCATGAACCACCCGGCGGCGGGACAGATTGGTGGAGGCGAGCAGGGGGCGCATATGAGTAATGCGGGCACGGATGCCACACGCGACGCAAGCGGCGACACGAACGGCGAGGGGATCGCATCCCCCGGCGCGGACGCAGAACTGGCCATCGACCAGGTCACGGGCTGGGTATCGGGCGCCGACACGAAGGCGGGCCTGCTCGCGGCGCTGCTCGGCGTCTTCGCAGGCGGCTTCGGGACCCAGGTGAGCCAGCTGCGTGACGCTTTGCCGCCGGAATCCGTCCGGGACTGGGTCCTGCTGCTCCTCTCCCACCTGGTCGTGCTGAGCCTGGCTGCTGCTGCATGGTTCGTCCGGAGCACGCTGGTGCCCCGCGCCACCGTCGGGTTGCCCACTCGGTACGCCTGGCCGATCCTCGCCGACGCCGATCCGAAGGGTTACGCCGCCGTGGCGCCCGGCCAGGTGCGCGCCGAGGCCTGGCAGCACGCCGTGGACCTCGCGGGAATTGCGCGGCTCAAGTACTCCGCCTTCCGCAAGGCGTTGAGCTGCGCAGTGGTCGCGGGCGTCGCCCTGCTGGGACTACTGCTCGTGTCAGCATGGTCATGATCTGATGATCAATTAGTAAATGTCGGGGTCCGGCGGCTACATTTCCTGACTGCGACTGCGACCATGTGCGACCTGGCAGGCGGTGTTCTTGCTGAACAGCTCAAGCCCGTACCCGACACATCACGTCATGCTCGGCATCGATATCCGCGGTTCGAGCGATCCGCAGCGGGACGACAGCCTGCTCCCCGAACTACGCGCGGCCTGGCAGCGGATACTCCGCGACGCGCTGGCGCGGCACGGCGTCGGGCCGAAGGATTACGCGCAGCGCAGCCGGGGCGACGGCGGCCGCTACGACTTCGCGCCGGGCGTTTCGCCCGTCCCGGTGATCGAGGCGGTCACGGTGTCGGTCCCCTCGCTGCTGCGGGCGCACAACAAGTTGGTTTCGCCCGGCCTGCGGCTGGAGCTGCGCTTCGTGGTGCACGACGGCTACCTGGTGCCCACCCCGGACGGCACGGACGCCGACGGTGCCGACGTAGTGTTGCTGCACCGCATGCTGGACGCCGGCCAGCTCCGCGCCGCCCTCGGCACCTCCCGTGCCCCCTGGGTGCTCGCGGTCTCCGAGCCGGTCTGGCAAGGAGTTGTACGGCACGGACACGGGGAGCTGGAGCCGGAGAACTACGCGCCGCTGATGCTGACCCACAAGAGTGGCGAGACACTGGCCTGGATCACGCCGGAGCCACCCGAACGAAGCTCCCCCGGAACGGAGTTGACCGCAGTGGGTGCGGAGGATCCGACCCTCTCCCCGCAGGAGGATCGCATCAGACAAGCGCCTGCGGCCGCAGCTGAAGCCAAGAGTGAGATGCGCGACTCCGTCGTCTTCAACGGCACGGTCCGCGCGAAGAACATCGTCGGACGTGACGACAGGCGGCGTGGATGACCGGCCCGGACCCGGGCGCCGGCCAGAACCCCGGCACGGACAAGGCCCGTTTCGCGAAGGACACCCCACCCAACGACTCCGCCGAGCGTGAGCACGACCCCTACGGCACGGACGACGTCCAGCGCCTCCGCTCCGTCCTGGAACACGACGTACGCCGTTTCAACACCTCCGGCTCCTCCGGCTCGGTGTACTTCGACGAGCAGGTCCGCGCCGAATCCCTGGTCGGACGCGACCAGTTCATCATCAATCTCAATGACTCGGCTGCCCCACGCCCGAGTTGGCGCCGCTTCTCGCGCCGCGAGTCCGCAGAACTCGACGCCGTCTTCGTGGCGCCGCCCGGCGCGGCCGAGGCACAGCGGCAGCTCCGCCGTCAGCGGGTGCTCGTCGTGCACGGCCTCGGTCGTACGGGAAAGCACTTCTACGCCAGGGCACTTGCCGCCGCCGTGCACAGCTCGGACGGCGAGTGCCGGCTGCTGGCCCCCGGCACTGACCCCGACATGCTGAGCATCGACGACATCGCGCGGGACTGCGCCTATGTCCTCGCGGCCGGCACAACGTACGTCCCCTCGGCATTCCACCTGTCACGCATCTCCCGGCTGTTGGGCGAGCGGCACGCGCACCTGGTGATCGTCGTCGACGCCTCGCTCCAGGTCTTCGAGGAGCTGCGGGAGTGGACGGTCGAGCAGAAAGCCGTCTGCGACCGCCGGGAGATGCTGCTCCGCCACCTTCAACTCCGTCGGCCCACAAGCCGGCCGGCCAAGGACGCGCATCGGGCCGAGGAGGTGGTCGCACTGCCCGAACTCGCCGACTGGCTGGCCTCCGAGCCGTCCCCGGCCGAGATCGCGCACGCCGCCCGCGCCCTCGCCCAGGGTCTGGCCGTAGGCCGGTCCGTCACGGACTGCCTGGCCCAGGTCGGCGCCCGCGCCACCGAGGACGCCCGGGCCCTGCTAGGCCGCACCGAAGCCTCCTGGGAACTCGCCACCGCCATCGCCTTCTTCGGCGGCCTGGCCTACTCCACCGTGCTCGGACTGGAGGAAGGACTGGCCGACCTGACCTACGAAGCGGCGGGCCACGACACGCTCCGCCCCCGCTCCTTCCTGGCCGCCACTCGTTCGCAGCGGCTTGATCTGGTGCTGGCGTCCACGGTGTCGTCGGTGGTGGCCACCCCGTACGGCAGTAGCCCCGCCGAGACCGTCGACTTCATCGGCGCCGGACTGGCGGACGCGCTGATCGACGTGCTGTGGAAGGAGTACGACACCCCGGGTCTGCTGCTCCGCTGGCTCTCCGGACTGGCCCGCCACCCAATGGAGGCGGTGCGGCGGCGGGCCGCCGTGTCGCTGGGGAGGTTATCGCTGCTGGACTTCACCCAGATCGCGGAGGGTGTGCTCCAGGAGTGGGCCTTGTCACCGGATCCGCGTGATCGCTGGGCCGCGGCGCTCGCGGTGTCCGTCGCGGTCCGCGACCCGGTCGTGGCCCCGCACGCCATGGGCCTGGTGGAATCCTGGGGCGTGGGCGGCAACCGCTACCGCCGGATGACCGCCGCGCTGGCCTGGGGCATCGGCATCAGCCCGCTCCAGCCGGTGGTCGGCCTGCGCGGGCTGCGGCGCCTGCTGTGGACCACCGACACCGGCATCTGCAGCGCCGTCCAGGCCGGGCTGGTGACCACCTTCACCGGCGGCCTTGAGCCGCTGGTGCTGGACGCCATGGGCACCTGGCTGCCGGACACCGCCGGCGACGCCCGGAACAACCTCGTTGCCGCCTTCCTTCGGCTGTGCCTGGTCAGAGGGGCGAAAGGCCGCCCGGACGCTAACGCCTGGCCGACAGTCCTGTGGATGTTCGACAGCTCCCTCGGCCGCGGCGACAGCCGCGACGACAACGGGTCCCGGCAGTGGGCGGGTTCCAGACCCAGGTCTGGGTCCGCACGCCGAACCCACGACGACATCACAGACCTGTGGCGCGCCGCCCTCGACGCCCGCGCCACCCGGACAACCGCCCTCGGAATCCTGACCACCTGGATCCGCTGGGCGGACGAACGGGGCGGGTTCAGCGAGGTCCTGCTCGACCTGCTGGACTTCCTCGCGGAAGGCGAAACCGCCGTCCGCAGACTCGAACACCACATCGGACGCCTGGCCCAAGACCGGAAACGGCCCTCGCACACCGCAGGCAAGGCATGGCGCGAGCTCAGCGCACTGCTGGAGAAATGAGGACAACGATGGTCTCCTACATAGACAGCCCCGTACGCGGGCCTTTCCAGGTGATGCGCCCCCGGGATGTGCGGCCCGAGGCGACAGTCGGCACCGGTGAGGCAGTGGTCGTGAACCTGGGGGCCGGTACGAACGTCCTCCCGAAGGGCCAGATGCCGACCTCCGGCATGAACTGGTTCCGCCCCAAAGGCCAGTACTGGATCGTCGACATGCGCACCAAGGGCACCACCCTCGAAGTCGAACTCGACAGCTCCGACACCGGATTGCGTTTCCAAGGCACCGTGGACGTCGACTGGCGGGTCAGCAGCGCCGAACGAGCCGTGGAGGAAGCCCCGTTCAGCGTGGCCGCGACCCTGGAGCGGTGGTTGCTGCCCCCGCTCAACCGCTTGGCCAGGAGGTACGGCATGGCGCAGGTCGACGAGCTGGAGGACCAGATCAGCCAGGAGGTGTACGGATGGGCGCCGCGTGACGAACTGCTGGCGGTGGAGCGGATCGCCTGCTTGCTGCGTTCCGACACCGAGGTCACAGGCGTCATGCGCAAAGTCACCATCGACGGCATCAAGCACAACGCGGCGGGCGAGGTACTTGCGCAAGGCAAGGCGGGCATCATGAAGAAGGTCCTCGCCGACGACCCCGAGAGCGCCATGCGGATCTACGAGGACATGCGCCAGGACGAACGGGTCGAGCTCCTGGCCGAGTTGGAGATGGCGAAGGCGGTCGCCATCTCCGACAGCACGGAGGAACACGAGCGGCACGCTGTCATCAACGGCTTCCTGGAACGCCTCCGCAACGACCTGCCCACGTCCCTGACCGAACTCCCCTCCGGCTCGAAAGACGTGCCGGAACCCCGCGACGAACCTTTCGCCAAGGGCCACGACCGCCGTCGCGACCGCCGCCTGCGGGGCGAGGGCGGCGCCAGCTCCGCTTCCGAAGGCACCGACGAGCCGCGCGATCTCAACCCGGACCGCTGATGGAACTCGTCGACGACTTCCGGGACCTCTGGTCCGACAGTTTCTCCTGGCTCGTCTACCCCGTCCGCGTTCCGGTCGCGACTGTCACGGCGGTTCTCCTGCTGTACGCCGTGGCCCGCTGGTTACTCCCCGCGCTCAAGGCGCTGCCGCCCTGGCTCATGGCCCGCATCGGCCGCCTCCTCGGTTCGGCGCTCCTCCTCCCGGAGTACGCGGTCACCCAGCTCCTCATCAGGAACGGCACCGGCATACCGGTGGCCGTCCGGGTCTACGGAGACTGGGTCGAGAACGTCACGGACTGGGTCTGCGAGCTGGGCCGTCTGCTGGGTCGGGGCGCCGCCAAGGCCTCCGGCATGCCGTTCGCGGCCGCCGTGATCGTCGTGGTCGTCTACCTCCTCGGCTACAACATGCACGTCGTCGGCCCCGCCAACGGGCCAGGCACGGACGCCCCGGTCGTCACCTGGTGGAACGACCTCGACGTCTGGTGGCACCTGCCGGACTCGGACCTGCTGGAGGGCCAGCGCAAACCCGGCCCCGTCGGTGTTTGAGGGGGCCCTAAGGGCGAAGCGGACTTGGGGGTCCAGGGAGACGCATTTCTCTCACATGGCGGAGGTGCAAGGTGCCTCGTCGGCAATGAGGCGGGGCCGACCCGCTGCAGCTTCTCACTCACGCTCGGCTCAAGCGACCCGATACGCGTCACCACTGAACACCCTGCTGTACATGCTCCAACCGCCGCTGATCCTGTTCCCCGGCTCCGGCTCCGGCTCCGGCTCCGGCTCCGGCTCCGGCTCCGGCTCCGGCTCCGGCTCCGGCTCCGGCTCCGGCTCCGGCTCCGGCTCCGGCGGCCAACGTACCGTGCCGTCCGTCCAGCCCGTGCCAGTGCAGGTCACCGTTGTGTTTGATGCCGTAGAGCACAAACCCGAGCACGAGAGGAACACCCCTCCGACCAGGGCCGGAGGGGTGCGACAGGACGAGTCGGGCTGTACGCCGGGGAGAATCACCGCAACGCTATGACCTGTGCGAACACACAGATTCGCCCTCTCCATGGCTACCTTGATGGCTACCTACGCCGCCCTCCTTACTCAACGCACACAGTGCGTGCCTCCAGTGGGCTGTCAGGGGCCTGATGAAATTACGGCGCGAGCGAACTCGCGGCGGGCCGCCTCTCAGGTGAGGAGGGCGAAGAGGAAGAGGCCCCGCTTGCTCGCCACCGCGAGGTCGCCGCTAGCTCCCCAGAAACACGACAAGAGCCATTCTTCACTTCGCGCTATCGCCACAGTGCGCTGATCCCAGACAGACCAGATCCTCACCGTGTTGTCATTGCTGGCGGTGGCGAGCCAGCTCTGGTCATTGCTGGCGGTGGCGAGCCAGGTCCCATCCGGCGCAATCGCCACCGAGCACACCGGGCCGGCGTGACCGGTAAGGATGGCGGTACAGGTCCCGGTCGCCCGCTCCCAGATCCGCACCGTCCTGTCGGCACTGGCGGTGGCGAGCCAGGTCCCATCCGGCGCAATCGCCACCGACATCACCGCCCTGGTGTGACCAGTAAGGATGGCGATACAGGTCCCGGTCGCCCGCTCCCAGATCCGCACCGTCCTGTCATCGCTGGCGGTGGCGAGCCAGGTCCCATCCGGCGCAATCGCCACCGACATCACC